>NZ_JBHMIS010000011.1:0-155521 GCF_048060415.1 Micromonospora sp. LOL_024
GGCCCTTCCCAGGATCACGAAGTTCTCGACAAACCTCATGATCACCGAAGGGGCCACACCCGTCCTCAGTCGACCCCAATCGACACGTCAGCCCAGCTCACAGCCCCGCACATCGACAACGCAAAGACCCTGCCCTCGACGCCGCCAACGTCCGAGTCGCCTCCGCCACCGAACCCGTCGACACCGGCGGCGCAGTCGGCCGCATGATGCTGCAATTCCTCGCCGTCTTCGCCGAATACGAACGCAACATGATCATCGACCGGGTGAAAAGCGGCATGACCGCGAAAGCCAGCAAAGGCCAATGGGCCGGAGGCAACCGCCCCTACGGCTACCTCGTCAACCGCGACACCCAACGCCTCGTCCCCCACCCCGACGAGGCACCCATCGTGCGGGACATCTTCCGCCTCTACACCCGCGACCGACTCGGCACCCGCGCTATCGCCAGCGACCTCAACGAGCGTGGTATCCCCAACCGGACCGGGAAGAAGTGGTCCGGACACACCATCAACCGGATCCTGGACAACCCCGCCTACACCGGGGACATCGCCTACCGCGACGTCTACGTCCCCGACGCCCACGAGCCGCTCATCGACCGGGACACGTTCCGCCGTGCCCAGGACATCGCCTCCGCGCGAGGCGATGCCCAAACCCAGCGGGCCATGTCCG
Organism: Micromonospora sp. LOL_024; assembly: GCF_048060415.1. Classification (NCBI taxonomy): domain Bacteria; kingdom Bacillati; phylum Actinomycetota; class Actinomycetes; order Micromonosporales; family Micromonosporaceae; genus Micromonospora; species Micromonospora sp. LOL_024. The sequence continues at coordinate 667 of NZ_JBHMIS010000011.1, forward strand.
ACTCGGACTACTACCTCACCGGCCTACTGACATGTCCGCGGTGCGGACAGCGCTACATCGGCACGTCCGCCAAAGGCCGCACCCGCCGCTACCGCTACTACACCTGCTTCACCCGCACCCGCTACGGCAAACACGCCACCTGCACCGCACCCCGCCTCCCCGCCGACGACCTCGACCAGATGATCCTCAAAGCCCTACTCGACTTCTACACCACCGCCGAACCCGTCCTCGCCGCCATGATCGACCGCGCCCACGCCCAACACGACACCACCAGCGACGACCGACGGGCCGAACTCACCGCCGTCGCCCACCAGATCACCAGCACCGAGAACGCGATCGACCGGTATCACACGGCGTTCGAGAACGGCACCATGGACGACGCCACCGCCGGCCCACGCATCCGGGAACTCCGCCAACGGCTGGCTCAACTTCAAGCCCGGCACACCGAACTCGACGCCGGCCTGACGGTCCAGCCCGAGCCCCCGCCGCCCGGCACCGTCGCCCGCATCCGCGACCACCTCAGCACCATCATGACCAGCGGCACCGCCACCGAACGCAAAGCCGCCATCGAGACCCTCATCGCCGAAGTCCAAATCACCGACCAGGGAGTCGTCCCCGTGTTCAAGATCCCCACCGACACGACGATGCCCCCGCCCGAAACGGACGGGGGCACTTCAGGAGTACCACCGGTTCGCACAATGGTGCGGTCGGTGGAGCCCAGGGGACTCGAACCCCTAACCCCTGCCTTGCAAAGGCAGTGCTCTGCCAGTTGAGCTAGGGCCCCGTTGGGCAGCAAAACCGCCCGATGCGAAGCAGACTGTCAGCGAAGGTCCGGCGGGGTGGTCGCCTCATGCCAGAGGGCACGCTCGTCGTTCGTTTCCTTGATTTTCTTCGCCACCACGGCGGCCACACCGACGACGCCGGCCAGGATCAACAGCTTCTTGAACATCGGTGCTGCCCCTTACGCTCGACGCCTCGTCGGACAATGTGCGGTGGGGCTAGCTGGAATCGAACCAGCGACCTCAGAGTTATCAGCTCTGCGCTCTAACCGACTGAGCTATAGCCCCGCGTAGCGACGAGCAAGGTTAACCCATCCGCCCAGGTGCCCCCAAATCGGGGAGGGGTGTCGCCCACAGGTCGTCGCCCCTCAAACCTAGCGGAGGACCGGCGGTGGCGCCCATCGGATTAGGCCCGACACGTTCAGGCTCGGCCGCCCCGCGGGAGCGAGCCGGCCGAGCCTGCTCGTCAGGTCAGTCGCGCTCGGCGAGGGTCAGCTCGATGCCGCCCACCAGGTCGGCGCAGACGTTGTAGACGAACGCCCCCAATGTGGCGAGAGCGGTGAACAGCACGACGTTGACCAGCCCGATCAACGCCGATGAGAAGATCACACCACGCGCGGTGATCTGGAACCCGCTGGTGCTCTGCCCGCCGCCCGCGTTGACCAGGTCACCCAGGCTGTCGTTCACGCTGGCGAACACACCCATCGCGTCCAACGCCAGGTAGAGCACCGATGTCGCGACGACGATGACGATGAACAGCACGACCGACACGGCGAACGCGAACTTCATCACGGACCAGGGGTCGATCCGCTTGAGGTTCAGCCGGGCCCGTCGCGGCCCCCGTGAGGCGGCCGAACTGACCGAGGTACGCGCGGCACGCACCGCCTCACCCACCCGGGCGGCACCGACCGCCGGGGTTCCGACTCCCGGCGGCAGCCCGCCGCCATTCGCCGGCCGACCGAAACCGAGTGGGCGGGTGGCATCCGGCCGCACGCCGGCACCGGTCACCCGGGGTTGGGTGCCGGTCGTCCCGGTGCTGGCGCTCGGTAGGAGGCCGGTGGCAGCGACTGAGGACTGGCCGGAACGGGCAGCGGCAGGCTGGGGAGCCGTCGGCTTGCCGGCGGTGAGGTCCGGCGTGGCGTCCGGGATGTTGGGGGCCTCGGCACCGGTTCCCTCATCCCCGGCCTCGGCTGTCTGTCCTTCTGTCGGCTTGTCCGGGGGTGGGGTCATGCCGGGAGCCCGGGTGAATTTCGGGGCAGGCGCGTCGGCGGGGACGGTGGCCCGGCCCACGGCCGCGCGGCCGGTCGGTGGTGTGCCGCTCTTCGCGGCCTCCTCGTCGACCGGGTTGGCCGAGGTCCCCGCGTTCCCCGACTTCGCCTGTGTCTCCGTCATTCAACTAGTCCTGTTCGTCAGGCTCGTCGGCATTGCGAGCAATCGCCACGATAGTCACGCCATCCGGGAGGTCCATCAGCTTGACCCCCATTGTGTTCCGGTCACGCGTGCGGCGTACAGGCTTCACCGGAGTCCGGATGACGCCACCGTTGCTGGTGATGGCAAACAGCTCATCGTCCGGGTCGATCACCACCGCACCCACCAGACCACCCCGCCGCTCGGTGATCTTCGCAGTCAGCACACCCTTACCTCCCCGGCCCTGGACCGGGTATTCCTCGATCGGGGTGCGTTTCGCGTATCCCCCGTTCGTGGCCACCAGAACGTCCAGACCCTCGCGGACGACCTCCATGGCCAGCAGCACGTCCTCCTCGCCGAAGCGCATGCCGATCACGCCCGAAGTCGCCCGGCCCATCGGCCGCAACGCCTCGTCGCTGGCATTGAACCGGATCGCCTGAGCATTCTTGGAGACCAGCAGCAGGTCGTCGGCGGGGCCGGCGAGGGCAGCACCGACCAGCTCGTCCTCATCGCGCAGGTTGATCGCGATGATGCCGCCGGATCGGTTGGAGTCGAACTCCTCAAGCCGCGTCTTCTTCACCAGGCCGTTCTTCGTCGCCAGGACCAGGTAGGGGGCCACCTGGTAATTCGGGATCTCGATGATCTGTGCGATCTGCTCGTCCGGTTGGAAGGCAAGCAGATTGGCCACGTGTTGGCCCTTGGCCACCCTACTGGCCTCCGGAAGCTCGTACGCCTTGGCCCGGTACACCCGCCCCTTGTTCGTGAAGAACAGCATCCAGTCGTGCGTCGAGCAGACGAAGAAGTGGCTGACGATGTCGTCCTGCCGCAGCGTGGCGCCACTGACCCCCTTGCCGCCGCGTCGCTGCGAGCGGTAGAGGTCGACTTTCGTGCGCTTCGCGTACCCGGTGCGGGTGATCGTGACGACCACGTCCTCCCGGGCGATGAGGTCCTCCATCGAGACCTCACCGTCGAATGGAATAATCTTCGTACGCCGTTCGTCGCCCCACTTGGCCACGATCTCGCCGAGTTCCTCGGACACGATCCGACGCTGCCGCTCCGGCTTGGCGAGGATGTCCTTCAGATCGGCGATCTCCACCTCCAACTTGGCCAGGTCGTCGAGGATCCGCTGCCGCTCCAGCGCGGCGAGCCGGCGCAACTGCATGTCCAGGATCGCGGTGGCCTGAATCTCGTCGATGTCCAGCAGCCGGATCAGACCCTGGCGCGCGTCCTCGACGGTGGGCGAGCGCCGGATCAGGGCGATCACCTCGTCCAGCGCGTCCAACGCCTTGGACAGGCCGCGCAGGATGTGCGCCCGCTCCTCCGCCTTCCGCAGCCGGAACGCCGTCCGCCGTCGAATCACCTCGATCTGGTGCTCGACGTAGTAGCGGATGAACTGCGCCAGGTTCAACGTGCGCGGCACTCCGTCGACCAGGGCCAGCATGTTGGCACCGAAGGTCTCCTGGAGTTGGGTGTGCTTGTAGAGGTTGTTCAGCACCACCTTCGCGACCGCGTCGCGCTTGAGCACCAACACGATTCGCATGCCGGTACGCCCGGAGGACTCGTCGCGGATGTCGGCGATGCCGGCGAGCTTGCCCTCCTTGATCAACTCGGCGATCCGCTCGGCCAGGTTGTCCGGGTTCACCTGGTAGGGCAGTTCGCTGACGACCAGTGCCGGCCGACCCCGCTTGTCCTCCTCGACCTCCACCACGGCGCGCATCCGGATCGAGCCGCGTCCGGTGCGGTACGCGTCCTGGATGGCCTGCTGACCCACGATCAGGCCGTAGGTGGGGAAGTCCGGACCCCTGACGATCTCCAGCAGCGCCTCCAGCGTGCTGGCCTCGTCCGCCTCCGGGCGCTCCAGGCACCACTGCACCGCCGCCCCGATCTCGCGCAGGTTGTGCGGTGGGATCTTGGTGGCCATGCCGACCGCGATGCCCTCGGAGCCGTTGATCAGCAGGTTGGGGATTCGGGACGGCAGGATGGTGGGTTCCTTGGCCCGCCCGTCGTAGTTGTCCTGCAGGTCGACGGTGTCCTCGTCGATGTCCCGCAGCATCTCCATGGCCAGCGGGTCGAGCTTGCATTCTGTGTTGTGGCTGACGAAGCCGTCGGAGACGAACGAATGGTCGTCGGTGTCGACCCGGATGCTGTAGACCGGCTGGACGCCCGCGTCCGCGACCTCGGCCACCTCGGCGTAGTAGAAGCGCCCGTCGACCAGAGGCTCGACCACGTCGAGCACCCCGGCGTTGGTGATCCGGGCCGCGATCTCTTCCCGGTGCCGCTCCCAACGCTCGACCCGGTCCACGTTGTGTCGGCGCAGCCAGTCCCGCTCGGTCCAACGGCTCGCGCCGTGCTCGCGGATGAAGTCAGCGACCAGCGGCACGTGGTCGCTGGAAAGCGCGGTGCTACTTGCCGGCACCGACTCCAGCTCCGACTCCAGCTTGGCCTGCTTGCGGCCGAGGAAGCCGACGTGGGCGGCGAAGATCCGCACGTCCCTGCGGTTGGTGATGACGACCTTGATCTCGCCGCTGTCGTACCGGCACTGCCGGCTGATCACGCCGAACTCCAGCAGCAGCTGCTGCACCTCGCGGGCGAGCCGCTCGCTGCTGCTGGAGTACGAGATCTGGATGGTGCTGCGCGGCAGCAGCGACGAGGAGCCGTCCCCCTCGAAGAGGGCCTGGACGAAGGCTCGCTTGATGGCCGCCGGCCCCTGCCAGACGAACTCGGGCACGGAATTCGCCGCACTCCGCGCACCGACCAACTCACCGAGAGCCGTAGTCGCAAGCTGCCGACTACTGACGCGAATACGGTGCAGGGTCTTGCCCGAGGGCATGACCTCCTCGCCGAACCAGCGCCTGCCGCCGACGGCTAGGTCGAAGGCAGCCACGACGCGGGTGAAGAACTGTCGGTCGGTGTTGGTGAACTCGACCCACTCATGCGAGATCCGGCCCCCGCTCACCAGGGCACCGGCGAGAACGGCGGCCTCGACGTGCTCCAGCATCGGGTAGCCGATCTCGTCCGGCACACTGCGCTGGAGCACCACCCGGTCGCCGGGGGAGATCTCGGCGAGCAGCTTCCAGAGCAGGGTCGGCACACCGGCCACGTCCACCAGGCAGAGCACCGGGTGGTTGTGGGTGCCGGTCAGCTCGTATCCCTCGCGGGTGCGCAGCCGCAGCGTCGGGTGCTCGCCGGAGTGGAAGAACTTCGAGGCGCGGACCAGGTCGCCGTTGCGGTCGCGGACCTTCAGGTCGACGTCGGTCTCGCTGCTCGGCGCCGCACCCAGCACCACGTCGCCGATCCGCACGCTTCCCACAGCGGTACGAATCCGGCTGTCAGGTGACAGACAGTAACGCATCGCCGCAGCCGGATCATTTCCGGGTGAACCGAAGTTGCCGTTGCCGTCGACCAGTGGGTAGCGCAGCGACCAGGGTTGCGCCATCCGGACCAGCGCGTCGTAGATGGCCGAGTCGCCGTGCGGGTGGAACTGGCCCATCACGTCACCGACAACCCGGGAGCACTTCACGTAGCCGCGGTCCGGCCGGTAGCCCGAGTCGAACATCGCGTAGAGGATCTTGCGGTGGACCGGCTTGAGCCCGTCCCGGACGTCCGGCAGCGCCCGCCCGACGATGACGCTCATCGCGTAGTCGAGGTAGGAGCGCTGCATCTCCACCTCGAGCCCGACCGGCTCGATCCGGTCGTGCGAGACGACGGCGGCCAGCGCCTCGGGGATCTCGGGCTCGTTGGGTGTGGACTCGGGGGAATCGGTCACTGTTAACCCTTATCAGACTGAAGGTCGTTTTTGCGCTGTGGATAACACCTGTGGATACCGGCCAAGCTGTGGATAACTCTGTGGACCGGCGGACCGGACCGGAGCGGTCTCCGGCCCGGCACCGGTCCATCAGATGTCCAGGAAGCGGACGTCCTTGGCATTGCGCTGGATGAACGAACGGCGGGCCTCGACGTCCTCACCCATCAGAACGCTGAACAGCTCGTCGGCGGTTGCCGCATCGTCCAGGGTGACCTGACGAAGTGTCCGGGTGGCCGGGTTCATCGTGGTCTCCCACAGCTCCGGGTAGTTCATCTCGCCGAGACCCTTGAACCGCTGGATGTCGTCCGGCCTGGCGTTCGGCTTCTTCTGCTGCCGCAGCGCGATCAGCCCGTCGCGCTCCCGGTCGGAGTACGCGTACTGCGCGTCGTCGCCCTTCTTGTTCCACTTGATCTTGTAGAGCGGCGGTGCGGCCAGGTAGACGTGGCCCAGCTCGACCAGGGGGCGCATGAAGCGGAACAGCAGGGTGAGCAGCAACGTCTGGATGTGCTGGCCGTCGACGTCGGCGTCGGCCATCAGCACCACCTTGTGGTAGCGCAGCTTCTCCATGTCGAAGTCGTCGTGGATGCCGGTGCCCAGCGCGGTGATGAGCGCCTGCACCTCGTTGTTCTTCAGCACCCGGTCGATCCGGGCCTTCTCCACGTTCAGGATCTTGCCCCGGATCGGCAGGATCGCCTGGGTACGCGGGTCACGCCCCTGCTTGGCCGAACCGCCCGCCGAGTCGCCCTCGACGATGAACACCTCGGACTCGCGCGGGTCGGTGGACTGGCAGTCGGCCAGCTTGCCCGGCATCGAGCCGGACTCCAGCAGCGACTTGCGCCGGGCCAACTTGCGGGCCTGCTGGGCGGCGATCCGGGCGCGGGCGGCCTGGGACGCCTTGGTGATGATGATCTTCGCCTCGGCCGGGTTACGGTCCATCCAGTCGATGAGCCACTCGTTGCAGACCCGCTGCACGAAGCTCTTCACCGGCGTGTTGCCCAGCTTGGTCTTGGTCTGGCCCTCGAACTGCGGGTTGGTCAGCTTGACCGAGATGATCGAGGCAAGGCCCTCGCGGATGTCCTCGCCGGAGAGTTTCTCGTCGCCCTTGAGGAACTTTTTGTCGGCTCCGTACCGGTTGACCACGCCGGTCAGCGCGGCCCGGAAGCCCTCCTCGTGGGTGCCGCCCTCGTGGGTGTTGATCGTGTTGGCGAAGGTGTAGACCGACTCGCCGTATGACTCGTTCCACTGCATGGCGATCTCGACCGACATGCCCTCCTCCTCGGCGCCGAACTCGACCACCGTCTTGTGGATCGGGTTCTTCGAGGCGTTGAGATGCCGGACGAAGTCGGCAATGCCGCCCTGGTAGCAGAAGGTGACCTCGCGTGGCTTGCCCTCCTCGCCCTCCCGGACCCGCTCGTCGAGCAGGTGGATGGTGAGGCCACGGTTGAGGAAGGCGTACTCCTGGATGCGCCGGTAGATGGTCTGGAAGTCGAAGTCGACGGTCTCGAAGACATCCGGGTCGGGCCAGAAGGCGACCGCCGAGCCCGTCCGGTCCGTCGACTCGCCCTTCTCCAGCGGGGTCGGCTTCGAGTTGTGGTACTGCTGCCGCCAGACGAAGCCGTCCTTGTGGATCTCCACCTCCATCTTCGTGGAGAGGGCGTTCACCACGCTGACGCCGACGCCGTGTAGGCCGCCGGAGACCGCGTACGCCTTGCCGTCGAACTTGCCGCCCGCGTGCAGCACGGTCAGCGCCACCTCGACGCCCGGCTTCTTGAGCTTGGGATGCAGGTCGACCGGGAAGCCCCGGCCGTTGTCGGTGACCCGGACGCCGCCGTCGGCGAGCAGCACCACGTCGATCGTGTCGCAGTGACCGGCCAACGCCTCATCCACGGCGTTGTCGACGACCTCCCACACCAGGTGGTGCAGGCCCCGTTCGCCGGTCGACCCGATGTACATGCCGGGCCGCTTGCGGACCGCCTCCAGCCCTTCGAGGACAGTGATCGATTCTGCGCCGTACTGCTGATTGTCCTGCGCTGCCACCCTCGGCCACTTTCTCGCGCCGACCGCGCCGTAGGGCACGGCCGGGCGCGGGTTCGGCGGGACAGGACGCGACGTCGGCACGCAGACCGGCACCGGTGACAATTCCGGGGTACGGGTCGAACGCGCCGGTCGCCGCGGTTGCCCGCGAATCGCGATCGGCTCGACCCGAGTCGGACAATGGTCGTGGGCCCGCACCGGACCCGCGACCCCGCCACTCCGCACCGGGTCTTCGTCTCACGCCAATCTTACTGTGCGCGGGCGACAGAACCACCACTCGGCACCCCTTCGCGGCGGCTCAGATCTACGTAGCGGGCCGAATCGCGCTGTCCACTACTCCCCCTACACAACATGGCATGATCATCAGGTTCGCCGCACGACAGCGTGGCCGACCCAAGGTCCGCCAGCGGGTGTACCGGCCGGTGCCGCACGGGCGTACCGTTCCGCGAGGGTCAGGTTGCCCGCCGGCCTTGATCTTTCACGGTCGGAACCGGACGATCGATCCGATCAACCGCCTGTGTTCGTTGAAAGGGTGACATGAGATGGGGCTGGACAACGTCGCGGTCCAGTGGCCGCGGACCGGCCGCTTCTACGATCCGGCCGCACCGGCCGAGTTCGTCGACTTCGGCGACATCGCCGATGTGCAGGGAATTTCGGCGCCTACCGCCGCGCTCGCCGAACTGATCGCGAAGACGGGCACAATCCGGGCCACCGCCTACACGGAGATCGTGGATCTTGTCCTCGGGCTCGACGGTGTGCTCTACGCCACTGACGCGGCGGCCGAGGACGAGGATCCAGTCATCGATCCCGACGGCTGCGCCTGGATCGCGGCCGGCGTCGAACGCTTCGTCGCCGCGCACCGGCCGCAGGGCGAGGCTGTCACCTTCGAGTCCGTCGGTGCGGTACTACGTTCGTTGCTGTCTGACGGGCGGCTGGCCGAGCAGCAGCTGCGCTGGCTGGACAGCCGGCTCGACGCGCTGCGCGACGACAGCGGAGCCGCGCCGCAGTGGAACTTCACCTGCGCGGAGCTGAGCGTGCTGGCCGCCTTCTACCGGCGCTGCGCCGACCACGGATTCGCCGTGTACGCCGAGTCTGCGGCCCCGCGCCGGGTCGCCCAGCCGTAGCCACCACGCCCGGCCGGGTCAGCCGTAGGTGTCGCGGGGTCCCCGGCCACGTACCCGGCGCGGACCCCGCGACCAGGACGGCGCGGCCGGGCCGTGGATGTGTAGCCTGCGGACCACGTTGTGGCCGACCTCCCGGCCGATCTGCTGCAACAGCGAGCCGGCGAGCAGCCGCAGTTGCGTCGCCCACGCGGTGGAGCGCGCCTCGACGGTCAGCTCCCCGTTCTCCAACTTCACCGGGCGGCTGTGCTGAGCCACCTCTTCACCGACCACCCGCTCCCAGGCACCGAAGACCCTCGCCTCCGCGGCCGGCTGCTGCCAGCCGCGGGCCTTCACCAACCGGTTGAGCACGACACTGAGGGGCTGCGGATCGCGCGGATCCGGACCCGGACCCGAGTAGCCGCGCAGACGACGTTCGCCGCCGGTCCCGCCGGTCGCGCCACGGGACCGGTTCCGTCCGGCCGTCTCCCTTCGGACCTTCGCCGCGTCCAGCACCGCACGCGCCAACTGTGGCCCGGCCACACCCTCGTCGGCCGTCGGGCGCTCGACGCCGTCGCTGCCCGGCTTCCCGCCCGGGCCCGCCTGGGGTCGCTGATCCGCGTGCTGTGGGTCACTCGGCACGACGCACCGTCCCCTCCGCCACCTCGTACCGTACGCCGCGCAGGACGGCCGGCACGTCGTCGGCGACCGCGCAGGTCACCAGCAGCTGACTGGCCCCGCCCACCAGGTCCGCCAGCCGGTCGCGCCGGCCGACATCCAGTTCGGCGAAGACGTCGTCGAGCACCAGCACCGGTTCGATGCCGTCGCTGCGAAGCAGGTCGTACCCGGCCAGCCGGAGCGCCAGCGCATACGACCAAGACTCGCCATGGCTGGCGTACCCTTTGACCGGCAGTGGCCCCAGACTGAGCGTGAGGTCGTCGCGGTGCGGACCGACCAGGGTGGTACCCCGCTCGATCTCGGCGGATCGCAACTCCTCAAGCGCGCCGGCAAGCACCGTGGCGAGGGCCTCCCGGTCGGTGGTGGGCTCGGCCAGCTCCACCGACGGTCGGTAGGCGATCCCCGCCGCACCCCGCCCGGCGGCCACCGCGTCGTACGCCTTGGCCACGTGTGGGGTCAGCGCGGCGACCAGCTCCAGCCGGCCGGCGAGCAGCTCGGCGCCGTTGCGGGCCAGATGGGTGTCCCAGACGGCCAGGGTGCTGAGGTCCCCGCCCCGCGAGCCGCCGGTCTTGCGGGCCAGATATGCGGTACGCAACAGCGCGTTACGTTGTTTGACCACCCGTTCGTAGTCGGCGCGCACGCCGGCGTACCGGGGTTGGCGCAGCACCAGCAGGTCGTCGAGGTAGCGGCGGCGCTCGGCCGGGTCGCCCCGGACCAGTTCGAGATCCTCCGGGGCGAAGAGCACCAGGCGTAGTGCGCCCAGAACGTCGCGGGCCCGACGGGCCGGAGAGCGGCCGAGTCGGGCGCGGTTGGCCCTGCCCGGGACGATTTCCAGCTCGATCAGAAGTTCCCGTCCGTCGTGCACGACCGCGCAGCGGATGACCGCGGCGGAGGCGCCCATCCGCACCAGCGGTGCGTCCGTGGCGACCCGGTGTGAGTCCAGCGTCGCCACGTAACCCAGTGCCTCGACCAGGTTGGTCTTACCGACGCCGTTGGCGCCGATCAGGACGTTCGGCCCCGCCTCGAGGTCGACGTCGACGCGCTCGTACGAGCGGAAGTCGACCAGTTCGAGCCGGCGGACGTACACGGATTCGCGGTGCCGGTCAGCGCTTGCGGACGGCGTGCCCGCCGAACTGCTGGCGCAGCGCGGAGACGGCCTTCAGCGCCGGAGAGTCGTCCTGCCGGGAGCCGAACCGAGCGAACAGCGAGGCGGTGATGACGTTGAGTGGCACAGCGAGCCGGACCGCCTCGTCCACCGTCCACCGCCCCTCGCCGGTGTCCTCGGTGTAGTCGCTGAGCTGGTTCAGCTGCGGATCCTCCTCCAGCGCCCGGTCGAGCAGGTCCAGCAGCCAGGAGCGGACAACGGTGCCCTCGCGCCACGACTTGATCACGCCTGGCACGTTCGTCACCAGTTCCGAGGCGGCCATCAGCTCGTAGCCCTCGGCGTAGGCGTGCATGAGGCCGTACTCGATGCCGTTGTGCACCATCTTGGCGTAGTGGCCGGCACCGACCGGGCCGGCGTGAACGAAGCCGAACTCGCCCTCGGGCTTGAGCGCGTTGAAGATCGGCATGAGGCGTTCGACGTGTTCCTGGGCTCCACCGGCCATCAGGCCGTAGCCGTTCTGCCGCCCCCACACCCCGCCGGACACGCCCACGTCGATGTAGCCGATGCCCCGTTCGTCGAGCCGTTCGGCCCGAAGGGCGTCGTCACTGAATCGCGAGTTGCCACCGTCGATGATGAGGTCTCCCTCGTCGAGCACGGCGGCCAGTTCGTTGATGGTGGTATCGGTGACGGCGGCGGGCACCATCACCCAGACCGCCCGTGGTGCGTCCAGCTTTTCGGCCAGCTCAGCCAGGCTGGCGACGTCACTCAGCTCCGCGTTGTGGTCGAGACCAACCACCTCGTGACCGGCGGTGCGCAACCGCTCGCGCATGTTGCCGCCCATCCGGCCGAGTCCTACCAGGCCGAGCTGCATCTTGGTGACTACCTTTCGTGGGTACGGGTGTGCTCTGCCGATCAGCGGGACACGCGGATCGGCATGATGAGGTACCGGTACCCACCGATGAGCTCGCCATCCTCCCCGGCCGGGGAAATCACCGCGGGTTTGAAGGCGTCGACGAAGTGCAGCACCGCGAACTGGGTGCCGAGATTGGCCAGCCCGTCGATGAGGTACTGGGGGTTGAACCCGATGGTGACCGGCTCCCCGCTGAAGGTCGCCTCCATGGCCTCGCTGGCCCGGGCCTCCTCGGTGCCGCCGGCCTCGACCACCAGGCCGTCGGCGCTGAAGCTGAGCAGCACCGGGGTGGCCCGCTCGGCGACCAGGGCGACCCGCTTGACGACCTCGATGAGGGTGCTGACGGGTACCCGCGCCTCGGCGTTGTGGGTGGCCGGGAAGAGTGACCGCACCGGGGGGTAGTTGGCGCCGTCGAGCAAGCGGCTCGTGGTGCGCCGGGTGCCGCCGGAGAAACCGATCATGCCTTCGCCAGCGGAGCCCTGGGAGAGCGCCAGCACGACCTGGCCGCCCAGCGGGCCGAGGGCCTTGGCGGTGTCGTTGAGCGTGCGGGCCGGCACCAGCGCGTTGAGGCTGATCTTCGGGTCGTCCGGGGTCCACTCCATTTCGCGCAGCGCCAGCCGGTAGCGGTCGGTGGCGAGCATGGCCAGGCTGTTGCCGGAGATCTCGACGCGCACGCCGGTCATCATCGGCAGTGTCTCGTCCCGGCTGGCGGCGATCGCGACCTGGGCTACTGCGGCGGCGAAGGCGGCGGCGTCGATCGTGCCGGCGCTGGCTGGCATCTCGGGCAGCGTGGGGTAGTCCTCCACCGGCATTGTGGGCAGGGTGAACCGGGCGCTGCCGCAGACCAGCTCGAGGTGCGCGCCCACGGCGGCGATGTCCACCGGTTTGGCGGGCAGCGCCTTGGTGATCTCGGCGAGCAGCCGCCCGGATACCAGCGCGGCACCGTCGGCATCGCCCTGCACCTCGACGGCGACCTGGCTGGAGACCTCGTAGTCGAAGCCGGACACCTGCAGGCTGCCGTCGGTGACGCGGAGCATCACACCGGCCAGCACCGGCACAGAAGGCCGGTTGGGCAGGCTCTTCGCGGTCCAGGCCACGGCTTCGGCGAGCGCGTCGCGCTCTACTCGGAATTTCATCAATGCCTCCGCGTCGACGTCGTCAACTCTCTCATGCCGGACGCTGCCCACCGACCCGCCTGGCGTGCCGGTGCCCATCGAACCTTAGGGCGCGATGGTATCGGCTGTGTGCCCGACCCCATGGATCGTGTCGCTCTGGCGGGTCTGCCCAGCGGCAGCGACACGATCCACAGAAAGCCCAACGGTGATGATTGGTTTTTCGTTCTTTTAGAAGAGATAACCCATCGTCTTCATCGCACCTGTGCAAACTGTGGAAAACCCCTGTCTGGGCAGGTCACAGGGTTATCCACCGGTGGGTTGACTGTGGAGAAGTAGGGGTACAACCCGGCCCGTGGTCCACAGGCGGCTCTCGTGGACGACGTTGTCCACCGTTGTCCACCGGTTGTCCACCGGTAATCCACCGACTTTCTCCCCAGTCCTGTGGATCGTCGCGGGCGTCTCGGACGCCGTCATCCCCAGAACCTTCAACAGGTTGTCCACAGGTGGGTCGTCGACGGTGGACAGGGCGACCGGTTGTCCCCAGCCGTCCCCAGCCGTCCACAACGTTGTCCCCAGGGTTTCTCCACAGGCTGTGGGTAACTGGATGTTGACGGCGAGTGGCTTATCCACAGGAGGTGGACAACGAGCTGTGGACAACGAGCGGAAGCCGGAGCGGACATGCCTCCGATGGTGTCGTCTACACCTCGTCGAGTGTCAACAGGTGGACACGAAGAAGGTCCGGCCGACTTCCGGCCGGACCTCGGTGACGACGCAGGTGGCGTCGGACGAGACGTACGCCTCAGGTGTTCTGTTTGATCCGGTTGGTCAACTCGGCGATCTGGTTGTAGAGCGAGCGCCGCTCGGCCATCTGTTGGCGGATCTTACGGTCGGCGTGCATGACGGTGGTGTGGTCCCGTCCACCGAATGCCTGACCGATCCGGGGCAGTGACAGGTCGGTCAGTTCCCGACACAGGTACATGGCGACCTGGCGGGCGTTGACCAGGACCCGCGAGCGGGAGTGCCCGCGCAGATCCTCCAGGCTGACCCCGAAGTAGTCGGCGGTGGAGACCATGATCTGGTCGGCGGTGATCTCCGGCCCGGTGCCGTCGGGGATGAAGTCCCGCAGCACCTCCTCGGCCAGTGACAGCTCCACGTTCGAGCGGGTGAGGCTGGCGAAGGCGGTGACCCGGATCAGCGCACCTTCCAGTTCCCGAATCGAGTTCGACACCCGGGAGGCGATGAACTCGAGTACGTCCGGCGGGGCGTACAGGCGCTCCTGGGCGGCCTTCTTCTGCAGGATCGCGATGCGGGTCTCCAGGTCCGGCGGCTGGATGTCGGCGAGCAGGCCCCACTCGAAGCGGGTCCGCAGCCGGTCCTCCAGCGTCGCCAGCTGCTTGGGCGACCGGTCGGAGGTGATCACGATCTGCTTGTTGGCGTTGTGCAGGGTGTTGAAGGTGTGGAAGAACTCCTCCTGGGTCCGCTCGCGGTTCTCCAGGAACTGGATGTCGTCGATGAGAAGGATGTCGACGTCGCGGTAGCGGCGCTGGAACGCGCTGGTCTTGTCGTCCCGCAGCGAGTTGATGAAGTCGTTGGTGAACTCCTCGGTCGAGACGTACCGGACCGAGCGGGCGTTGCCCAGCGTCGTGGCGTAATGCCCGATGGCGTGCAGCAGGTGGGTCTTACCCAGCCCGGAGCTGCCGTAGATGAACAGGGGGTTGTACGCCTTCGCCGGCGACTCGGCCACGGCGACCGAGGCTGCGTGCGCGAACCGGTTGGACGAGCCGATGACGAACGTCTCGAACATGTACTTGGGGTTGAGCCGGTTCCCGCCGCTGTCCGCGCCAGCCGGCAGCCGCCGGTCGTCCCGCCCGACCGGGCGGTGGTCGCTGCCACTACGGCCGGGGCCGCTGTCGGTGCCCCCGTCGTTGGGCAGGCCCCGGATCACGTGCTGGTCGCGGGGGGAGCCGCCGGGCTCCTCGCCGTACCGGGCGCCGAATCCCCGTGGGCCGTGAGCCGGGGGCTCCGGGCGCCCGGACTGTTCGGTGAAGCCGTGCTGTTCCACTGTTCGTCGGTTGGCGTCGGCCGGTCGCGGCGGTGGCGCGCCGAACGCGGAGCCGAAGAGGGGTTCCTGGCCGTCGGTCATGCCGGGGCCGGTACGGGGCCCACCGTCGATCGGCGGCATGTTCGGCGCCGGCCGGTCGAACCGGTCCGGGTGCGACTGCTCGGGGATGAGCGGGAGTTGCCGGCCGGCGTCGGATCCCGGGCCGAGGTCCGCGGCGTGGCCGTCGAAGCCCCGCGGCCCGCCGTCCTGGTCGGCGGGGTTCGCCTCCGGCGCGCTGCGGTAGACCGTGCCCGTGGCCTGGCCGCCTTCCGGCGCCCGGACGGTCACCGCGACCTGGATCGGCCGGCCCAGCCGGCGGGTGAGCGCCTCGGTGATCGCCGGCCGCAGCCGGGACTCGATCACGTCCCGGGTGAAGGCGTCCGGCACGGACAGCAGGGCGGTGTCGTCGACGATCGCCCGTAACCGGGTCAGCCGAAGATACGCTCGCTGCTGCGCGGAGATGATCTCGTCGGCGAGTTCGTCAGTCGTCGCCGTCCACACCGCGGCAAGGTCGGTCGTACCGGCCACCGTCGTGCCACCCCCTCGCCTCTGCTCCCGGACGCCGCCGTCCCCTTGGCCGTCCGGAGGCCTTGTGCCCGAGCGGACGTGACCTCGTCACCAACCCGGACGCCGCACCGGTCGTCCTCCACAAGTTATCCACAGCCTGTGTACCGACCGATTGTGGCCGCCCGCCGGGCGCGGGTCGGACCTGCCCCCTGCCGTGGCCGGGCACTGAAGCGGGTTCACCGTGCCGAACGATTCACCACCGTGTCCGGTCTTGCCTGCCGGCGACATCGGCGGAACTCCGACGCTGACCGCAATCGGGCACGGTAACAGCGTTGTCGCCGCATCATCAACCGTCGACGCGCCCGCCCCCTGTCGGCATCAGTGAAAACGGCCCCTTCGATCGCCCTCCGGCGCAGGTGGGAGGTTTGACGGTGATTGCCCCCCGACCTAGGCTGGAGGGGCTGCTCTCCCGCCCTCTGCTAGGGTGATGGGTGCTCGCTGCCCACGGTCGCTACCCGCATCGGCGAGGTAACGCACCACCCGGGCAGCGCCGATCGGGGCCACCACAGTGGCGGCCTGGACCACCACGACCCGGCGATCCCCTCGCCCGGGGCGTCCGACAACGGAGATCCTGACGTGAGCAAGCGCACCTACCAGCCGAACAACCGCCGGCGCGCGAAGACCCACGGCTTCCGGCTGCGCATGCGCACCCGGGCCGGTCGCGCCATCCTCTCGACCCGTCGCGCCAAGGGCCGCACCCGCCTGTCGGCCTGAGGCCGACCGGGTCCGTTCCGGAAGGAAGTGGCGTCGTGCTGGCGGCCGCGCAAAGACTGCGGCGCAGCAGTGAATTCGCCGCAGCGGTTCGTGGTGGCCGTCGAGCCGGCCGGGGCAACCTGGTCGTCCATCTGACCCTGCCGGAGACAACCGGGTCCGAAGACATAGCGCCGAAGCCGGCGCGGGACGGTGCGGAAGCAGAAAGCGCGCCGGTGTCCCGTGCCGGCTTCGTCGTTTCCAAGGCCGTCGGGCCCGCGGTGGTCCGGAACAAGGTCCGTCGCCGGTTGCGGCACCTGACCCGGGAACGGCTCGCCGGCCTGCCGACGGGAAGCAGCCTGGTGGTACGCGCGCTGCCGGCCGCCGCTACCAGCACCTACCAGCGGCTCGGCGTGGACCTGGACGCGGCGCTCGCCGCCGCCCGGTCTGGCCGGGGGCGGCGGCATCGATGAGCAGAGAGCCGACGCCGTCCCGCCCGAATACAGCGGGTGCCCGGGTGCTGACCCTACCTATAGTCGCGTACCGTCGGTGGATAAGTCCGGCCCTGCCGGCCCGCTGTCGGTTCTACCCGTCGTGCAGTGCGTACGCCTTGGATGCAGTTGCCCGGCACGGCGCGCTCCGGGGAGCCGGTCTGACGGTCCGGCGGCTGTCACGCTGCCACCCATTCCATCCTGGTGGATACGATCCGGTGCCGGAGCCGGGCGGCCGCCGATCTGCCGACGTGACTGGAGCCTGAGAATTGAGTCTCGACTGGATCTACTACGCGATCTCGTGGATCCTGCTGGCCTGGCATTCGGCCTGGGAGGCCATCGGGATTCCGGACGCCGCAGTCCTCGGCACCAACTGGGCGTGGATCCTCGCGATCGTCTTCCTGGTGGTCACCGTTCGGGTGATCCTGTTTCCGGTCTTCGTCAAGCAGATTAAGTCGCAGCGGGCGATGCAGGCGCTCCAACCGCAGGTGAAGGCCCTGCAGGAGAAGCACAAGGGTGACCGGGAGACGCTCCAGAAAGAGACGATGGAGCTCTACCGGAAGGAGAAGGCCAACCCGCTCATGGGTTGCCTTCCGATGTTCCTCCAGATCCCGGTCTTCCTCGGCCTCTTCCACGTGCTGCGTCGCCTCAACCCGGATCCGGCCAAGACCAACAAGGACATCTACGGCTGGACCCTCGACCAGTTCGACAGCGCGTCCGACGCGACCCTCTTCACCGCACCGATCGCCAGCAAGTTCGGCTCCACCGCCGCGGAGTTGGCCCAGCTCGGCGCCAACGGCACCGTCGTCAAGATCATGGCTGGCGTCCTGGTGCTGGTGATGATGGGTACCACGTACCTCACCAGTCGTCAGATGATCCTCAAGACCGGCTGGGCGGAGGACCCGCAGCAGCGCATGATCCAGCGCTTGATGCTCTACGGCATCCCCGCGTCGCTGCTGGTCTCCGGCGCGATCTTCCCGATCGGTGTGATCATTTACTGGGTGACCAACAACCTCTTCACCCTCGGCCAGCAGCAGTGGGTGCTGCGTAAGTTTCCGCCGCCGGTCACCGCGACCAGCAGCAAGGCGACCCCTGCGGGACGCAACGGGACGCAGCCGGCCAAGGCCGGTGGCCTGTTCGGCCGGAGCAAGCCCGCTGCCGTGCCGCCGCCCCCGGCCGCGCCCAAGGTCGCCGGTCCGAAGCCCGGCGCGAAGCCGGCCAACCCGAAGAAGGGCCGCCCCGCCAAGCGGCAGGGCTGAGTACGTCCGGGCCGCAGCCGTTTCTCCCGGCTGCGGCCCGCTGCGCGCCGTGCAGCCGCCGGGAGGCTGGCGCCGGTACGCAAAGCGCCGCGCGTGACGCGGCGGTCGGGCGAGACTGCCCTACAGACGTGCCCGCGGGCACCGGCGACGTCCCGCCGGCCGCGCGGGAAACCAGAGCGGACCCAGTGGTCCGGCCGAGCGAGTACGGAGATGACACCGTGACCGACACCAGCACCCCCCGCGCCGAACAGCCCCTGGACGACGAGGCGCCGACCGAGGCGGCTCCGGTCGAGGGCGAGCGGGAGGAGAACGGCGCCGAGGCGCCGCCGAGTAAGGCCGCAGGCGAGGGCGACCTGTTTCGGCAGAGTGAGATCGCGGCAGACTACGTCGAGGGGCTGCTCGACATCCTCGACTACGACGGCGACATCGATGAACTGGTGTCAGGTGGCCGGCCGGTGGTAGAGGTGGTCGGCAGCCGGCTGCAGAGCCTCGTCGGTCAGCGCGGTGCCACCCTCGAAGCGCTCCAGGAACTGGCCCGCCTCGCCGTCTTCCGGCAGACCGGCTCGCCCAGCCGGTTGCTGCTCGACGTGGGCGGCTACCGAGCCAACCGTCGCAAGGAACTGGCGGCGGTCGCCCGCAACGCTGTCGAGAAGGTCAAGGAACACGGTGACCTGGTACGCCTGGAGCCGATGTCCGCCTTCGAGCGCAAGTGCGTCCACGACGTGGTCAACGCGATCGACGGCGTCGAGAGCGAGTCCGAGGGTGTCGAGCCCAACCGTCGCATCGCCGTCCGCCCGGCGGACTGATCGGGTGACACCAGACGACGCCGTGAGCGTTGCTTCCGCCGGCCCGGGTGTCACGCCGCCCGGGCCGGCGGCTGTCCCGCCCGGCACCCCGAATCCCGCCGCAGCCTCGCTGCGGCCCGACCTGGCCGGGGCCGCCCGCCGGCTCTTCGGCGACCGCCTCGACCTCGCCGCCGCTTACGCCGAGTTACTGGCGACCGACGGCGTCGTGCGGGGCCTGCTCGGCCCGCGCGAGGCGCCCCGAATCTGGGACCGTCACCTGCTGAACTGTGCGGCGGTCGCCGAGCTGATCCCGCCCGGTGTGACCGTTCTGGACGTGGGTTCTGGAGCGGGACTTCCCGGACTGGTGCTGGCCATCGCCCGCCCGGACATTGCGGTAACGCTGGTTGAGCCACTCGCCCGCCGTACCGCTTTTCTCGAAGAGGCGGTGGATGAACTCATGCTCACCGAATCGGTGCGGGTGTTCCATGGTCGAGCGGAGGAGGCAGTTGCCGGACCGGACCCGCTGCGCGGTGAGGTGGTCACCGCCCGGGCGGTCGCGCCACTGGACCGGCTCGCCGGCTGGTGCCTGCCGCTGACCGGAACCGGCGGGCGGCTACTCGCCCTGAAGGGCGCGTCGGCCGCCGTGGAGGTCACCGAGCATGCCCAGGCGGTGCATCGCCTCGGCGGCGGCACGCCGATTCTGCACAGATGCGGTGCCGGGATCGTGGATCCGCCGGCCACCGTCGTCGAGATCGTCAGTGAGCGGACGATCGGTCCGGTCCGCCGCCGGTCGTCATCGAAGCAGTCCCGCTCGCGGCGGCGGTGAGTCAGGCCACGTCGGCGGGCCTGATCGACCTGCGCGTGGCCAACCTGCGCTGGAGTGCGGCCCGGCTGTCGGGTCGCGCGATTGGGCCCGGCGGGTTGCGAACCCGACGTGGACCGGTAGCGCCCGTGCGCCGTAGGCTGACCGCGCGTCGATAGTGTGGAGCGGGCGGCGGTGGATCTCCCTCCGGGACCCGGCCGCTCCCGCCGGGCGGTACCTCTGCGGACAGTGCGCGCGAGTGGCCCGGTTGACAGGTGCGGACCGACCATCCGAAGCGGGCAGGGATGACAGGTGCATGACGACGGCAGGTACGACGATTCGCACGCGAGCGGGTCAGCAGGTGACCCTGTTTCACGTGAAACCGACCATCCGAACTGGCGGCCGTCCGAGGAGCCGCAGAGGCCGCTGAAACCCGGCCGGAATGCGCCGACGTCGGGTGCACCCTGGTCGCCCACCTCGGAAGGGGTGGAAGCGGCCGGCCGGCCGGCCAACGCCTCGCCCGAAGCTCGGGTGATCCCGTTTCGGCGGAACACGTCCGCCTCGGCACGGTTCGAAGCGGCACCGCCGGAGCCACCGACACCGGCGGCCGGTACGGTGCCGGATCCCCGGACGGCGTCCGACACGCCCGTCCCACCGGCGGGCTCCTACCCGCCGGCCACTACTGAGGCCGCGTACGTTTCACGTGAAACCTCAACGCACGAAGAGGATGACCCACCGTTGGCAATGGAGGCGATGCGCGCCGTGCAGATCCTGAATCCAAGTGGCGAGGTGACTATGCCTCGGCCGGAGCGGACCCGGGTCATGTGCGTCGCGAACCAGAAGGGCGGCGTGGGTAAGACCACGACCACCGTGAACCTGGCGGTGGCGCTGGCGTTGCACGGCAACCGGGTGCTGGTGGTCGATCTGGACCCGCAGGGCAATGCTTCTACCGGGCTGAACGTCCCGCACCATACGGGCGTGCCGGACGTCTACGACTGTCTGATCAACAGCGTTCCCCTGGAGGACGTGACTCAGGCGGTGGAGGGCATCCCGAACCTGTGGTGCGTGCCGGCCACCATCGACCTGGCAGGCGCGGAGATTGAACTGGTTTCCGTGGTGGCCCGGGAATCGCGGTTGGAACGGGCCATCACCGCCTACCCCGGGCACTTCGACTACGTCTTCATCGATTGCCCGCCGTCACTCGGCCTGCTGACCGTCAATGCGTTGGTGGCGGCGCAGGAGGTGCTGATCCCCATTCAGTGTGAGTACTACGCCCTCGAGGGGCTCAACCAGCTCATCAGCAACATCAACCTGGTCCGCCAGCATCTCAACCCGCGGCTCGACGTCTCCACCATCTTGCTCACCATGTACGACCGGCGTACGCGGCTCGCTGACGCGGTCGAGCAGGACGTCCGGAACCACTTTGGAGACAAGGTGCTCCAGGCGGTGATTCCGCGCAACGTGCGGGTCTCGGAGGCGCCCAGCTACGGCCAGTCGGTGATGACCTACGATCCCGGTTCGAGGGGGGCTACGAGCTACTTCGAGGCCGCCCAGGAGATCGCCGAGCGGGGCGTCAAGGAGCCGGTGAGCCGGAATGCGTAATGCGGAAGAGGCGCTGGGAGGCGTGGCATGAAGAACCGTCCTCGGGGCGGTCTGGGACGGGGTCTGGGCGCGCTGATCCCTACCGGACCGGTGCAGGTTGCCGGCGCTGGCGACACGGCGGTAGCGGATGAGATGGCGGCGGCGGGCGAGCTGGGCGGAACGCCGCTTGCCGCCGGACCGCCGGCAGTGACGGTATCGGCCTCGATGACTGAGACTGATCCGGTTCTCAGCCCGGTGCCCGGCGCGCGTTTCGCGGAGATTCCGGTCGACTCGATCGTGCCGAATCCGAAGCAGCCCCGGCAGGTCTTCGACGATGAAGCCCTGGAGGAGCTGAAGACCTCCATCCAGGAGGTGGGGTTTCTCCAGCCGATCGTGGTGCGGCAGCTCGACGACGAGAAGTTCGAACTCGTTATGGGCGAGCGGCGGTGGCGAGCCGCGCAGGCGGTCGGCCGGGAGAGTATCCCGGCGATTGTCCGCGACACCCGTGACGACGCCATGCTGCGGGACGCCCTGTTGGAGAACATCCACCGGGCGAACCTGAACCCCCTGGAGGAGGCCGCCGCCTACCAGCAGCTGCTGGAGGAGTTCGGGGCCACCCACGAGGAGTTGGCCCGGCGGATCGGCCGCAGCCGGCCGCAGATCTCCAACACCATCAGGCTGCTGAACCTACCGGCGCAGGTGCAGCGGCGGGTGGCGGCCGGGGTGCTCTCCGCCGGACATGCCCGGGCGCTGCTGAGTCTGGAGGAGCCGGAGACCCAGGATCAGCTTGCCCTGCGGATCGTCGCCGAGGGCCTGTCGGTGCGGGCGACCGAAGAGATCGTCGCGCTCGCCCTGAGCGAGGGACCGAGTAAAAAAGAGTCCGCGAAGCGTCGCCCGAAGCCGCACGCGCCGGCACTGAACGACTTGGCCGACCGGCTCGCGGACCGGTTCGACACCCGGGTGAAGGTTGACATCGGACGGAGCAAGGGCAAGATCACTATCGAGTTCGCTACGGTCGACGACCTGGAGCGGATCGTGGGCATCATCGGTGTCGAGAACGAGGAACAGCAGGACTGACACGCCGAGGACAGACGGCCGTCCCATCGTTCTCGACGGGACGGCCGTTCCGTCTCTCTGGGGCCCTGTGGAGCCGGAGCAGGCCACCGCCGGCTCCACAGGCCGCCGACATCCCCGCATGTCGAGTCCTGTTTCACGTGAAACAGGACGAAGGTCTGTCGGCTCTCTTGGTGTCGGTGCGGGTGATCCCGCCGTTCTGCCTCAGGCATCCCTGGTGGTGCTCGGACCGGGGCGCCCGACTGCCGGGATGGTCGGCGGGAGGATAGCGTCCTCGATCCCGTCCGAGGGTGGGCTCAGCGGGACCGCACTCTGGGCGGCGCAAGCCACGGTTTCACGTGAAACGGTTCCCGTGGAGCTGACGTTATCCACAGGTGTTATCCACAGGCTCGGTCCGTTTCACGTGAAACAGGAGAGTGAAACCCCTTGTCGAGCCTTGGATTGCGTCGGTGCTCAACAACCGCCAGCCTGTGGATAACTCTGGGGAGGGTGGTGGACACTGTTCCCGCCCGCGGTGCGCGGCGTTCCGGTGCCGAAGCTGATTCGGGTAGGGACAGGAGTGTGTTGACTCGGCTAGGGTCAGCGTCGTGCAAGACACCCCTCCCTCAATTCCGGACTTCACCCAGTGGCCGTCGTTTCCCTTCGAGGGCGACCTGCGGGTCAAGCCGCTCGCCGATCCGGTACCGGTCGAACCGCCCCGCAAGGGCGAGGCAGACCGGGAATGTACCGCCTGTCAGGCGCCCGACGAGGCCTACATCTGGGTCGGCGAGCGGTGGCGGGTACGAGCCATGGACCGGCCCACCGGCCTACCGATGGTCCTCATCCTGGAGTCTCGATCGCACCTGGATCTCGGCGACCTGCCGAACCTGCTCGCCGCCGAGCTGGGTGTGATGACGGTCCGGCTCGAACGGGCCATCCGCTCGCTGGACGGAGTGGCCCGAGTGCACGTCAACCGTTGGGGCGACGGGTCGGCCCATCTCCACATGTGGTTCCTCGCCCGCCCGTACGGGCGGCTTCAACTGCGGGGGACCTTCCTGTCCCTCTGGGACTCGATCCTGCCGCCGATCTCTGAGGTCGCGTGGCGGGAGAACCTCGCCCACGTTGCGGCCTGGCTGGCCGAATTCGGCGGGCGGCCACTGGCCGAACCGCCCCGCATCCAGTGGCAGGCGCCGTCCAGCCTCGCCGCGCAGTCGGCGTCGCCGGCAAAGAACAGGCCGGCCGAGGGCGGATCACTGCTGGACGTCATCGGTGAGACAGCCGAGCCTCCCGACGCCTCGGCAAGCCTGGTGGACTCTGAGCAGGAGGCCGAAGCGCCGCCAGTCCCGCAGGACGCATCTGGACCGGCAGGCGACGCCGGACGTCAGGAGGCTACCGAAGCGGAGCCGATCCGATCCGCGACGACAATCCAGACGGTCCCCGGCGTGATGATGGTTAATCCGGAGTCCATGGCCGGCGAACACCAGCCGAAAAGGCCGGAAGCGCCGGGACCGGGCGGAGCGCCCGAGCCGGCGGAGGCATCGGAGGTCGTACAGGAGGCGGCTGCTGGCGAGGTGCGGGACTCGGGCAAGGCCCGCCCGACGTCATCCGGGCCCGGCCAGCAGAGCGGTGGAGTCGACTCCGTCTCGGTCGCCGATTCGCCGCCGGATCAGCCGGGAAACGCTGCCACCCAGCCTGGCCGGCCGAAATCTGCCTGAACGTCGGCTGCCCGCTCGGGTCGGACCGGCCGAGCGGGCAGCCGACGACGTCGCCGCGAACTGCCAGCGGGCTCGCCGATCGTCGTCAGGTCGGTCGTTGGCCTGAATGCAGCCCTCGACCACCCGGAGAGGTTCAGCGAGCAGCGGCGCGGGCGACCAGGTCGCCGATCACGCGCCCGAAGTCGAAACCGGCTGCCTGCACGGCGAGCGGTAGCAGCGACGTCTCGGTCATGCCCGGTGAGACATTGGCCTCCAGCACGTGCGGTTGGCCGCCCGAGTCGACGATCAGGTCGACTCGGCTGAGATCGCGCAGACCGAGTGCGCTGTGGGCGGCGAGCGCGACCTGCGACACCGCTTCGGCCACCGAGGGCCGTAGGCGGGCCGGCGTGTGCCAGGTGGTGCGGCCTGCCGTGTAGCGGGCTGCGTAGTCGTAGAGCCCGTTACGGGGCACGATCTCAACCGCCGGTAGCGCCTGCGGGCCGCCCCCCAGGTCGATGACGGAGACCGCCACGTCCACGCCGGGCACGTGGCGCTCGACGAGCGCAGTTGAGTCGTACGCGAAACAACCGACCATCGCGGCCGGCAGTGACGCCGCGTCCCGGACCACGGCGGCGCCCAGGCCAGAGCCGCCCTGCGCGGGCTTCACCATCAGGGGCAACCCGAGCCGATCGACGATGCGGTCGAGCACGGCCACCGCGCCCAACTCGCTGAACCGGTCATGTGGGAGCGCCACCCAGTCAGGGGTGGTGATGCCGGCCTCCCGCAGCACGGCCTTCGCCGACGGCTTGTCCCACGCCAGGCGGGAGGCCCTAGCGTCGCAACCGACGTACGGGATGCCGCAAAGGTCGAGCACCCCGCGCAACGACCCGTCCTCACCGGTCGCGCCGTGCAGGGCGATGACCACGGCGTCGGGCGGATCCGCGGCCAGCGCCGGTAGCAGGGCGACGTCTGCATCGCGCAGCGCGGCCTCCATCCCCACGGCCCGCAGCGCGTCGAGCACCCGGCGTCCGGAGCGGAGCGACACATCTCGTTCGTACGACAGCCCACCGGCGAGCACGAGCACGTGCAGATCGGTGGCGGCGGGACCGGACACGACGGGTTCTTCGGCAGCGGTGACACCCATGCCGGGCATCATGCCAAGTCGGGACCCGGGACATCCGAGCCGGCCCCGCTGCGCCGGCTACCCGGCCCGCCGACCGCGCCGAACACGCGTCGCATGGCGATGTCCTGCTCCATCACGCTGGCGAGCCGGCGGACGCCCTCCCGGATCCGCTCGGGCGGCGGGAACGAGAAGTTGAGCCGCATGTGGCCGTTGCCGGTGCCGTCGGCGTAGAAGCCGGTGCCGGGCACGTAAGCCACCCGCGCGGCGATGGCGCGCGGCATCATCGCCTTCGCGTCCAGCCCGTCCGGCAGCGTCGCCCAGACGAACAGCCCACCGCCGGGAGTGGTCCACCTGGTGCCGGCCGGCATCAGGTCCTCCAGGGCGGTGAACATCGCGTCCCGCCGCTCGCGATAGACCTCCCGGTAGACCTTCAGCTGCTCGCGCCACGGCATCGTGCTGAGGTACGTGGCCACGGCGGCCTGGGCGTACGCGCTGGGGCAGAGGATCTGCGCCTCGCTGGCGATCACCAACTTGTCGCGCACGGCGTGCGGCGCGAGGATCCAACCCACGCGCAACCCGGGGGCGAAGGTCTTGGAGAAGGTGCTCAGGTAGAAGACGCCGTCCCGACGCCGCGCCCGCAGCGGCGCGGGGGCCTCGCTCTCGAAGCTCAGCTGGCCGTACGGGTCGTCCTCGACCACCAGGAGTCCGGCCCGCTCGCAGATGTCGAGAACCCGCTGCCTCCGCTCCTCCGTCATGGTCACGCCGGTGGGATTCTGAAAGGTGGGGATGGTGTAGAGGAACTTGACTCGCCGTCCGGTTCGGGCCTGATCGGCGACAGCGATCTCCAGCGCCTCCGGAATCAGTCCGTCGTCGTCCATCGGCACGTGCACGACCTGCGCCTGGGCGGCCTGGAACACCCCGAGTGCGCCGACGTAGGTCGGCCCCTCGGCGAGCACCACGTCACCCGGGTCAAGAAAGAGCCTGGCCACCAGGTCGAGCGCCTGCTGCCCGCCGACGGTCACCACCACGTCCTCGGGCGAGGCGCCGCAGGCGGCGTCGATTCCGGAGAGCGCCATCACCTCGCAGATCCGCTCGCGTAGTTCGAGGGTGCCCTGACCGATGCCGTACTGCAGTGTGGTGGTTCCGTGTTCGGCACCGAGCCGGCCGAGCATCTCGCCCACGGCGTCCAAAGGCAGCGCTGCGATGTACGGGGCGCCGCCGGCGAGCGACACCACCTCCGGGCGGCTGGCGACCGCGAACAGCGCCCTGATCTCCGAGACGGTCATCCCCCGTACCCGGCGGGCGTACCGATCGGTGTAGTCGTCGAGTGTCGTGCCGGTCATCACATCACCCCGATGGCTGCTCGGACGGCCCCCGCCCCGGTTACCCGGGACACCGGCGACCATGGCGGCACGGCGCGCCGATTGTCGATCCTATCCGCCACACGCCGCCCGACGCCCCCTCGATTTTCCGCAGGTCCACATCGCGGACCCGGAACAGGTGGACGTTCACGCGTCCTCTCCCGTGTTCCGGTTCGGCGGCGTACGATCGCTCGTCGGGGGCGGAAGTGTGGCGGCACCGGTCGGGCCGCTGCTGGCGGCGGTTGCCGTCCGGGCCGGTCCCACTTCCGAGCCTAGTGTGGGGAAGCGCCAATGTCGCGACGTCTGGTCAGCCTGACCCTGGACACCCTGGAGGACCTGCCCCGTCCGTGCCGGCAGTGCGTCTACTGGGAGCTTGATCCGGTTTCCGCCGATCGTGCCTGCGCTGCGGGTGACCCTGGCCTGGAGAAGGAGGCGTGGGTCTCGCAGACTCTGCTGGAGTGGGGCTCCTGCGGCAAGCTGATCTACGTCGACGGGATGCCGGCCGGCTTCGTCATGTACGCCCCGCCGGCCTATGTGCCTCGCTCGATGGCGTTCCCGACCTCTCCGGTCTCCGCCGACGCCGCGCTGCTGACGACCGCCAACGTGGTTCCCGCGTTCGTCGGTGGCGGGCTCGGCCGGATGCTGGTGCAGGGGGTGGCCCGCGATCTGACCAGGCGCGGGATCAAGGCGATCGAGGCATTCGGGGACGCGAAGTTCGGCGACGCCGCCGATCCTGCCGGCGCCTGCGTGGCTCCCGCCGACTTCTTCCTGTCGGTGGGCTTCAAGACCGTGCGCCCGCATCCGCGTTTCCCTCGGCTCCGTCTGGAGCTACGGACGGCGTTGAGCTGGAAGTCGGACGTCGAGTACGCGTTGGAGAAGCTGCTCGGCTCGATGAGCCCGGAGTCGTTGTTACGACCGGTCCGCCCCAGCCCGGTGACCCGCTCCACCGCCAGCTGAGGCCGTGCCGTGGGATCAGTCGACCACGGTACCCGCGGCGACCGCCGCCCGCAGTTCGCTAACGTCGATCGAACCGGTGGGCACGTCGCGCTCGATGGGCAGGTACATCCGCTGCACGGCGGCCACGATCGCCTCCACCAGTTTGTCCCGGAAGCGGGGATCGACCAGCCGCTGCCGGTCGGTCGCCGAGGTGAGGTAGCCGACCTCGACACGTACCGCCGGCATCCGGGTGATCCGGAGCAGGTCCCACGCCTTGGCATGGGTACGGCAGTCGCGCAGGCCGGTACGCGCGACGATCTCCCGCTGGACCAGCCCGGCCAGCCGCTCGCCGGTGGCCGAGGTGACCCCGTTGTCGGTGCCGTAGTGGTAGGTGGCGACTCCCTCTGCGGCCGGATTGGCGTGGCGGTCGATGTGCAGCGAGATGAACACGTCGGCACCGAGAGAGTTGGCCAACTGGGCCCGGTCGATGTCGGGAAGGCAGGTTTCCGGTGCTGGGCCGCGGGTGAGCTGTACCCGTACGCCGGACGCGGCCAGCCGCCCCTCCAGCCGGCTGGCCAAGTCGTGCACCAGGTCCGCCTCCGTCCAGCGCAGCGGGCCGTCGGGCACCACCACGCCTGGGTCGGTGCCGCCGTGGCCCGGGTCGATGACCACTGTCCGGCCCACCAGTGTCGGCCCGGACTGCCGGATGGCGTCGGACTCGCGTAGCCACTGCGGTCGGCCGCCGACCACCTTGCGGCCCAGCCTGCGCAGCGCGTTCATGGTGTGCGGGCCGCAGGTGCCGTCGGGGGCGAGCCCCACCTCCCGCTGGAACTGAGCCACCGCGCGGGACGTGCGGATGCCGTAGATGGCGTCGGCCCGGCCGGTGTCGTACCCCATCTCCAACAGTCGTTCCTGCAGCGATCGGACGTCCTCACCGGTGAGTGGGACCGGCACCGCGTGGTAGAGGGTGCGGGCGCCGAGCCGCCAGCGGGCGGCGTCGAGCGCCCGCCAGGTCTCGGCGCCGACCCGGCCGTCGACGCTGAGCCCGCGGGACTGCTGGAACGCGCGGACGGCGAGTTCGGTGGCGGTGTCGAACTCGTCGCTGTGCGGACCGGTCGCCTTGGACAGGAGGTCGAGGCCGGTGAGCACGGTACGGATCTCGGCTACTGCGGGTCCCCGGTCACCGGAACGTATCGGCTGCACGCAGGACCCCCTCTGCACGGTCAGTGGCTGGCCGGGCCCGGCGGCGGTGGCCAGCACCGCCCGACGGGGACCAGGTGGTCACCGGCGTACGGCGGCCCCCGGTTCGAGGTTATGTGCTGGGCGGTCCGCAGGGGCGGCGGGCGGAGAAATAGGCGCGACCCCGTGCCGGTGGTCCTGGCACGGGGTCGGTGGCGACGACGTCGCTGGGGTCAGAGCGCCGATTCGATCAGCTTGACCAGTTCGCCCTTTGGCTTGGCACCGGCAATCGACTGCACTGGCTCACCGTTCTTGAACACAGTGAGGGTCGGCACCGACATGACGCGGTATGTGCGGGCGGTCTCCGGGTTTTCGTCGATGTTGAGCTTGACGATGCTGACCTGGTCACCCATCTCGCCGGCGATCTCCTCCAGCAACGGTGACACCTTGCGGCACGGTCCGCACCATTCCGCCCAGAAATCCACCAGGACCGGCTTGTCGGACTTCAGCACGTCGGCGGCGAAACTCGCGTCGGTGACCGACTTGGTTGCTCCCACTGTTGACCCTCCTCCTCCGATGTGTCTGTTCAGCCCTTGGGCAGGGTCGCGATGAAGCGCTCCGCGTCCAGGGCAGCCGCGCAGCCGGTGCCGGCCGCGGTGATGGCCTGCCGGTACGTGTGGTCGACCAGATCTCCGACGGCGAAGACCCCGGGGATGCTGGTCCGGGTGCTGGGCGCCTCGACCTTCACGTAGCCCTCGTCGTCCATCTCGACCTGCCCACGGAACAGTTCGCTGCGCGGGTCGTGGCCGATCGCCACGAACACACCGGTGATGTCGAGCACCTTGGCCGCACCGGTGTGGGTGTTGCGTACCCGCACGCCGGACACCTTGCCGTCCGCGCCGAGCACCTCCTCGACCACGGTGTTCCACTCAACTTTGATCTTGTCGTTGCCCAACGCCCGCTCAGCCATGATCTTGCTCGCTCGGAACGAGTCCCGGCGGTGAAGAATGGTCACCGAGTCGGCGAAGCGGGTCAGGAAGCTGGCCTCCTCCATCGCCGAGTCACCGCCACCGACGACCACGATGTGCTGGTTGCGGAAGAAGAAGCCGTCACAGGTGGCACAGGAGGAGACACCGTGGCCGAGGTACTCCTGCTCGCCCGGTACGCCAAGCGGACGCCAGGCGGAACCGGTCGCCAGGATCACAGCACGAGCCCGGTGGGCGGTCTCGCCGACCCAGACGGTGCTGACCGTGCCCGGGTGACCGGTGTCGGTCAACTCGACCCGGGTGACGTCGTCGGTCAGGAACTCGGCACCGAACCGCTCGGCCTGCTTGCGCATGTTGTCCATGAGTTCCGGGCCGAGGATGCCGTCCGCGAAGCCGGGGAAGTTCTCCACCTCGGTGGTGGTCATCAGCGCGCCGCCGGACTGCACGCCCTCGATGACCAGCGGCTTGAGGTTGGCACGCGCCGCATAGACCGCGGCGGTGTAGCCGGCCGGCCCGGAGCCGATGATGACCAGGTTGCGGACCTCGTCCACTGCCGTCTCCCAATCGTGTTGACTGTCGTCACCGGCGCAGGGGCCGATGGCGATCCCGAGTGCCGACGCGGCGGCACTGATGTGCAGAACGTCATCGTACGAAGCGGGGATTCCCCAGCCGGTCATCCGGTGGGTCACGTCACGTGAACGGTCAAATGACGGTGACCGCGGACTTACCCTACCCGCGTGTGGTAGCGGGCGTCCGCGCCGGACCCGGGGACACCACACTCCGGTCCGCTGACCCAGGCCCACTGCCCGCCGGAGACGTCGGTGAAGCGTACGACCAGCGCCGGCAGGCCCTCGAAGTGGGCGTAGTCGACGACGTCGACAACCAGTGGCGTTCCGCCGTGCTCGACGCTGATCTCGGTGAGGCAGGCGCTCAACGCCGGCCGGTCACCGAGCCGGGCAAGGTCTCCCTGGCCGGGCAGGCGCTCCTCGCTCTGCCCGCCGAGCGTCGGCTCGCTCCTGGTGGAGAACTGCCTGATCGCCGGGCTGAGCCCCGCCAGGGTCTCCGGCGTGTAGTCGTTACCGCTGCTCTCCGCCTCACCGACGATCTGGAAGGGAGCGCTGGCCGCATCGGCGGTGCCACGCTCCGGCGCCGCGTCGGTGGCGGCATCCGGCGGGTACGCGTGCGGGACCACCGGACTGGCCCCCGGATCGCGGTAGGCGGTGACGCTCGCCGAGTCGTCGCCGTGACTCGACCGGGACAGTTGGAGGGCGCCCAACCCGACCACCGTGGCTGCGGCCAGCGCGACCGGGCCGGCCACTCGAGCCCAGCGACGCCTCCGCCGGCCAGGCCGGGAAGGGAGGCTCCGCTCCTGCCCGGGACGCGGGGTACCACCGGGCCGCCGGGAGCCGCCGGGCGGTTGGACCGGCACGACTGCTGTTCTTCCGCCCGTCGACTCAGCCTCGCCGGCCACGTCGGGCGCCCCGCCGGCATCCGGTGATGGCACCACCGGCCGCAATGAGGCCGCCACGGTAGGTTCGTCGCCGACTGGCGTGGGATGGTCCGGCTCGACGTGCTCGGCGACGGTCAGCGCGGTGCGGATCCGGTCGGCGATCTCCGGCGGGAGTTCCGGCGCCGGCTCGCCCCAGCCGGCCAACTCGGCACGAACGCGGTCGAGGGCCGGTGCGAGCGTGGCGTGTGCCTGTGCCCAGCCCGGGTCCTGCGCGACGAGCCGGGCGATCTCGGCCTGCTCCAGGGTGCCGTCCAGCGCGCCGCCGAGGTAGTCGGCGAGGAGGTCGTGATCGACCTCGCTGAACTCCCCGGTACTCACGGTTCCTCCTCCTGCTTCTCGACTGACGCCGGTCGGGACGGCATCGACCTCGATCGGACGGCCGGTGGCGCTACCTGGTTCCCCTGGGTGACGCCCGGCACGTTCGGCTCGCCGCCGCCGGACACTGTCCCGTCGCCCGGTGCCGACCCGCTGCCGGGCCGCAGATGCCCGAGGGCGACCGCCAGGCGGGCTCGGCCGCGGGAGCACCGGCTCTTGATCGTCCCTTCGGCCACCGCGAGGATCCGTGCGACCTCGGCGACCGGATAGCCCTGCACGTCCACCAGGACGAGCGCGGCCCGCTGCTCCGGCGGAAGCGCGGCGAGGGCGTCCCGGACGACCATCGCGGTGTCGTGGTCGCGCACCGGGGCCGCCGGTTCGACCCCACCGCTGCCGGCACCATCCTCCGGGCCACGGATCCCGTCGGGCAGCGGCACCGTCGGGTGGGCCTGACGGCGACGGATCCGGTCGAGGCAGGCGTTCACCACGATCCGGTGCAGCCAGGTGGTGACGGCCGAGTCGCCCCGGAATCGGCCAGCGGCTCGGTGGGCGGAGAGCATCGCGTCCTGGAGGGCGTCCGCGGCCTCCTCACGGTCGCCGATCGTACGCAGGGCGACCGCCCAGAGCCGATCCCGGTGGCGGTGGAACAACTCGCCGAACGCATCCCGGTCGCCGGCGACATGGGCGCGCAGCAGGTCGAAGTCGCTGACCGGTTCGCCCGCCGGCGCCTCGCCGGTAAGGTTCCGCCCGGCGTCGCGTACCTCCATCACCGGCTCCGGTGGGTGCCGCCGGGCTGACGCGTCATGACCCCTTGACCGAGATCTCCTGCACCCCGACCTTGAAGCCGCCTCCGTTCGGGGGCAGCTCGGTGATCCAGAACAGCAGGTAGCGGTACTTCTTGTCGGCGTCGAAGCCGTCGAAGGTCATCGTGGTGCCGTCGTGCGTCTCGAACGGCTGCCCGATCCGACCTTTTTGGTAGGCGGTGAGGACCTGGTCGTCGCCGGCACCCGTCGAGGGCGCGTCGATCGTGCCGGTCAACAGCTCCGCCGAGGCGCCGGTGTCGGAGAGGTTCACCTGCACCGACTTGACCGTGTGCTCGCCACCGAGGTCGACCCAGACCCCCATGCCCCGCTTGAGGTTGCCGAAGTTGCTGCGGTTGTAGGTCTCCGTCGACCAGCCCTCGTCCCGGTCACCGTCGAAGACCTTCTCGGCGTCGCGAACCTCGCTGCGATTGCTGCTGTCCGGGTCGATGATCCGGGCGCCGCTGATCTTGAGGTCCCGGATGGCCGGCGCCGCCGGCTCATCGGTGACCGGGGCGCTGGAACTCGGCGCGGCAACCGGGTTGGTCTGCGGATCGTCGTCACCCAAGGTGGTGATGCCAATGAGGAGTCCCACCAGGGCCACCGCGAGCAGACCGGCGATGCCCAGGGCAACCTTGCGTCCGCCCGCCGCCGCCAGCGGCGACGGCTCCTCGCCCGTCTCGCCGGCGAAGCGCAGCGGGCCAGTGTTGTCGAGATAGTCGTCGTCGGGCACGTCGAGCCGGGCCAACTCTGCTGCGAGGACATCCGACGACGGCGGGGCGATCCCGCCGTCGATCAGGTCCATCGTGAGGTCGTCCAGGTAGGCCGGCACCCCGGCCCGGACCTGGCGTGGCGCCGCCACCGCGCCATTGGCGTCGCGTACCGCGTCGGGAATGGCGGCTCGGCCGTGCCCGGCGGTGGCCCCCCGCAGGGGCGCCTCGGTGTGCGGCCAGTAGCCGGTCATCGCGAAGTAGAGGACCCCACCGACCGCCCGGACGTCACTCTCCTGGGAGTCCGCGCCGTCGGTACGCGCGTCCGCCAGGACCACCCGGCCGTCGTCACTGATCATCACCGTGCCCGGATGCACATTGCCGTGCACCATGCCGGTGGCGTGCACGGCGGCCAGCGCGCTGGCGACCGAGCTGCCGACAGCAGTGGCCCGGGTCGCGTCGAACGGCCCCGTAGCGACTAGTTCCCGCAGCGACTGCCCGTCGACCCACTCGCGCACCACGTAGGCACGGTCGGCCTCGTCGATGGCGTCGTAGACGCCGACCAGGTTGGGGTGGATGACCCGGCTGGCCGCGACAGCGGCCTGGAGCATCTCGGTGGCGGAGCCGCCTCCCGGGTAGCGCATGACAACCGCGACGGGCCGGCGTAGCACGACATCGACCCCGCGCCAGACCAGGCGGCCCGCGCTGTCGTTGTTGATGTGCTCGACCAGTTCGTAACGTTCGGCGAGGATCTCACCTGCCGTCGGAGCACCGAAGATCATGACCGACGGAGTGGTCTCGTCCGCGTCCTGACCCTCGCCGACCTGGGTCACCCGTCCTCCCTCGGTGATCGTGCCGATCGATGGACCCGCGCTGCTGGGCATCTGCTTACCGCTCCGCCTTCGTCTGGTACCTGGCCGACCGGTCCCCACTGATGGCGCACCGGTGCCTGCCGTACCCGTCGAGAGCGACCTTACCCGTGTTGCCCGGCTCCTCGACATGTCATCTTCCCGCCGTGACCGACGGGTGACTTCGCAGTCGTGCGGTCTCGTCCGGTTGGCACCGTTGTCAGCCGCGTTGCTGGCACATGTACCAGCCAATCTAGAGGCTGCCCACACCTGGCCGTCGTCGGGGCGGGGCAGGTCGAGGCAGCCGGTCAGGCGTGCGGTGGGTTCCCGTCGGTCGGTCGGGCACACTCAGCCGTCCGGCTGGTTGTCCACAGGCCGACCCGTTCGGCGAGCGGCAGCTCGCGGAGTTATCCACAGGCACGTCCCCAGCCTGGTGATCCGCGGTCACGCTGGGTGCAACCCGTCGCCTCGTCGGGGATCTAGCGTCCGAGGCGGCGGCGGACCATGCCGATCACCTCGGTGATCTCCGAGATCCGAAGCACGACGGCAAGACCCAGATACGTACCGCCGATCACGGCGCCACCGACCAGCAACTGCACGATCGCCTCCGCCTTGGTCGGCGTGTCGTCGCCAGGAAGCAGGAACACCACCAGCAGGCCGGCGAGGGCGGCACCGAGCGCGGCGACCGCCACCCGGCCGAGGGTGCGCAGGATCGCTCCCAGCCCGATCCGGCCCACCCGGGGTCGCAGCAGCCAGGCGGAGACGATCGCGGCGGCCAGATAGGAGACCGTGTTGCCGATCATCATTCCGGCACCGGCGAAGCTCGCCGAGAAGACCGCGAACAGGGCGATCTGCACCCCGATCCGGAGCGCCACGACTGGAATGTTGATCAGTGCCGGAGTACGGGTGTCCGGCAGCGCGTAGAAGGCGAAGGTGAACAGCTGGCTGATCGCGAAGGGCACCAGCGCGAGTGCCGCGGCGAGCAGCACCAGGGACGTCGCGGTCGCGTTGTCCTCGGTGAACGCGCCGAACCGGAACAGCGTGAACGCGATCGGGGTGGCGAGCACGGCGTAGCAGACCGCGATCGGGGCGAGCACGGCCGACACCATGCGGGTGCCCCGGGACAGGTCGGCGACGAGGTCGGCGTACCGGCCGTCGGCGGCGGCGGCGCTCATCCGGGGCATCAGCGCCGTGATGATCGACACGGCGATGATGCCGTGCGCGGTCATCAACAGCAGGAAGACGTTGTTGTAGATCAGCGGACCGGCGGCGTTCTCCTTGCCGGCGCGGTTGAGCAGGTTGAACAGCACGATGAGGCCGATCTGGCTGACCGCGACGTAGCAGATCATCCATGCCCCGAGCCGGCCCAGCTCGGCCAGGCCGAGCTGGCGGAAGTCGAAGCGGAGCTTCCACCGGAAGCCGACCCTGCGCAGCGCCGGCAGCAGGCCGGCGACCTGGATGGCGACGCCGATCAGGGTGCCGCCGCCGATCAGCAGGACCCGCCCGACCGTCATGTCCTCGGGCCCGACGATCTCGGCGCCGAAGATCGCGATGTACATGCCGGCGGTACCGATGACCACCAGGTTGTTGAGGATCGGCGCCCACATCGGGGCGGCGAAGTGGCCACGGGTGTTGAGCACTGCGCTGATCAGTGCGCTCAGGCCGGAGAAGAAGATCATCGGCAGCATGAGCCGAGCCAGCGCGGTGACCAGTTTCGAGTAGCCGGGAGCGGATTCGTTGGCGCCGTACAACCAGGTCAGTGGCACGGCGAGGGCGACCGCGAGCAGGGCGGCGGCGCCCAGCGCGAGCACCGCGAGGGTCAGCAGCCGCTGGGTGTACGCCTGGCCGCCGTCGCTGTCCGTCTTGCGTCGGCGTACCAGCACCGGGATCAACACGCTGGTGAGGATGCCGCCGAGCAGGAACTCGTAGACCATGCCCGGCAGGATCTGCGCGGTGGTGTAGGCGTCGCCCACCAGCGCACCACCCAGGGCGGCGCCGATCACCAGATTGCGCAGGAAACCCGTACCCCGGCTGACCAGGCTGCCGATCGCCATGACCGCGCTGTTGGTCGCGGCGCTGCCCTCCGCCACCTGCTCCTGGGGTGGCGCGACCGACTCCGTCGCGGGCTGGTTCAGCGGCTCGGCCGAGATGAACGTTGCGCCGTCGTCGGGCCGGCCGCCCGGCACGCCGCCCTGCTGGGCGTTCGCGCTGCGGTAGAGCCCGCCGCTCATCTGTGCCTCCAAGGGGTACACCGGAGCCGGCATCGGCCCGCACGTCACAGACCTTAGTCAACCCGAACCCGTTACCCGCGCCCGGCGGACGAGATGGCGATCAGGACCGATAGGCTGCTGATCCGATGTCCGAAGCCGCCGCACCCCAGACCACCGACCGCCGCGAACTCACCGCAGCGCAGCGCAACGCCGTCGCCGAACTGCTCCGGGTCTCCCCGGTCGCCGATGAGCTGGGCCGCCGGTTCGCCGCCGCCGGTCACGAACTGCACCTCGTGGGCGGTTCGGTACGCGACGCCCTGCTCGGCCGGCTCGGCGAGGACCTCGACTTCTGTACCGACGCGCATCCAGACCAGACGCTGGAAGTCCTGCGGGGCTGGGCCGAGGCGATCTGGGAGACCGGCCGGGAGTTCGGCACCATCGGCTGTCAGCGCGACGGCCTGCGACTAGAGATCACCACTTTCCGGGCCGAGTCGTACGACCAGGTCAGCCGGAACCCGGTCGTGGTCTACGGCACCAGTCTGGTCGAGGACCTGCGGCGGCGGGACTTCACCATCAACGCCATGGCGGTGAGCCTGCCCGAGCACCGGTTCGCCGACCCGTACGACGGCCTGGCGGACCTGTCGGCGAAGGTCGTAAGTACGCCGGGTACGCCTGCCGAGTCGTTCGGCGACGATCCGTTGCGGATGCTGCGGGCCGCCCGCTTCGCCGCCCAGCTGCGCTTCGCGGTGCACCCGGACGTCCAGGCGGCGATGACCCGGATGGCGGCCGACCTGGATCGGATCACCGCTGAGCGAATCCGTGACGAGTTCACCAAGCTGCTCTGCGGCGTAGACCCGATCACGGGACTGCGGCTGCTGGTCGACAGCGGGCTGGCCGAGCGTTTCCTGCCCGAGCTGACCGGGCTCAAGCTCGAAATCGACGAGCACGCCCAGCACAAGGACGTCTACGAGCACACCCTCACCGTGGTCCGCAACGCGATCTCGTACGAGGAGGACGGCCCCGACTTCGTCCTCCGGATGGCCGCGCTGATGCACGACGTGGGCAAGCCGGCGACGAAGTCGACCGGCACGGACGGCCGGGTCAGCTTCCACCACCACGAGGTGGTCGGCGCCCGGTTGACCAAGGCCCGGATGAAGGCGCTGCGCTACCCCAAGGACGTCACCGCCAAGGTCACCACGCTGGTCGCGCTGCACCTGCGCTTCTACGGGTACGGCCGGGGTGAGTGGACGGACTCGGCGGTGCGCCGGTACGTGACCGACGCGGGTGACCTGTTGACCTGGCTGCACAAGCTGACCCGGTCGGACTGCACCACCCGTAACCGGCGCAAGGCCGCCCAGTTGGCCGCCGACTACGATGCGTTGGAGGAGCGGATCGCCCGGATCGCCGCCGACGAGGATCTCGCGCGGGTCCGGCCCGATCTCGACGGCAACGCGATCATGGAGCTGCTCGGCGTGCCGCCGGGGCCGATCGTGGGCCGGGCCTGGAAGTATCTCAAGGACCTGCGGCTGGAGCGTGGGCCGTTGGACCGTGACGCTGCCGAGGCAGAGTTGCTGTGCTGGGCCCGCGACGAGGGCATCCGCGACTGACCGTCGATCAGGCCTTCGCCGAAATTGAACAGCACCTACAAATACCCCAACAT
Source organism: Micromonospora sp. LOL_024 (assembly GCF_048060415.1). Lineage (NCBI taxonomy): Bacteria > Bacillati > Actinomycetota > Actinomycetes > Micromonosporales > Micromonosporaceae > Micromonospora > Micromonospora sp. LOL_024. The sequence goes on from NZ_JBHMIS010000011.1 coordinate 38,261, forward strand.
AGGCGGCGCGGTCACCGCGTACATCTGGACATTGGGATCAACGTCGCCCACCAGGACTTCGGTGGTCGGGCGAGTCACGGCTACGACGCTATCGACTCCGACGACGTCGCAGGAGACTGCAACGGCCACGGCACGCACGTCGCCGGGACCGTCGGCGGCGCGAGGTACGGCGTGGCCAAGGGTGTCACGCTCGTCGGCGTACGGGTGCTCTGTTGCGAGGGCTTCGGCACCACCGAACAGGTCATCGCCGGTGTCGACTGGGTGACCGGGAACGCCCAGAAGCCGGCCGTGGCCAACATGAGCCTCAGTGACGTCGTGGCCATCCCGTCTTTTGACGGGGCGCGGACGAGGCGGTGAATGTCCATCGCGTCCGGTGTCACCTACTCGATCGCGGCCGGCAACGGGTGGACACTCGATGGCCGCCCCGCACGTGGCCGGTGCCGCGCCGCTGGTGCGAGCGCGCCGAGGTGGAGAATGGCGACATGCGTTGGACAGTGATCGACTCGCCGATCGGGGAGTTCTCCGTGGCCACCGCCGACGGCAGCGTCTGCGGCGCACATTTCGGCCCGGTCACGGCGGCCGCCACGGCGCCGGTGGATCTGACGTCCCGGCAGGCGGTCGCGGAGTTGCGGGCGTACTTCGCCGGAGAGCTGACCGATTTCGGGGTGTCGGTGCACGCGACGCGCGGGTCCGAGTTCGAGCGGGCGGTGTGGCGGGAGATGACCCTGATCCCGTACGGCGAGACGTCGACCTACGGCGAGGTGGCCCGGCGGGTGGGCGATCCTGGCGCGGCCCGGGCGGTCGGAGTGGCCTGCAACCGCAACCCGATCCCGGTCATCGTGCCGTGTCACCGCATCATCGGGGCGGGCGGAAAGCTTGTCGGCTTCGGCGGCGGCCTTGACCGCAAGGTCAAGCTGCTGGAGTTGGAGGCCCGGGTCGCGCTGCAACGCGCCTGGTCCTGACTGGCTCGCCAGCGCGACGCGACGGCCATGTACCGCGCCCACCACTGCGCCCTCGCGCCGAGATGGCGCCGATCACCCGGGCCACGGCCTGAGCACAGACGTCGAGGGCCGGGTCCGCACGGACCCGGCCCTCGACGATGCTGCTGGTTGGCGCGTCAGCGCTCGATCTCGCCGACGATGAACTCCTCGACGGCGGCGTGCGCATCGTGGTCGGCGTACTGCACCGGCGGGGACTTCATGAAGTACGACGAGGCCGACAGAATCGGGCCGCCGATCTTCCGGTCCAGGGCGATCTTCGCGGCCCGGACGGCGTCGATGATGACGCCGGCCGAGTTCGGCGAGTCCCACACCTCGAGCTTGAGCTCGGCGTTGAGCGGGGTGTCACCGAACGAGCGGCCCTCCAGGCGGATGTACGCCCACTTGCGGTCGTCCAGCCACGGCACATGGTCGGACGGACCGATGTGCACGTCGCTCTTGCTCATCTCGTGCGGGATCTGCGAGGTGACCGACTGGGTCTTCGAGATCTTCTTCGAGACCAGGCGGTTGCGCTCCAGCATGTTCATGAAGTCCATGTTGCCGCCGAAGTTGAGCTGGTATGTACGTAGCAGCTCGACTCCCCGGTCCTCGAAGAGCTTGGCCAGCGCCCGGTGCACGATGGTCGCGCCGACCTGGCTCTTGATGTCGTCGCCGACGATCGGCAGGCCGGCGTCGGTGAACTTCTGCGCCCACTCCGGGTCGGAGGCGATGAAGACCGGCAGGGCGTTGACGAACGCGCAGCCGGCGTCGATCGCGGCCTGGGCGTAGAACTTGTCGGCCTGCTCCGAGCCCACCGGGAGGTAGGAGACGACGACGTCGACCTGCGCGTCGCGCAGCGCCTTGGCCACGTCGACCGGCTGGGCGTCGGACTCCTCGACGATCTCCCGGTAGTACTGGCCGAGGCCGTCGAAGGTCGGGCCGCGCTGCACGCTGACACCGGTCGGCGGCACGTCGCAGAGCTTGATGGTGTTGTTCTCGCTGGCGACGATCGCCTCCGCGAGGTCCATGCCCACCTTCTTGGCGTCGACATCGAACGCCGCGACGAACTGCACGTCTGAGACGTGGTAGTCGCCGAAGGTGACGTGCATGAGACCCGGGACGCGGTCGTTCGGGTCGGCGTTCCGGTAGTACTCGACGCCCTGTACCAGGGACGAGGCGCAGTTACCCACACCGACGATGGCGACGCGGACGGAGCCCATCGCGTGTGCCTCCTTCTTTTCTGTCACGGCCGCTCTTTCCTGGTCTCGCCAGGCGGAGGCGGGCTGTTGTCTTCTCGTCGGCCGCCGGCCGTCCCGTCCTGCGGGACCGTCGGGGCACGGCCGGAGCGCTCGTTGGCAATGAGCTCCTCCAGCCACCGGACCTCGCGCTCACAGGCATCAAGGCCGTGGCGCTGCAGCTCCAGGGTGTACGCGTCGAGGCGCTCGGCCGCCCGGCCCAGCATGTCGCGAAGGCCCTCGCGACGTTCCTCGATCGTGCGGCGGCGACCTTCCAGGATCCGAAGTCGGGTCGCCCGGTCGGTTCGGGAAAAGAACGCGAAGTGCACACCGAAACCGGTGTCGCCGTATGTCTCCGGCCCGGTCTGGGCGATGAGCTGAGCGAAGCGTTCCTTTCCTTCCGCGGTGATGGTGTAGACCACCCGACCTCGTCGGCTGGTCAGCGCGGGAACCTCCTCGGCGGTGGCGGGTGTCTCGGCGGCTTCGGTGATCCAACCCGCTGCCTGTAGCCGGCGCAGGGTTGGATAGAGCGAGCCGTAGCTGATGGCGGCTCGGATCGCCCCGAGCTTGGCAGTGAGCTCCTTGCGCAGCTCGTAGCCGTGCATCGGGGCCTCCTGCAACAGGCCGAGGATGGCGAGTTCGAGCATTGGCCATCCTTCCGTTACCCTGTGCGTGAAGCGCCAACCGTCGCGATGTATCGGGCCGATACATCGCACCGTAGCGTCTCGTTCCCCTCGGGGCAAACCCCCGCTCCGATGTCCCGTGCTCACGGATCGTCACGGTGGTCGCTTAGCCACACGAGACCGCGTACCCTTTCCCGCATGCGTACGCAGCGCCAGGTCGTCGACTACTCGCTCCGAAAGCGAGTGGTGCTGCGTGAGCTTCTCGCCGGCCGGGTCGGCACCTACGACCTGTGCGACGCATCTCCATACCTGAAGAACGCGGCTCGGTTCCACGGCGAGCCCACCGACCAGCGGTGTCCGATCTGCCGGAGCGAGAACCTCACCCGGGTCCACTACATTTACGGGGACGAACTCAGGCAGTCAGCCGGCCAGGCGCGTACGGTGGCCGAGTTGTCCGTGTTGGCGATGACGCTGCGTGAGTTCCAGGTCTTCGTAGTGGAGGTGTGCCTCGGCTGTGACTGGAACCATCTGGTCGAGCAGTACCTGCTCGGCCGGGACGGCCTGCCCGGCGGCGCGGACGACGGCCAGGAACGCAGTGAGGCAGGCGGCATGACCGCCGACGGAACGGGTGTCCGGCGAAGGCGAGAGGCGCAACGGTGAATCAGGCTCGATCGGCCAGCCCCGGCCGTGGCGTACGTGGCCGGGGCGACCGACAGCTTGTAGGTCTGAATAGTCCGATTGATTCGGATCTGACACCGGTTCCACGGCATCCTTGTGCCGTGCTCTCGGGTGTCACAACTCACGGCAAACCGGTGGCGGTGCGACAGCGCCCCACCGCGACGGCAGGGTGTGAGGAATGAACTCGTACGGCGATCCCAGCTCCCCGCGCGGACGGGCCCGTATTCCGGGCCAGGACGACCCGGGGCAGGCCGACGACGCGTACCGCCGCCAGGGTGGTGAACCGCGCGGCGTCAACTGGTCGACCGGGCCGGAGGGCGTCGGCCCGTCGGCCCGCGCCTCGGTCGGTGGCCGGGCGTCGGTAGGCGGCTCGGCGAGCGTGCCACCGCAGCACGGGTCCACCAGCGCGGCACCGGTCGGCCGGGCCGGACCGGGCCGCGCCTCGGTGCCGGTCTCGCCGGCGGCGCCGGGCCGTGCCTCGGTGCCGGTGTCCCCGGCCCCGAGCCGGGCCGGGCGCGCCTCGGTGCCGGTGTCGCCGGCCGGGCCCGGTCGTGCCTCTGTCGCCGTCGGAGCGGCATCGGCGGGCCGGGCCAGCGTCGGCGCGGCGTCGGTGGGTGGTCCCGGCGGTCGGGCCGCGGTGGCCCGGGCGAGCGTCGGTGGTCCCGGCGGGCCGGGTGGGCCGGGTGGGCCCGGTGGTCGGACCGGACCGGGTCGCGGCGGCCGTGATCCCGGCGGAGTGTCCCGCGCCCGCAAGCGCAAGCGGATCAACATGCTGATCGCCGGCTTCGCGGTGTTCATCATGCTGGCCGGCATCGGGGTGGTCGGGTTCACCTACTACTCGACCAACGTGGTGCTGCCCAAGGAGATCCCGCTGCCGCTCTCCACCGTCGTCTACGCCAAGGACGGCAAGACGCTGGTGGCCAAGCTCGGCAACGAGAACCGCACCTTCGTCACCATCGACGCCATCCCCGAGCACGTGCGACATGCCGTGGCCGCCGCCGAGGACCGTAACTTCTACCGGCACTCGGGCGTCGACTACAAGGGCATCGCCCGGGCCGCCTGGAACAACCTCTCCGGTGGCGACAAGCAGGGCGCCTCGACGATCACCCAGCAGTACGCCCGCAACGCCTACGAGAACCTTCAGGACGACAGCTACGCACGGAAGGTCAAGGAGGCGATCCTCGCCTCGAAGCTGAACGACGAGTTCACCAAAGAACAGATCATGGAGAACTACCTGAACGTGATCTACTTCGGTCGGGGCGCGTACGGCATCGAGGCGGCGGCTCAGACGTACTTCAACACCAGCGCCGAGAAGCTCACCGTGGCCCAGGGGGCGGTGCTCGCCGCGCTGATCAAGCAGCCCGTCGCCAGCGCCACCCACCAGGGGTTCGACCCGGAGATCAACGAGGTTGACGCCAAGTCCCGCTGGGAGTACGTCATCAGCGGGATGGTCGAGGAGGGTTGGCTGGGCGCCCCGGACAGGCCCGAGCGGCCCGCCGAGTATCCGAAGGTGCAGAAGACGAAGAAGGACAATGGTTTCGGCGTCGCGTCCCCCCGCGGCAACGTGATCAACTACGTGCGGCAGGAGATGGAGCAGTGGGGTCTCTGCTCCAACTACGGCGCGACGGACAAGCCCAGCTGCGTCGACGAACTACGTGAGGGTGGCTACCGGATCACCACCACCATCGACCCGAAGATGCAGAAGGCGTTGGAGCAGGCAGCCCAGCCTGACCGCAAGGGCTCGGTGCTCGAACCGCAACCCAACAACCTGATGGCGGCCGCGGTATCCATCGACCCGAAGACCGGCCGGGTACTTGCCTACTACGGCGGCGACAGCGGCGCTGACTTCGACTACGCCGGCCTGAACACCGACCAGAACGGTGACCTCGTCGGCGGGCACCCGCCAGGCTCGTCGTTCAAGGTCTACACGCTGGCGGCGGCCATCGACGCCGAGGTCTCGGTCAAGTCGCACTGGGACGCCACTCCGTTCACCCCCGACGACTACGCCAACAAGATCGTGAACGCCGGCCGGAACGCCAGCTGCGCCAAGTGGTGCACGCTGCAGGAGTCGACGATCCAGTCGTACAACGTGCCGTTCTTCCACGTGACCGAGGAGATCGGTGCCGACAAGGTGGTCGACATGGCCCGCCGGGCCGGCGTCCGCACGATGTGGACCGTCGACCCGCCGAAGGCGTACGACCTGACCAAGAACAAGCCGGAGGAACTCGCGCCGAGCAAGTTCGACCGGGTGGTGGGCTTCGGCCAGTACCCGATCACCGTGCTGGACCACACCAACGGCCTGGCCACCCTCGCCAACAAGGGCAAGTACAACAAGGCGCACTTCGTCCGCATGGTGGAGAAGCAGAACAAGGCAACCGGCAAGTGGGACAAGGTGCCCGGAACCGGCGAAAAGCTACAGAAGGGTGGCGGCCAACAGGTGATCCGGCCGGAGGTCGCCGAGGAGGTGACCGCGGTTCTCAAGGAGATTCCGGGCAAGAGCAACGCCCGGCTGGCCAACAACCGGCAGGCTGCCGGCAAGACCGGTACCTGGGAGCACAGCAACACCGACAAGAACGCGCACGCCTGGATGGTCGGCTACGACGAGAACCTGGCGACCGCGGTCTGGGTCGGCAGCCGCGACCCGAAGAAGCCAGCCATTCTCGACAAGAACGGCGGTAACATCGGCGGTAGCGGCTTCCCGGCCGCGCTGTGGAAGCGGTACATGGACGAGGCGCTGAGCGGCTTCGATCCGTCCAATCTGCCGAACGTCACCGGGGTCGGCGACCAGGACGTCGGCAACGGCGAAGAGCCGGCACCGCCACCGCCACCGCCATCGAACGACGGTCGACGAGACTGCAACCCGTTGGACTTCTTCTGCCAGATCAACGGCGGCGGCAACAACGGCGGCAACAACGGCAACAACGGCAACAACGACGACGGCGACAACGACGGTCCGGGCGGTGGAGGCGGCGGACTGCTGACACCGAGACCCACCCGGGACTGATCCCGTGAATCGTCGAGGGCGGCCGGACACCTGTCCGACCGCCCTCGACGATTCTCCGGAGACCGGTGCCGCCATATGACCAGACGACGGGAGGCGCGGATCCCGTCGCGTCGGCTCACGGCGCTGAGCCGCCACGGGATTTGGTAGGGCCTCGCCAGATTCCGGGAGCAGGCGAGTTTCGACTTCTACCCGGTCAACTGATACGGCAAGATGCACGGTCATGAGCAGCCAGTCGACGCCCGGCATCGATGGACCGGATGTCTCCGATCACCCGTCCCGCTCCGACGGCTTCGTCCGAGGACTCTCCGGATTGATCGGCGGCCCGCTCGGTGACCATGCGGTTGCCCGCGACCGGCCCGCCGGCACGGAGCGTCGGTTCTGGACCGTTGTCCGGATCGTCCTCGCCCTGACCTGTCTGACGCTGGCCCTGCACTGGGTGCAGAAGTCGCCCTGTCAGGACGGCGCGTGGGAGAACAACGAGCAGTACACCCGGTTCTGCTACACCGACGTGCTGGCGCTCTACTACGCCGAGCGGCTCAACGAGGGTGCCGTGCCCTACCTGGACCACCCGGTCGAGTATCCGGTGCTGACCGGGTACTTCATGGGGGTGCTCGGGTTGCCGGTGCACGCGGCCGGCGACGGCAATCCCGGGATGAACCAGGGTCAGTGGTTCTACAACCTGAACGCGCTGGTGCTCGGCGCACTTGCGGTGGCCACCGTGGCGGTGATCCTGGCGCTGCGCCGCCGCCGTCCCTGGGACGCCGCGCTCTTCGCGCTCGCCCCCGCACTGTTGCTCACCGCCACGGTCAACTGGGACCTGCTCGCCATCGGTCTGGCCGCCTTCGGCCTACTGGCCTGGGCGCGCTCCGGTGACGGCCGCCGTGGCGTCCTGCTGGTCGCCCTGTCCGGGGTGCTGCTCGGTTTCGGCGGGGCGGCCAAGATGTGGCCGCTGTTCATCCTGGGGCCGATCCTGGTGCTGGCGATGCGCGCCGGCCGACTCTGGTCCGCGCTGCTGTCCATCCTCACGGCCGCGGTGACGGTGGTGCTGGTGAATCTGCCGGTGGCGTTTCCCGTCGACTCCCGGGAGAACTGGAAGCGCTTCTTCGAACTGAACACCGATCGGCCGATCGACTGGGGGACTATCTGGTACATAACCCGCTACCTGGACGGCAAGTTCGGTGACCCGGCCAGCATCGGACCCTTCCAGTGGCTCGACGCCAACATTCCCACACTCAACTACCTCTCGTACGCCCTGTTCGGCCTGGCCTGCCTCGGCGTCGGCGCGCTCGCGCTGCTGGCGCCGCGCCGGCCCCGACTCGCTCAGCTCGCCTTCCTCGTGGTCGCCGTATTCCTGATCTTCAGTAAGGTCTGGTCGCAGCAGTTCGTGCTCTGGCTGCTGCCGCTGGTGGTGCTCGCCCGGCCCAGGTGGGGAGCCTTCCTCGTCTGGCAGGCGGCCGAGGTCTGCTACTTCGTAGCCTTCTACGGCCAACTGCTCGGTGCGTCGACCGGCCAGCCGGTCTTCCCGGAGGGCGTGTTCGTGCTGGCCGCGAGCCTGCGCATGGCCGCCGTGGTGGCGCTGGTCGTGCTGGTGGTACGGGAGATCCTGCACCCGGAGCGGGACGCGGTACGCCGCACCTACGCCGACGACCCGGATGGAGGTCTACTCAACGGACTCCCGGACGCCCCCTGGCTCGACCGCCTGAGAATCCGCCGGGCGGCGACACCCGCCCCACCCCCCGAACCGACCCCGACACCCGTGTCCGCGGCCACGTGATCCGATCGGAGCCCCCGCCAATCCCAGCCGCGAGGCACCTCAGAGCCGGAACACGACGACCGAATCGATCTCGTCGCGGGTGATGCCCAACCCGTCGACAGGTGCGTCGACGCTGATCTCCCAGGGCGTGCCGGCGATCTGGTCCCGCACCACCAGCACGTTGCGTACACCTAGGGTGCGCAGATAGTCCACGCTGGTCTGGTCGGGGAAGGTCATGGTGACCCGGCGCACGTCTTCCAGCTGGCGGGGTACGAAGCCGCTGCCACCGTTGACGATGTCCTGGAAGCGGGTGGTCGACCAGAGCATCACCGGCTGGTCGTGGTTCTGCCCGCTGGGCAGGACGAGCAGTGGGCCCTCGATGGAACGCATGGCGGCCGGCTGTGGCGGCACCACCGGATGCGGTGTCGTGTTGGTCCCCTCGGCGACGACCAGAACCAGGGGAATCAGGGTGGCCAGCCGCAGCCACGGGCTCGGCCAGGAGGGAATCCGCTCGGCGCAGATGTCCCGGACCCGCTCGGCGAACGCGCTGACCGCTCCCGCCGCGAGCAGTCCGAGCAGCAGCGTGGCCCAGAGCATCAGCCGCCCCGGGGTGCGGATGCCGCTCCAACCCGGCAGGTGTTCGAAGAGCGGTACGTAGGTGAAGCGGCCTTCGAAGAGCTCGGTGCCCATCGACAGGGCCATCGCCACCAGCACCCCGGCGAGCAGCAGCAGGCGTTGGCGCACCGTCCAGATGGAAAGGAAGAGGCCGCCGGCGGCCAGCGCGTACAGCGTGAAGCCGGGCAGCAACGTCATCTCCGGATGCCAGGGCAGGATGGCACGTGCCCCTTCGTGCAGCCCACCCCAAGGGCGGGATTCGGCCGGGGCGGTGACGAAGCCGCTGGCGGGCGGCGAGAAGATGGCGATGTCGGCGATCGTCCGTTCCGCGTACGGGTGCAGCTGGGTGACGGTGAAGTACGGGATGGCCAGCAGGACCCCAACTCCTCCGAAGATCAGCCCGCCGATCAGGTCGGCGACGAACAGGCGCTGGCCGAAGGGACGCCTGACCCGCCAGACAATGCGCTTCGCGAACCAGATGACGGTCGCCATCAGCACGGTGCCGGCGAGCACGTACGCGAACGGCAGGCCGATTCCGAAGCCGAGGCTCAACTGCCAGGCCGCGACCAGCCAGCCGGTGTAAACCCAGCCCTCGTGCCGGCGCTCGGGTCGGTAGCCGTGCCGGAGCGACCAACCGTGCCCACGGGCCAGCATGGCCAGCGCCAACGGGATGCCGCCGTTGGAAACCACGTGCAGGTGACCGGCCTGCGCCAACAGCCATGGCGCGTAGGTGTAGGCGACCCCGGCCACCGCGGATCCGATTCGGCTCGCACCGAGCTGCCGAGCCAGCACGTACGCGCCGAAAGTGGCGAGCGCATGCGCCAGCACGAAGATGATGTTGTACCGGAGCAGAGCGGCCTCGGGGCCGATACCGATCATGCCGGCCGGCGCGTACCCGAGCAGAGTGTCGGAGAAGGCGAAACTCCATCGGTCGGGAAAGAACGTGTTGGCGTGCCACAGTTGGGCCGGATCGGCCAGCAGGATGTGCCCGGACCAGGACATCTGCCAGGCCTGCAGGCTCGGGTCCCAGTAGTCCTGGGGCAGCGTGTGCGCCGGGTAGCGCAGCGTCGGCCAGGTCATCAGCGCGGCCAGCGCCAGCGAGCCGAGCACGGCCAGCGTCCACTCGTGGACCAGCAGCCGGCCAACTCGCCGGCCCAGCCTGCCGTACCAGGTCGGTATCGACTCGGGAGCGGGCCCGAAGGCGGCCCAGCGGTCCGGCTTACGGTCCCCGCTGCCCGCCGTACAGTCCGTGCTCGTGCCGTCCTTGCCGGCTCCGCCGGTCACCTCCTCGCCAACGCTCTCCTCCACCTGGGCAGCCTTGCCGTCGCGGTCCTTCGCCTTGTCGGCGTTCGCCGGGATCGTGCCGGCTCCGACCGGGTCTGGCCCGCCCTGCTGACTGGCCTTGTCCCCACCGGTCCGGTCGGCATCCGGTGCTTCGGCGGCGGCCTGGCCGGCCTTGGCGTCGCCGCGCGTCGCCTCGCCGGTCGTGCGGGTGTCTGGTGAGTTCGACGTCGTGCCGTCGCCTGCGGAGTGCTGCGTGGTCATCGCGACGGGGTTTTCGGACCGAGCCGGCCGCGGAGGAAGGCGATGTCGCCGCTCTGGCCGTCGGTGCCGCCTGGTGTCTCGACTATGACCGGGGCACCTGCCGCTTGGATCACGGCGACGACGAGCTCCGCGTCGATGGTGCCACCGCGCAGGTTGTCGTGGCGGTCTCGACCCGAGCCGAAACGGTCCTTGGAGTTGTTGGCATGGATCAGGTCGATCCGTCCGGTGATCGCCTTCACCCGGTCGACCAGGCCGAGGAGCTCCTCACCGCCGGCGTGGGCGTGGCAGGTGTCGAGGCAGAAGCCGACCTGGTGGTCGCCGATGGCGTCCCAGAGCCGGGCGAGCGCGTCCAGCCGGCGGGCGCAGGCGTGCTCGCCGCCTGCGGTGTTCTCGATCAGCACCGGCAGTCCGAAGCCACCCGCCTCCGCGGCGAATGTCAGGGCCTTGCGCCAGTTGTCGAAGCCGGTAGCCGGATCGTCGCCGGCGTTGATGTGTCCACCGTGTACCACCAGCCCCTTGGCGCCGATCGCCGTGGCCGCCTGGGCGTGGGCGAGCAGCAGCTTTCGGCTGGGAATCCGAATGCGGTTGTTGCTGGTCGCGACATTGATTACGTAGGGCGCGTGCACGTAGACGTCCACTGCGGCGTCGCGCAGCAGATCGGCGTCCGTCCGGGGTTGTGGCGCCTTCCAGCCCTGCGGGTCGGAAAGGAAGAACTGCACGGCGTCTGCCGCTCGGGCGGTCGCCTCCGCCAACGGGTCGGTCGGATCGACGTGGGCTCCGATACGCATGCAGGCGAGCCTACGTCGGACCTCCGACGGGCTGCGTGACGCCCACCGTGCTCGTCGCGTCACCCAGCCCGTCGGGGGTCGTTGAAACCGGTAAATCAGGAGGCCGGGCGTTTCGGGCGGGAGCCCATCCGAAAAATGTCGCTAATTCCGGGATTTGTCTGAGACGCGCCGTCTTCCGCGATAACGTCGGGTAACAACGTGATAAGGCTCCGCGGGGCGTCTCCAGTCCAACCTCATCGGTGTGGTCGTTCCTCCCCAGGTCCCACCCAAGGAATGCGGACGAGGCGCCCTGCGGTCACGTGACCGGGGGTCTGTGCGGACAACGTTGTCGGCGCAGACCCCCGGTTCGCTGTGCCCGGTCACCTCGGTGATGGTGATCGTTCGGGCCGGGTATCCTGGTCAGGTTGTCTGCTCCCGTTCGGGTTCCCCCGGGTCGGGACGGGCAACGACGCACGACCTCCTGCTGCGGAAGGACCGTGGCCGCTTAGCCCATAGGAGGTGAGCACGTCTTGCGTCATTACGAGATCATGGTGATCCTCGACTCCAGCCTCGAGGAACGCACCGTCGCACCGTCGCTCGACACGTACCTGAACGTGATCAGGACCGCGGGTGGCTCGGTGGAGAAGACCGACGTGTGGGGCCGCAGGCGCCTCGCGTACGAGATCAACAAGAAGTCCGAGGGCATCTACGCCGTCATCGACCTTCAGGCGACGCCGGAGGCGGTGGCCGAGCTGGACCGTCAGCTGCGGCTCAACGAGTCCGTGCTGCGTACCAAGGTCATCCGGCCGGAGATGCGCTAACCAATCCACCCAGCCCTACCCGGATGAGCCTCATCGGTGCTGTCACAGGGTTCTGAGAACCTGTAGGACGGACGGATGAGTGCGCGAGGAGTTGGTCATGGCAGGAGACACCACCATCACGGTCATCGGCAACCTGACCGATGACCCCGAGTTGCGATTCACCCCCTCCGGGGCTGCGGTCGCCAAGTTCCGGGTCGCATCGACGCCCCGATTCATGGACAAGGCGTCCGGCGAGTGGAAGGACGGCGAGCCGCTGTTCCTCTCGTGCACCGTCTGGCGACAGGCCGCAGAGCATGTCGCGGAGTCGTTGCAGCGCGGTGCCCGTGTGATCGTCTCGGGCCGGCTGCGTCAGCGGTCCTACGAGACCCGCGAGGGTGAGAAGCGCACCGTCATCGAGCTGGAGGTCGACGAGATCGGCCCATCTCTGCGCTACGCCACGGCGAAGGTGCAGAAGATGTCGCGTTCCGGCGGCAGCGGTGGCGGTTTCGGTAGCGGTGGAGGTGGTGGCCAGGGCGGCGGCGGAGGAAACTTCGACGATCCCTGGGCTTCGGCCGCGCCGGCCCCCACGCGTTCGGGTGGCGGCAACTTTGACGAGGAGCCTCCGTTCTAATGGCGCCGAGCGCGCGTGATCGTAAACCAGGAGCAAGAGCAATGGCGAAGGCTGCGGCACTGCGCAAGCCGAAGAAGAAGGTGAACCCGCTAGACAAGGACGGGATCACCTACATCGATTACAAGGACACCGCGCTGCTGCGCAAGTTCATCTCCGACCGCGGCAAGATCCGCGCTCGGCGGGTCACTGGCGTTACCTCGCAGCAGCAGCGGCAGATCGCCCGTGCGGTCAAGAACGCCCGCGAGATGGCGCTCCTGCCGTACACCGCGACGGCCCGCTGAGAGGGGGCACCGATATGAAGATCATCCTGACTCAGGAGGTGTCCGGCCTCGGTGCCCCGGGCGACATCGTGGAGGTCAAGAACGGCTACGGCCGTAACTACCTGCTTCCGCAGGGCTTCGCGATCGTCTGGACCAAGGGCGCGGAAAAGCAGGTCACGCTGATCAGGCGGGCCCGCTCGGCCCGCGAGATCCGTGACCTCGGCCACGCCAACGAGGTGAAGGCACAGCTTGAGAGCCTGAAGGTGAGCCTGAAGGCTCGTGCCGGCGAAGGCGGCCGGCTCTTCGGCTCGGTCACGCCGGCCGAGATCGTCGACGCTGTGAAGGCGGCCGGCGGTCCGGCGCTCGACCGCCGGCGGCTGGAACTGTCCGGCCACGTCAAGGCGCTCGGCTCGCACCCGGTGCGGGTCAAGCTGCACCCTGAGGTGACTGGCACGTTCAACCTCAACGTCGTGCAGGGCTGAGCCCAGCCGGCAACGCAAAGGGCCCGCACCGTCCACCGGTGCGGGCCCTTTCGTATCCGACCACCACCACCGGCGACGACGGGTGGAAGCCCCCATCAGCCGATGGGCTGGCCGGTCACCGCGCTGATCATGACTGTGGAAAGCCCTCCACCGACTACGGCGGCGGCGAGCGCCACCGTGGTCGAGCGCCAGGTCGTACCCACCCGACGCAGCAGCATCGCGACCGCCAGGCTGCTGACCAGCGCCAGACCGAACCGTGGAATGCCGCCCACCATCGCCCCGAACGCCCGAGCCCTGGACGAGTCGCAGCCGCCGCCGCTGATGTCGGTCACGCAACCTGCAGGCGGTGTGCCGTCGAGAGTCAGCAACCAGACGAAGATCACCATCGCGGGCAAGAGGTAACACGCCGCTGTGTATAGCAGCGGCAGCCACGGTCCACCCGTATCGGGGTCGAGCAGGTCGTCTTCCAGCCGGCGGTTCCAGCTGCCGTTGCCGACCGACTCGATCCGCCGCCGTACCGCCGCGATGCCAACCTGCCGCGCCAGCGGCGCCGCTGCGTGCCGCCGCTGCGGCGCCGAACGCGGTCGAGGCGCCGTGTAGCCGACCACCGGCGACCGGGGCGCCGACGCAGGCGCGTCGACCCAACGCGGATCGTCGCCCGCCAGTCGGGTGCCCGGCCAGAAACCCTCCCGGCGCGGCTCCGACTCGGCTCGCCCGGCCCGCGACCACATCTCGGCACCGGCAGCCGCATCGGAACGAGGTGGCACGGTATGGTCCGACCGGTCCGACTCGGGATGGACGTCCCACCGGTTCGGGTCCCGACGCCGGTCCTGCGGGTCCACCTCGGAGTAGCGGTCCCACTGCCCGGTCGTGTCGGGCTCGAGCCACTGGTCCGGAACGGGACCCTGAAGCCACTGGCTCGTGCTGTCGGTGTCCCACGGGTCAGCCGTGCCGTCCTCGGCCCGACGATCCAGACCTGCGGGTTGCTCCCAGGCGTGCAGGCCGGAGGCGTCCCACGGGTCCTCCGCCGGCTGCCGACTCTCCGGATCCGCCGTCCGCTCCCAGGGCTCTGCCGTCCGCTCCCACGGGTCCACGGCCGGTCCGGGGGCCTCCGCCGCGCGGCGTCGGCGTCGGGTGGTCGGCTCGGCGCTCGGCTCGGCGCTCGGCGTCGGGTCGAGCTTCTGCTGCCCCTCCTCCTCCAGACCTGACCAGGTCACCTGGCGGCGGCGCGACTGTGCTCGGCGGGGCCGACTCTGCGGCGTCACGCCCGAGACCGGATCGTCCTCCTCGGCCCGGCGGCTGCCGACGTAACCGCCCTCGCGGCTGCCGGCATGGCCCTCCTGCGGATGGTCGAAGGTCCACTCCCGAGTGTGATCGGACTCGGTTCTCCTGGTCGACGATGCGGCAGCGGACGACGGGGCTTCCCGCCTCCCTGTCTCGATGGCGCGCCGGCTCTGGGCGGGCTCGATCGCGCGCCGATCGTGGTCGCCGTAGCGTGGCCGCCCGGCGTCGTCATCGTCGTCCGGGGCGGCGTGTCGGCCACCACCATCCACGCTGCTGACGCCCGACTCCAACGCCCAGCGCGGCAGGTAGGGCTCGGCCGGCTCGTCCTGGCCGCGCTCGATGGCACGACGCCGACTCGGAGTGCGGTAGCGCTCGACCGCCGAGTCGTAACGCTCGGCAGGAGCACGCTCGACAGGCTCGGCCCACGAAGCGGCCGACCGCCGCTCGCGCGGGTCGTCCTCCCCGCGTGCCCAGTCCCGGTAACTCACGGCCGGAGCGTGACCCTTCTCAACCGAAAGTGCAATCCGCTGTGCAGGTGTAGCCGTAGGCCACCGATCTTACGGGAGGTTCAGGACAAAGCCCTACCCGGAAATATTTGTCCACAGGCTGTGGACGATCTCTTTCCAGTTCAGCGGCGTATGACAAGGAAGTCCCCACGCGATATCCACACCCTGTGCACACGCTGCGCACATGCTTGCCCCCCGGCGTCCACAGGTTGTCCCAAGGCTCGTCCACCGGTGCGGTTGAGGGGCTGACCTCGCAGTCCGTATGGTTAGCCACCGACCTACCCG
The DNA here is from genome assembly GCF_048060415.1 of Micromonospora sp. LOL_024. Taxonomy (NCBI): domain Bacteria; kingdom Bacillati; phylum Actinomycetota; class Actinomycetes; order Micromonosporales; family Micromonosporaceae; genus Micromonospora; species Micromonospora sp. LOL_024. Next base: position 53,706 of record NZ_JBHMIS010000011.1, read on the forward strand.
CCCGATGGCCCCCGATCGAAGCGGACGGTCGACTTGTCGCACCCAGGCGGTAGGCCTGAAATTGATCCGACGCAGTTGAGGGGGCCCGGGTGTCGGTGACAGATGACAGGCGGACGGAGTCCTTCCCGAGCAGCGGGCAGTCGCCCGGCCCGGCACCCCGCGACGGCCAGTTCGACAAAACGCCGCCCCAGGACGTGGCCGCCGAGCAGTGCGTCCTGGGTGGCATGCTGCTCTCCAAGGACGCCATCGCAGACGTCGTCGAGATCCTCAAGACGAACGACTTCTACCGGCCGATCCACGCCACCATCTTCGACACCGTCCTGGAGATCTACGGGCGGGGTGAACCGGCGGATGCCATCACCGTCGCCGCGGCGCTGGCCGACTCCGGTGATCTGGCCCGGGTCGGCGGTGCCCCCTACCTGCACACCCTGATCGCCAGCGTGCCGACCGCCGCGAACGCGGCCTACTACGCCCGCATCGTCAGTGAGCGGGCGGTGCTGCGGCGGCTGGTCGAGGCCGGAACGAGGATCGTCCAACTCGGATACGGTACCGCCAACGGCGGCAGCAGAGACGTCGACGACATCGTCGACCTGGCCCAGCAGGCCGTCTACGACGTGACCGAACGCCGGGTCAGCGAGGATTTCGCCATCCTTGCCGACATGCTCCAGCCGACGCTGGACGAGATCGAGGCGGTCGGTGCCCACGGTGGCGTGATGACCGGCGTGCCGACCGGCTTCACAGACCTGGACCGGCTGCTCAACGGCCTGCATGCCGGCCAGTTGATCATTGTGGCTGGCCGGCCGGGCTTGGGTAAGTCCACAGCCAGTATGGATTTTGCCAGGAACTCGGCTATCCGGGCGAATCAGGCGGCGGCGATCTTCTCGCTGGAGATGAGCAAGGTCGAAATCGTCATGCGGCTGCTCTCGGCCGAGGCCCGTGTGCCACTGCACGTGCTGCGGAGCGGCCAACTCTCCGACGACGACTGGACGAAGCTCGCCCGCTGCATGGGCGAGATCAGTGAGGCACCGCTCTTCGTGGACGACACACCGAGCATGAACCTGATGGAGATCCGGGCCAAGGCCCGCCGCCTCAAGCAGCGACACGACCTGAAGCTAATCGTGGTCGACTACCTCCAGTTGATGACCTCGCCGAAGCGTACCGAGAGCCGTCAGCAGGAGGTCGCAGACCTTTCTCGGGGCCTGAAGCTGCTGGCGAAGGAGGTCGAGTGCCCGGTCATCGCGGTGAGCCAGCTGAACCGTGGCCCGGAACAGCGCACCGACAAGCGACCACAGTTGTCCGATTTGCGTGAGTCTGGTTCGATTGAGCAGGACGCCGACGTCGTCATACTTCTGCACCGTGACGACTACTACGACAAGGAGTCGCCGCGGGCCGGCGAGGCGGATTTCATCGTCGCCAAGCACCGGAACGGCCCGACCGACACCGTGACGGTCGCCGCCCAGCTGCACTTGTCGCGCTTCGTGGACATGGCCATCGTCTGACCTCGGCGGCGACCTTGAACAGGTATTTGTGGCCGGTCCGGCCGGCCGCGGCCGGGCAGCGGCGTCACCGAAAAGATCGGCGCAGGTGGCCTGGCCGGCGCAGGTGGCCTGGCCGGCCGCGGCCAAGTCACCTGCGCGAGCAGCTCAGCCGAACATGTCGTCCAGAAAGCTCTTCCGCTTCTTGCGTCGGTAGTGCCCGTGGTAGCCGTAGTGCTGCTGTTGCTGAGCGTGGCCGTAGGCCGGAGCCGGGTAGCCGGGCGGCGGCGGTACGGCACCGTAACCCGGCTGGTGCTGCGCGGGGGCGGGTGGTGGCGGTGGCGGGTAGCCGCCCGGCCGAGCGGCGGGCTGGGGCGCGGCGGGGGCCTGCTGTGCGCTCCAGTTGGCCTCCGCCTCGAACAGCTTCTCCAACTCACCGCGGTCGAGAAAAATCCCCCGGCACTCACCACACTGGTCGATGACGACGCCACTGCGTTCGTACTGGCGCATATCTCCATGGCACTTGGGACAGGTCAGACTCATCACCCGACGGTACCTGGTCGCCTCACGACACAGAGGTCAGCGCGTCGGTGACCTCGCCGTCGGAGACCTCTTGGAAATCGTCGTAGTACGCGCCGACGGCCGTGAAGGTGGGCGGTCGCTGGGCACAGATCACCTGGTCGGCCTCGGCGGCCAGCATCTCGTACGCCTCCTGGGAACCGACCGGGACAGCGACCACGACCCGGCGGGCGCCTAGTTGACGGGCGACCTGGACGGCCGCTCGGGCGGTCGCCCCGGTGGCCAGCCCGTCGTCGACGATCAGGGCAGTGCGGCCGGCCAGTTCCAGCGGCGGACGACCGGCCCGGTAGAGCTCCTCGCGCCGGTCCAACTCTGCCTGTTCACGGCGCTGGACCTCGGCGATGTCGTCGGTGCCGAGCTGACCGGCGACTACCTCGTTGACCACGCGTACGCCGCCGGGGCCGAGCGCGCCGAAGGCGACCTCGGGGGCCCAGGGCATGCCGAGTTTGCGGACCACCAGCGCGTCCAGTGGCGCGCCGAGGCGTTCGGCGATGACCCGGGCCACGGGCACACCGCCGCGTACCAGGCCCAGCACAGTGACGTCGGGTTCGCCGATCAGGGCGGTGAGGCGGTCGGCGAGCATCAGCCCCGCGTCGGCGCGGTCTCGGTAGGCGGTCATGCTCTCAGGTCTACGCGGTGCGGGGCGTCTTCGCTCGCCGGTTGCCGGATCCCGGGACGGTCGAGCGCGGTCGCCCAGAGGAGGAACGCGACCGGGTAGAGGAGGTAGCCGAACCGGGTGGTGGGCATCAGCAGGATCGCCACCAACAGGCCGTACCCGCAGGCGAGCGCCGCGGTGCGGGCGGTACGGGGCGGGTGGCGGGCGAGCCGGACGGCGATGGCCACACCGGCGGCGACCAGCAGCGCGGCGGCGACCGCCCGTCCTGCCGGCAGGACGTTCGCGATCAGGTAGCCGGGGAACGGCGACTGTGCGGGGCTGGTTACCAGGCCGTGCCCGAGCGGGAACAGCAGCACGTTCTCCACCAGTGCCGCGCGGTCGACGAGCAGGGTCGGCAGCAGCGCGGCAGCGGGCAGGCCCAGCGCGCCGGCGGTGACCCGCAGGCCGGCCCGCCTGGTCGCCCCCCAGATGATCAGCACCGCGGCGACCGGCCAGGCGAAGAGCTTCAGCGCGCCGGCCAACCCGACGGCGATGCCGGCCCAGCCGGGCCGGGTGGTGGCGGCGAAGGCGAGCGCCAGCAGGCAGAGCGCGAGTACGGGTAGGTCGTCGCCACCGGTGGCCAGAGTCAGCGCGCAGACCGGCAGCACGGTGGTGGCCTGGATCCCGCGCAGCAGGGCGGCGCGGGGTCGGGTCTGTCCGGCTGTGCCCACGGGTTGCCGCAGGACGCGGAGGGCGACGACGAGGGCTAGCGCGGTGCCGACCGCGAACCAGACCCGGGCGTCGGTCCACCAAACATCGAGGGCCGTACGGGGCAGCCCGAACAGTGCCATCCCCGGCTGGTACGGGGCGTAGCCGAGAAGTTGTTCGCCGGCGGGTAGCGCGGCGATCGCGTCCGGTCCCAGGTAGGGGGTGCCGGTCTCCGCCAGGCGTCGTCCGGAATCCTCGACGACGAGCACCTCCTCCTGGGCCCGGTCGGTGCGTCCCGAGGCGCGTTGCACGCTCTGCCAGACCAACGGCAGCAGGGCCACACCGGCCCAGGTGAGGCCGGTGACCAGCCAGCGTGCGGGCAGGCCGACCAGGGGCGAGTCTTCTCGACTGCGGCTGAGCAGGAGCTGACCGGCGGCCAGCAGCGTGACGGTGAGGTAGCCCAGCGCCGCTACTGCGCCCCAGGCGCGGTGCGGAACAAGTGTCGAGGTGGCCGCGGTGACCGCCGCGAAGGCGGCTGAGGCGGCGTAGAGACCGAGGTCGAGGGCGAGGCCGCCGGCGGCGGTGTCGAGCCGGTGCCACCACCCGAGGCGGTGGACGGGCGGGGTGGCGGTGCTCACCCGGGCAGTGTGTCAGGCGGGCAGGTTACGGCCCCGGCCCCCCTGCCGGCGGCCCTGCGGCAGCCGGACCACCGCGCCCGTGTCGTGCAGGGCGGTCGCGAGGCTGCCCGCTCGTCCGCCGGCACCGCGTTGGAGCGCCGCGAGCAGCGTCCCGGCGGGTAGCGGGCGGGCGAAGAGGTGACCCTGACCGGCGGTGCAGCCCAGTTCCCAGAGTGCCCGGCGCTGTGCTTCCTGTTCGATTCCTTCGGCCACCACCGCGAGGTCGAGGCTGCGGCCGAGGTCCAGGGTGGAGCGGATGATCGCCGCAGCCTCGGTGGAGGACTCCATGGCGGTGACGAAGCTCCGATCGATCTTCAGCTCGTGCAGGGGGATCCGGGAGAGCAGCGAGAGCGAGGAGTAGCCGGTCCCGAAGTCGTCCAGGGCGAGCCGGACGCCGGAGTCGCGCAACCGGGTGAGTACCTGGTCGACCACGTCGAGCTGGCTGAGGGTGAGGGTCTCGGTCAGTTCCAGGACGAGCCGGTCGGCTGGCAGGTCGTGAGCGCGCAGGCGGGTCAGCACCGACCCGGCGAATCGGGCGTCGAGCAGGCTCCGGGGTGAGACGTTGACCGCCACCGGCACGTCGAAGCCGGCGTCGCGCCAGGTGACGGCGGCGATCAGCGCCTCGTCGAGGATCGCCTCGGCGAACGCCGGCAGCAGTCCGGAGCGCTCCACCGCCTCCAGGAAGCGCAACGGGTCGATCATGCCGTGGACGGGGTGGCGCCACCGTGCCAGTGTTTCGGCGGCGATGACCTCACCGGTGCCGAGGTCGACGATCGGCTGGAAGTTGACGGTGAACTCGTGGTCGGCGACGGCGCGGGGCAGTTCGCCGCCGAGGGCGAGGCGCCCGAGGTCGGCGGTGTCGCGGGCCGGTGCGTAGCTGGCGATCCGCTGCCCGGCCCGTTTGGCCTGGTACATCGCGACATCCGCGCGGCGCAGCAGTTCCACCATGCCACCGGTGGCGGGGGCGACGGCGATGCCGCCGCTGGCCTCGACGCTGATCCGCATGCCTTCCACGTCGAACGGCTCGTGCAGCGCCGTCAACAGCGTCTCGGCCCGGTGCGCGGCCACCGCAGGAGCGGGCAGGGCCCGCAGGAGTACCGCGAACTCGTCGCCACCGAGCCGGGCCACCAGGTCGTCGCCCCGGGCGGCGGTGCGCAGCCGCTCGGCGACCGCGGTCAGCATCTGGTCGCCAGCTGCGTGACCGAGGGTGTCGTTGACCTCTTTGAAGTGATTAAGGTCGATCAACACCAGGGCGGTCACCCCGTCGGCGTGCCGCTGGTGCAGTTGCTCGTTTCCCGCGTCGAGCAGGTGGCGCCGGTTCGCCAGACCGGTCAGCGCGTCGTGGGTGGCATCGTGCGCGTGTGCCTGCGCGACCCGGGCGAGTTCGGCGTACGCCTGGGCGTTGCGGATGGCGGTGCACAGCGCCGAGGCGAAGGTGTACAGGGTGTAGTGCTCACGCTCGGAGAGTTTCACCGGCCCGCGGAAGCGCAGCCGCAGCACGCCCACGTCCACCGCCTTGTCGTGCCCTTCGAGGCGGACGGGAACCACCGCGCCCTCCACGGTGGTGGACTCGTCGGCGGGCCCGTCGTAGCTGACTCCCTCGGCGCCGCCGCGGACGACCCGGTCGGCGTCGCGCAGTTCGACCTCCACCTCGTCGGCAGAGAAGAGCTCGGCCGCCCGGGTGACCGCGTTGGTGAGCACGTCGCCCAGTTCGACGACGTTGAGTGCGTCGGTGGTCTGCGCCAGCCGCTGCCATACCTGTTGCTCCGTGCGGGAGCGGATCCGTGCCGAGTAGAGCAGGTGGAGGCTGAGCATCAACGGGGGCACCGCGAGGAGCAGTCGGATGTCGATGTTGATGAGCAGCACCGTGCTGACGATGACGACGAGGCGGGCAAGGGCGGCGCTGATGCGAAGACCCCAGTCCTCGCGGAACAGGGTGCGTAACGAGGTCCTGGTCGCCATCGAGATGACCGGGAGGGTGACGAGTTCGTCGAGCAGCACCGCGGCGAAATAGGCGGTAGCCACGGGAATGCCCGTCTCAACCAAGTCTGAGTTGGCGCTCGGCCACTCGAACGCGTGGAGCACCAGGCCGGCGGCGGTGGCAACCAGCATGTTCTTGCCGATGCCGAACGCCCGCTTGATCGGCGAGCTGCCGGTCAGGGTGGCGGAGATCGCGATCCCGATGCCGGTGGCGAGGACGACCACGGGGACGGGTGCGACAGCGAGCCCGATCACGATGGCTGTCTCGGTCCAGGCTATGTCGTGGTTCGTGGAGCGGATGCGAACCCGGACCTTGACGATGAAGCCGACTGCGACGAGGGAGATCAGGGTTGCCCAGGTGACGGTCGCGGTCGTAGGACCGTAACTGGGCAGGTGCGCGACGGAGACCGCACCGACGAAGCCGGCCAGTACGACGACGAGACCGACGAGCAGCATGAGCCGCTGATCGGTCCCGGTCCGTCGGGCCTGCAGAGCCAAGCAAGATCCCCATTCGTCACCAGGGGGTTGCGCTCCGCAAGCGTACTCCCGCTACTTCTGCTCGGACAGGAGGATCAATTCCATTCGTGCGAGTTCATCTCGACCCCCAATTGAATCTGACGCCATCACCTTGCTGCCAGACCCTAGGGACACTTACGGGCGTTTAGCCACTATTCATGTCCTAATGCGCAGAATGGGCCAATATGGAAGAGTTGTATCACTTTCCGTCCTGTCTCCTTGACGCACTGTTCAAATGCGGCGGAGTTTCGCTGCCCGGTCTCCGAAATGTGGTCGACCAAGTGTGGCCAGGGTTCTCGGTTCAGTTCATCGCCGCTTCGGTTGAGCTTGCCGTGCAACCTACCGGCAGGTGGCCGCCAAGCTGCGTACAGTGATCCTTTAATGCAGTCAGAGGCCGGTGCAGATTCGAGTCCTCGACGGTCTAGCGGTGCACCGCAGCGTAGGGTGCCGTACTCCGGGACGCCGAAACAGCCGACCGTTCTCGCCATACCCGCCTGCGACGCGGGTTCGCTTATATCAGTCGACCAACTCCGCGACGAACTGTGGCTACGGCCCGATGCACTCGGCCGCGCCCAATGTCCGTACTGTTCCGAGCACGATGGAGGGCGTAGTCGTACCCGAGGGATAGGCTCGCGATTGTGACCGAACCGGCCCAGCTCACCCACGTCGACACCGCTGGTGCGGCCCGCATGGTCGACGTCTCCGCCAAACAGATCACCGGCCGGGTGGCGGTGGCCGCCGGGCGGCTGCTGACCACCCCCGAGGTCATCGACCTGCTGCGCCGCGACGGTCTGCCCAAGGGCGACGCGCTAGCGGTGGGCCGGCTGGCCGGGATCATGGGCGCCAAGCGCACCCCCGATCTGATCCCGCTTTGTCATCCCATCGCGCTGCACGGCGTGACAGTCGACCTGGTGCCGACCGTCGACACGATCGAGATCACCGTGACCGCCCGTACCGCTGACCGCACCGGCGTGGAGATGGAGGCGCTCACCGCTGTCGCGGTCGCCGGGCTGGCCCTGGTCGACATGGTCAAGGCGGTGGATCCGGCGGCGAGTGTCGACGCGGTTCGGGTGCTGCGCAAGGAGGGCGGGAAAACCGGTCTGTGGGAGCGTCCGGAGGACCGCCCGTGATCCGCGCCCGGGTGGTGGTGGCCTCCAACCGGGCTGCCGCTGGCGTCTACGCCGACACCAGCGGCCCGCTACTCGTCGACGGTCTGCGTGAGTTGGGCTGCACGGTGGACGATCCGATGGTGGTGCCCGACGGCGACCCGGTCGGCGCGGCCGTGTGGGCGGCCGTGGCGGAGGGCGTCGACGTGGTCCTGACCAGCGGTGGCACCGGGATCACTCCCACCGACCGGACCCCGGACGTGACCCGTGCCCTGCTCGACTACGAGATTCCCGGCATCGCCGAGGCGATCCGCGCGCACAGCCGTGCCAAGGTGCCGACTGCCGCGCTCTCCCGCGGCGTAGCGGGGGTGGCCGGTCGCACACTGGTGGTGAACCTGCCCGGCTCGACAGGCGGGGCCCGCGACGGTCTCGCCGTGCTGGGGCCGATTCTCGGGCACACCGTGGACCAGTTGCGCGGCGGCGACCACCAGGCAACCCGCTAGGCTCGGCCGGTGAGAACGGAAACCGCTTCCCCCGATAAGGTCACCGCGCCACCGCCGGCCGACTGGGCGCAGGCACGCACTAGGGTCCACGCGGTCGGCCTGACCGCCGCGCTTCCCGCCGTCGAGTGTCCCCTCGCCGAAGCCGATGGGTACACCCTCGCCGAAGCGCTCACGCCCAGGACCGACCTGCCGGCCTTCCCGACGTCGAGCGTGGACGGCTGGGCGGTGCGTGGTGCCGGCCCGTGGCGGTTGACCGGCCGGGTGCTGGCCGGTGGGCCCGCGGCCCCGTTGACCGAGGACGGGACGACGGTCGAGATCGCCACCGGCGCGATGGTGCCGGCGGGCACCTCGGCGGTGCTGCGGGTGGAGGAGTCCACGCGTACCGCCGACGGGCTGGTCGACGGCGTGCCGCGAGCCACGCCGGAGTGGCGGCGGCCCGGCGAGGAGGCCACCGCCGGTGAGGAACTGCTCCCGGTCGGCACTCCGGTCGACCCGGCGGTGATCGGTCTGGCCGCCTCCTGCGGCCACGACAACCTGCGGGTACGCCGGCAGCCCCGAGCGGCCCTGCTGGTCTTCGGCGACGAACTGCTCACCGAGGGGCCGCCCGGCGCCGGCCGGGTCCGGGATGCGTTGGGTCCGGCGGTGCCGGGCTGGCTGCGCCGGTACGGCTGCCAGGTGGGCACTGCCGACGTGGTCGGCCCGGTAGCCGACACGCTGACCGCCCATGTGGCCGCGCTGCGTGCCGCACTGGAGCGCGCCGACCTGGTCTGCACCACGGGCGGCACGATGAACGGTCCCGTCGATCACCTGCATCCCGCGCTGGCCGAGTTGGGCGCGGACTACGTGGTCAACACGGTCGCGGTGCGTCCGGGCTTCCCGATGCTGCTGGCCCAACTGGTCGGCGCCGACGGGCGGGCCCGGTTCGTCGCCGGGCTACCCGGAAATCCACAGTCCGCCATCGTCGCGCTGGTCTCGCTCGTCGCCCCGCTGCTGGCCGGTCTCACCGGCCGACCGATGCCGGCGCTGCCGCACGTCACCCTCGCCGAACCGGTCGCCGGCCGCGGTGCCCACACCCATCTGGCGCTGGTCCGGCTCGACCGGGTCGCTGGGACGGCCCGTCCGGTCCGGCACGTCGGCTCGGCGATGCTGCGTGGGCTCTCGACCGCGGACGGGTTCGCGGTGATCCGCCCGGGCACCACCGGTGCCGCCGGAGATCGGGTGCCGGTTGTACCGCTACCACTGCTGCCAGGGGAGCGCGCATGGTGACCGTTATCAGCACCGTCAGCGAAGTGCCGTTGGACATCGCCACGCATGAGGCGGCGGTCGCCGACCGACGGGCGGGCGCAGTGGTCTCGTTCGCCGGGGTGGTCCGCGACCACGACCACGGCCGCCCGGTGACCAACCTTGAGTACGAGGGCCACCCGAGCGCCGAGAAGCTACTGAGGGAGGTCGCCGACGAGATCGCCGACGATCCCGACGTGTACGCGGTGGCCGTGTCGCACCGGGTCGGACCGTTGGCCATTGGGGACATCGCCTTGGCCGCGGCGGTCAGCACCGCACACCGGGCCACCGCGTTCGCTGCCTGCGCCCGCCTGGTGGACGAGGTCAAGGCCCGGTTGCCGATCTGGAAGCGGCAGGTCTTCGCCGACGGCACCGACGAGTGGGTCAACTGCCCCTGACGGTGAGTCCACCTCGCCGCCGCACTTGCGGGCCAGCACCGCAGTGGCGAGGCTTGGACCTGGCCCCGGTGCCGGGAGATGCCGCCCTACCGCCGGCCGTAGAGCATCGCGGTGCGCGCCATCCGGTCGGTGTGGAAGGCGGGTTCCGCGCCGGGCCGCCAGGGCAGCGCGGCGACCAGCACGATCAGGGCCAGCGCCAGCGAGTTCTCCATCAGTGCGCCGAACAGGCCGTCCTCGTAGTGGGAGACCTCCGGCAACTGGTGCTCGAACGGCCAGATCGGCGAAACCAGGAAGAGCAGGTAGAGCCCGATCGCGGCGACGCCGTGCCGGAGTCCGGTCAGCGTCGGGTACCAGATCGGCGAGCGCAGGGTGGACAGTCCCGGCGGGCCGCCGTACGGACCCGTCGCCGGGCGCGGTACCGGTCTTCGGCTGGCGTCGCGGCGGCGTGCGGCGGCGTCGGCCAGCACGATGATCGCCGGGATCACCCAGACGAGGTGGTGAGTCCAGGAGATCGGACTGATCACGTTGGCAGTCAGGCCCACCAGCGTGAACGCGGTCAGTTCGTCGCCGTCGGCGTGGGCGTTCGAGGCCCGGGACAGGCCGAGCGCCAGCATCAACACGGAGAAGGCGAGCCAGAGCAGCCCAGGGGTCTCGATCGAGTCGTAGAGCCGGGCCAGCAGGCCGGCCAGGGACTGGTTGGGCGTCATGTCGGCGGCGCCCACCCGTTCGGTCTGCCACAGCACGCTGCCGAAGTACGCGCGGGACTCGGTGCCGACGACGCCGAAGCTGCCGATCGTCACGGCGACGGCGGTGCCGACGGCCGTCGCGGCCACTCGCCACTGACGGGTGATCATCAGGTAGAAGATGAACAGGGCCGGGGTCAGCTTCACGGCGGTGGCCAGGCCGATGCCCACGCCGGCCCACGTGCCACTGTAGACGAACCGCAGCAGCGCCCCGTCGGTCTCGGCCTGATGGGTTCCGCGGCGGGACCGCCAGCGCAGCGCGATCAGGTCGGCAATGATCAGGGCGAACAGCAGCAGGTTGACCTGTCCGTAGCCGAGCGTCTCCCGAGTGGGCTCGATGGCGACGGCGAGCGGCGTGGCGATGGCCACCGTGTACCAGAGCGGCCAACAGAGCCGGTCGACGATCGGGCGCAGCAGCGCCGCCAGTACGACGGCCAGTGCGGCGATGCTGACCGCGGCGTTCAGCAGGCCGGCCAGGGCCACCGGCAGTTGTGCCATCGGGAGCATGGCCAGCCCGGCGAAGGGTGGGTAGGTGAAGCCCAGGGTGGTGCCGGGCGCGACGAACTCGTACAGCTCGTGACCGCTCGCCCACCAGACCACCGCGCCGTGGTAGATCTTCATGTCGAAGAAGTTGTACGGACGCCCGAACTCGCCGATGGCGAGCCATGCGGCATAGGCGACGGCGGCCACGATGCCCGCCCGTACGACTGTCCTACGATCGATCCCACGCGTTGCGCGACGGACTGTAGCGAGGCGGTCCAGCCCTCTACCGACGTTCGTCGGCATGGCGTGGCCACCCCCGTACCAATGTCGTCCTACCCGTCCAGGTCCAGTACGGAGCCTAGAACGACGCATCCCGTCAGTGCCTCCCACGTTATGCGACCGTGTCCGATCCCACACATTCTCTTGATATTTCAACCGCGTTAACGCCTGGTGGGTGGTTCAGGTGATTCGTGGCCTTAGTCGGGCGTGAGGGCGGACAGCGGCAGCTCAGCCGGGTAGGCGTCGAGCGGCTGACGCGGACCGGACGGCGATCCTGGCCTCACGCCGGGCGGTCCGGACGGCGCGGCGCACCGAACGTCGCGAGTGGCCGATCCGGTGTCCGGCGCGCCAGCGTAGCCCCGGCCTACCCTCCGTGTCCGCCGCAGCGAGTATCAACCCACCGAAGAGACCGAGGTTCTTCAGGAAGTGGACCTGGTTGCTGTTCTTCGCCGTCGCGTCGTCGGTGCTCCAGAAGGGGTGTCCGGCGAGCGTCACCGGGATCAGCGTGCCTGCCAGCACCAGGGCCGCCGGCCGGGTGTGTCGGCCGGTGGCGAGCATCAGTCCGGCGCCGAACTGCACCGCCGCGTTGGCCCGGATCAGGGTCGCGGTGTCCGTGGGGATACCCGGGTGGGCCCCTTGCAGCAGCGGCGCCACCCGGTCGGTGATCGGTTTAGCCGTAGGCACCAGGCGTTCAGGACTGACGAAGTTGCGGGCGCCGCTGACCACGAAGATGCCGCTCAGCATGGCGCGGGCGAGGGATCGTACGGGCGTCATGGACCAGTCATACCCTGTTCCGGGCATCGCCACGCCCGGCAACGGCACATCTCGATCGATTGGGTGACTGCGCCACTGTGCCCAGTTCCCGAGACCGTCGTGGGTGGACCGGCCACAGGCGGTAATCTCGCCGCGTGACGACGCTGCGGCTACGCCCGGAGGAACCGGCCGACACCGGCGCGGTCCGGCGGGTGCTGGCCGCGGCCTTCGCACGGCCGGACGTGGCCGTCCCACCGGAGGTGCGGCTCGTCGACGAGCTACGCGGCAGCGACGCCTGGATTCCGAAGTTGGCGATGGTCGCCGAGTACGGCGGTGAGGTGGTCAGCTACGCCCTGCTCAGCCGGGTCGTGGTGAGTTCGGCGGGAGCGAGCCTGCCGGCGCTGGTGCTCGGACCGGTGGCGGTGGCACCCCACCGGCAGCGGATCGGGCTGGGCGCCTCGGTGGTGCAGGCGGCCCTGGAAGCGGCGACGGAGTTGGGCGAGCGGCTGGTGGTGGTGCTCGGCGATCCGGCCTACTACCGGCGTTTCGGCTTCACCCGCGCCGACCAGTTGGGCCTGACCAGCCCGTGGTCGGGGCTGGGCGAGCCGTGGCAGGCGCTCGTCCTGCCGTCGACGGTCAGTGGCGAGCCGGCTGCTCCCCAGGGCGAGGTGGTCTTCCCGCCGCCGTGGTCGAAGGTCTGACGCCTTCCGACCGACCGGCAGCGATGTGGCGGCCGACGACGCGGTTGGCTAGCATCTAACAACTTTCGGCTACCCCGCACCCCCCCCCGCACTCCGGAGGCTCCGACCCGATGACCCGTGTCCTGCTGCGCTCTGCCAAGGACCCCTTCACGCCGGTCAGCCCGGAGCTCTCCCTCGCGCTGTACAAGCAGGGCATATTCGGGCGGAACGTGGGAAATCTGGTCTTCACCGAGTCGGTGCACAAGCTGATCAGCGTGCCGGGGACGGAGGTGGTGTCCAACTCGTTCCTCAGCGAGCGTCCCGGCGTGGACCAGGCGTACGTGGACCGGATCAACGAGCAGTTCGACATGTTCGTGGTGCCCCTGGCAAATGCCTTCCGGCTGAGATTCCTGGACAATCTTGAGCGTCTCACGTGGGTGATTGAGCGGCTGCGGATCCCGGTCGTGGTGATCGGCGTCGGCGTCGCGGGCGGCACCGGGAGCCTCGACAACCCATTCCCACCACCCACGGACGAGCTGCGTGCGGCGGTGGGTCGGTTCGTACGCGCGGTTCTCGAAAAGTCGGCGACAATCGGCGTGCGCGGCGAATTCAGCCGCGCGTACCTCGCCGAGCTGGGCTTTGGTGACGACGTGGTCGACGTCGTGGGTTGTCCGTCGCTGTTCCGCGACGGCCCGGACCTGCAGGTCGCCAAACGGGTGGCCGAGCTCACGCCGGAGAGCCGCTTCACGGTCAACATCTCGCCTTACGTGCGGCTGATGGACGAGGTCGGGACCCGCCACGCCAAGCGCTACCCGAACATGGTCTACGTTCCGCAGGGCGACGAGGTACTCGAGCTGCTGCTGTGGGGGACCCACCCGCACAACGTCCGGCCGGGACTGCCGCACCACACCGGCCACCAGCTCTACCGGGAGGACCGCATCCGGTTCTTCGTCGATACCTGGACCTGGATGCGCTACCTCGCCGAGCGAGACTTCTCCTTCGGCACCCGGATCCACGGCAACATCGTGGCGCTGGCCGCCGGCACGCCCGCCTACGTCCTGGCACACGACAGCCGGACGTTGGAACTGGCCCAGTACCACGACATCCCGCACAGCCTGGTCCCCGACCTGAGCCCGGAGGTCGACGCCGCCGATCTCTACGCCCAGGCCGACTACACCGCCTTTAACGCCGGGCAGGCGCAGCGCTGGGACCGCTTCGCCGGCTTCCTTGAGCGCAACGGCATCGAGCACGTCTTCCAGCCGGGCAAGGCCAACCCCGATTACGACAGGCGGTTGGACGCCGTGGGTCTGCCGCCGGCGGTGACCACGCTGATGACCACCGACCCCGAGGCCCGAGAGCGGATCACCGCCCGGCTGGCGGAGCTGTACTCGCTGGGTGGCCTCCGAGCGCTGCGTCGGGCGCACAAGCCGCATATCCCGTTTCCGCACACCGCTGCGCCAACGGGGGTCGGGGCGACTGGCGAGCGACGGCACCTGCCGGCACCTGTGCGTTCCGCGTTGCGTCACAGTCGCGCGCTCACCCGTCGGCTCCGCCGTCAGCCCTGAGGGCACCGCGTGCGCTGGGTCAGGCGGGCTGGGTGCGCAGGTAGCGGCCGAAGTGCGGGACGGTGAAGGCCACCGTGCCGCGTTCGCCCGAGTAGATCAGGCCCTTCTTGATCAGGGCGTCGCGGGCCGGGGAGAGGCTGGCGGGCTTGCGGCCGAGTGCTCGGGCGATCTCCGCGGTCGGCACGGCGGCGTCCATGTCGTCCCGTCCGCCGCCGTCGGTCTCCCCCTCGACCAGTGACAGCATGGCCATCGCCCGCATGTACTCCCGCTCGGCGGGAGTGGCCCGCTCGAAGCGGGAACCGAAGAACCCGACCGCCAACTCCGCCTCGGCCTCCGGTGCGGCGACCCGCACGTCGGCGGCGGTGATCGGCGTCCGGGGCGCGTGGTCCCAGGTCGCCTTCCCGTACGCCTGCACGAAGTACGGGTAGCCGCCCGACTTCTCGTAGAGCAGGTCGAGGGCCTTCGCCTCGTACTCCACGTCCTCCCGCTCGGCGGGGGCGCAGAGTGCGTGGTCGGCGGCGATCCGGTCGAGCCGGTCGATGCGCTGGTAGCGGAACAGCCGCTCGGAGTACGACTTGGCCGCGCTGAGCACCGCCGGCAGGTGGGGCAGCCCCGCACCGACGACGATCAGCGGCGCGCCGAGCTGGGACAGCTCGTGGCAGGCGGCGCAGAGCGCGGAGACGTCCTCCGGGCCGAGATCCTGCATCTCGTCGATGAAGATGGCGATGCCGGTGCCGACGTCGCTGGCGACCGAGGCGGCGTCCGTGAGCAACTCCACCAGATCGATCTCTATGTCGCCCGAGTCGGCGCGCCCGCTGGCCGCCGGCACGTCGATGCCGGGCTGCCACCGGTCACGCAGCTTCGGGGCCGCGCCGCCGCGCCCGGTCGGTGCACCCCGTTGGGCGAAGGCTTTGAGCACCCCGAGGAACGCGTCGATCCGGTCCGGTGCCCGGTGTCGCGGCGCGAGTTCCCGGACGGCCATGTGCAGGGCGGCGGCGACCGGTCGGCGCAGCGACTGATCCGGTCGCGCCTCGATCTTGCCGCTGCCCCAGAGCCGGTTGATCGCCTGGGACCGCAGGGTGTTGAGCAGGACGGTCTTGCCGACTCCCCGCAGCCCGGTGAGCATCAGGCTGCGCTCGGGGCGGCCACGGGCGATGCGTTCCAGCACGATGTCGAAGACGTCCAGCTCCCGCCCCCGCCCGGCCAGTTCGGGCGGGCGCTGACCGGCGCCCGGGGCGTACGGGTTGCGGACCGGATCCACGAATCGCAGAGTATCGGGCTGTCTAGCCGAGAGGCTAGACATGCGTAGATGGGGCTACCGGCGTGTTGGCCATCGAGACAAAACTAGTGCTGTCTAGCATGGACGCTAGACAGCACTAGTTTTGCCGATCGATCAGCCGGGCGGGCCGGGTCAGCCGCGTTGCTTGAGGCAGAGCACGAAGTCGAGCGAGTCCAGCTCGCTGTCGTAGAAGTACCAGTTGGTGTAGCCGTCGACCTTGGCGCACTTCTCCTCGGCGTCCTTCTCACCACTGGTCTTGCCGTCGAAGCGCCGCAACACCTCGTACGACTTCGACCCGCATTCACCGATCAGCAGCTCGGGTTTCGCGCCGGCCGATGCCTCGTTGCTCACGCACTGGCCGGCCCGCACGAAGCGCGGGTCGGTGGACGAGATGGCAGCCGGCTCGCTGGGCGGTGTCTCGTCCTCGTCCTGTGCGTCGGAATCCGACGGCGCCACCTCTTCGGCCGGCGCGGACACCGGGGCAGGCGCCTCGCCGTCTTCCCCGAGCAGGAAGAACGCCGTCGTACCGGCCAGCGCCAGCGCCATCACCGCCGCCAGTGCCATGAACATCGGGCCTCGGCGGCGCCTACGCCCCGGCGGTGACGCGGGCGTCCCGGCGTACCCGGTGGCCGCCCCGCCATCGTCCCGGTAGGTGCGGTGAGCCTCGGTCTCCTGTGGGTTGGGGCCGTAACCCTGCTCGGCGGCGCCGTAGTGGGGACCGCCGTGATCCGGCCCCCCGTCGTAGGGCTGCCCGGCACCGTAACCCTGACCGGACCCATAGGGACGGTCGGACCCATGTGGCTGACCCGACCCATGTGGCTGCCCGGAGTCGTAGGGCCTCCCGCCCGGCCCGTAGGGCGGCTGCGGGTCGGTTGGCTTTCCCGAGCCGTACGCCTCACCGGGCCGTGGCTCGTGCCAAGGCTGCTGTGCGCCGCCCGGTGGTCCGTAGTTCGCCATACACGCCCTCCTAGGCCAGTCGGTGGAGCCGTCGAGTGTCCGACCCACTACGATGACCGCCGCCCACGTCACCGTAGTGTCTACGACAGGACCACCGAAGTGACGGACGGTCGGCTTTACGACCCAGGTCCGATCCCGCCGCGAGCGGCCTTGACCGTCAGATGAGCCTCAGCTGACGGTCCTTCGGTCGGCGCGGCCCGTCACTGTCGCCCAGGCGTTCGAACAGGCCCGGGTCGACCACGTCGAGGAACGGCGACGGGCGGCAGTCGCGCTCAGACCCGTGCCGGACCCGGCGGGCCGCGTGACTGACATAGAGCCGGTCCTGCGCGCGGGTCAACCCCACGAAGAAGAGCCGGCGTTCCTCGGCGACCGTATCGTCGTCGGGTGTGGTGCCGGGCCAGCGCAGCGGCAGCAGGCCGTCCTCGGCACCGACCAGGAAGACCACCGGGAACTCCAGCCCCTTCGCGGCGTGCAGGGTCAGCAGGGTGACCGCCTCGGCCCGGGGGTCGAGCGCATCCACCTCGGCCCCGGTGGCGAGTTGGGACAGGAACATCTCCATGTCCTCGCCACACCGGCGGGCCAGCGGCGTCAGCAGGTCGACCGCGGTCCGGACGTCCTCCGGGCGAACGCCACCCGAACCGTCGAGCGTGGGTGCGGCGAACCGCTCCGCGAGCACCTGGCCGGCGACGCGTACCCGGGCGGGCAGGGCACCGTCGAGACCCGATGCGTGCCGCAACTCGCGGGCGATCGCCACCACGCCGGGGCGGTCCCGCAGCCGGTCGTGCGAACGCTTCTGTACCGGAACGTTGGCCCGCGACAGGGCGTCCACGATGGGTGCGGCCTGCGAGTCGGTGCGGTACAGCACCGCGACGTCCGAGAAGGATAGCGTGGTCGACCGGCCGTCGATCCGGCCGGAGTCCAACGACCGGTGGGAGAGGCCACCGACCAGGTCGTCGACGGTGCGTACCACGAAGTCGGCCTCGTCGGCGACGGACGCCGCAGCGTACCGGCCGACCATCGGTGCCTCCGGGTCGAGCCGGGCCGGATCGAGCCGGCGGCCCCGGACCAGCGAGGACGGCGCGATGGCCTGCACCGCCGCGGCCAGGATCGGAGCGGAGGAACGGTAGTTGCGGTTCAACCGGACCAGTCGGGCATCGGTGAAGTCCTCCGAGAAGCGCAGGAAGTACCCGACGTCGGCACCCCGGAAGGAGTAGATCGCCTGGTCCGGGTCGCCGATCGCGCACAGGTTGCCGTCGGCGGGGCTGAGCAGGCGCAGCAACTCGTACTGCACCGCGTCGACGTCCTGGTACTCGTCCACGAATATCCACTGCCATCGCTGCCGGTATCGCTCGACCAGCGACCGGTCCTCCCGCAACAGCGCCACCGGCAGGGTGAGCAGCTCGTCCAGGTCGACCATGCCCAGCTTGCGCAGCAGGGCGGTGTAGCGGGTCAGGTCCGCGCCGGCGTCGGTGCGCGCCGCCGCCCGATCCGCGTCGTCGGCGACCCGGAAGCCATCCGGCAGGCCGGCGGCCTCGGCGTTCTCGTGCAGGATGGTCAGCCCCAGCGAGTGGAAGGTGCCGACGGTGACGTCCTCCGCGACCGGACCGAGCAGGCCGTCGAGACGGTGCTGCAACTCCTCGGCGGCTCGCCGGGTGAAAGTGATCGCCAGGCAATGCTCCGGGAACACGCTCAGCTCTGCGCAGAGGTAGGCGATCCGGTGGGTCAGCGTGCGCGTCTTGCCGGTGCCCGGACCGGCGACGATGAGCAGCGGACCGCCGGGTGCCGAAGCGGCGACCCGCTGCATCGCGTCGAGCCGGTCGAGTAGCCCGCTACCGACCTCCTCCATCCCGGCGAGCATCGGCTCGAACGGTTCGTGCGGCGAGGGCGGCGGTGCGATCGGCGGTGCCGGCGTGCGCCTCGGTTCGGGCCTGGCCGCCGGCCGTTTTGCCCTGGCGTCCGGCCTGACCGCCGGCTCCGTGGGCTGTCGCCGCGCCGGGACCGGCACGTCGAAAAGCGTCTCCTGCCCCGCCGACGTTCCGGCACCGCCCAACTCGGCGGGATCGAAAAGCGTGATCACGCCGTACTCGCCGTCGTACCCGGGTACCCGGCGTACCTCGCCACGGCGCAGCCGGCCGATTCCCTCGGCCAGCAACTCCCCGCCGACCCGGCTGATCTCGTCGACCGGCACGCGGGTCAGGATCTCCAGTTCCGAGCCGAGCGCGGCGACCAGCTCGGTGAGTTTCCCCTCTACCCTCTTGGAACGCGGGCCGACCTTGTTGAGCTCACCGAGGATCTCGGCGAGTTGGACCAGGTGGGTCACCTCGGGTGTGTGCTCCGGCCGGTACCCCTCGGGCCGGTCGGCCAGGTCCTCGACCCGGCTGAGCACCCCCACGGTCAGCGGCTTGCCGCACTCCGGGCAGCGTCCGCCGGTCTCCCGGGTCTGCTCGGGCGCCCAGTTCACCCCGCACAGCCGGTGGCCGTCCGCGTGGTACTTGCCCTCCTCAGGGAAGAACTCGATCGTGCCGGCCAGCCCGGCGCCGGTACGCAGCGCCTCGCGAACGCCGAAGTAGTCCCGGGTCGAGGCGAACACCGTCGCCTCGCGGGCCAGCGCGGGGGGTGAGTGCGCATCCGAGTTGGAGACCAACCGGTACCGGTCCAGGCTACCGACCCGCCAGTTCATCTCGGGGTCGGAGGAGAGCCCCGTCTCCACCGCGAAGATGTGATCGGCCAGGTCGGCGTAGCAGTCGGCGATCGCGTCGAAGCCGGACTTCGAGCCCAGCGCGGAAAACCACGGTGTCCAGATGTGCGCCGGGACGAGGTACCCGTCGTCGCTGGCCTCAAGAGTGATCTCCAACAGGTCCCGCGAGTCCAGGCCGAGGATCGGACGACCGTCCGAGCCCAGGTTGCCGATCCGGCCCAAGGCGGCGTTGAACCGGCCCACCGCGTCCAGGTCCGGCAGGTAGACCAGATGGTGGACCTTGCGGGTCCGGTCGTCACGCTTGTAGATGGTGGAGATCTCGACGCTGAGCATGAACCGGACCGGGTCGCTCTCCGCCTCGCTGGACAGCCGGGGCGGCAGCCGGCGGGCGATGTCCCGCTCCGCCTCCGGCGACAGCCGGTACAGGCCCGGCTCGGCGGGATGCAATGTCTCACGCAGGTGGTCGTACCAGGCGGGATGGGTGAAGTCGCCGGTGCCCAGGAGCGCAATGCCCTTGCGTCGCGCCCACCAGCCGAGGTTCGGCAACGTCAGGTCGCGGCTACACGCCCGCGAGTACTTCGAGTGGATGTGCAGGTCCGCGACGAACGGCGGAAGGCCACCGGGGGGTAGGGCGCTGAACGGGGGCACGCCGCATCCTGCCACGCCAGGCCGCGATCCCGCGCGTCGCCACGCTACAAAGGTGAGCTGCGCTATGCCGAGCGAAGCTCGACGAGGGTGATCTGAGGCTCTGCGCCGACCCGCACCGGCGGGCCCCAGAAGCCGGCGCCGTTGGTGACGTAGACCTTCGTCCCGTCCACCTCGCCCAGTCCGGAGACCACCGGTTGTTCGAGCTTGACCATCAGGTTGAAGGGGATCATCTGGCCGCCGTGCGTGTGGCCGGACAGTTGCAGGTCGACGCCGTACCGCGCGGCCTCCAGCGCGGCCACCGGCTGGTGGGCCAGCAGCACCACCGGTCGGGACGGGTCCCGGTCGGCGAGCGCCGCAGCGTAGTCCGGTGGTGCGGACACCCCACTGCCCACCGCGGAGACGTCGTTGACCCCGGCCAGGTCGAGGACGCCACCGCCGGCTGCGATCTCCAGCCGCTGGTTCTGGAGTACCCGCAGCCCGAGCCGGTCGACCTCGGCCACCCACTCCTCCACGCCCGAGTAGTACTCGTGGTTGCCGGTGACGAAGTAGCTGCCGTGTCGGGAACGCAGGCCCCGCAGCGGTGCCGCGGCCTCACCCAGCTCGGCCACCGTGCCGTCGACAAGGTCACCGACCACGGCGACGATGTCGGCGTCCAGCCGGTTGATCGCGGCCACGATCTGTTCGGTGTGCGCCCGGCCGCGCAGCGGCCCGATGTGGATGTCGGAGACGGTGGCGATGCGTAGGCCGTCCATGCTGCGCGGCAGCTTGGCCAGCGGGATCTGCACCCGGTCCAGCTGCGGCGGGCCCATCGCGGTGCGTACGCCGTAGCCGACCAGTCCGGCGGCGGTGAGGCCGGCGAAGATCGCGGCTCCCCGGGCGAGCAGCAGGCGACGGCCCGGATCGTGGTCCGGCCCGATCGCCCCGGCGGCCGGCGGCTCGGCGGGGACGTCGGTCGAGGGCGCCGCGGCGATCGGCGTCCGCCCGCCGGTCGCGGCCGGCCCATCGGCCGACGGTGCGGGTCCGAGCGCGTCGCCCGAGCCGACCAGTACCGGCTCGGGCGCGGCCACGACCCCCCGGCGGCGCAGCACCAGTCGCGTCACCAGCAGCGGAATCTCCATCGCGACGAGCAACACCAGCAGGTAGAACATCAGCGCCAGCCAGAGGTAGCCCGGCCAGGCGAGCCAGTACATTCCAGCCTGAGTGCCGACCATGGTCGCCGGTACGAGCAGCGCCAGCACCACCGCGGTGACCGTACCGGCCCGCCGCCGGCGCCCCATCGTGGTGGTGTCCCTTACCAGCCGCTTCCAGAGGTAGAGATGGATCAGCCCGGTGACCAGGGCAAGGGTGACCACGAAGCCGAGTACCGCGAACACGTCTGGTTCTCCCTCAGCCACCGGCGAAGGGAGGCAGGACGTCGATCGTCGCCCCGGCCGGCAGCGGCTTTTGCCGATCATGACAGGTCACGCCGTCGACCATAAAACTCGACACCGCCAGCACCGGCACCATCCGCCCGCCGTGCCGCTCGGCCAGCTCCGCCAGCAACTCCTCCAGCGACCTGCCGGCAGAGGTGGTCTCCTCGGCGCGACCGGCGGCGGCCCGCGCCCCGGCGAAGTAACGGACGGTGACGCTCGCCATCATCAGCCTCCGATTGCCGACATCGGCCGGGTCGGTTGCAGGAACGATGGGTCGTCGATGCCGTGTCCGGCCCGCTTGCCCAACGTCGCCGCCTGCCAGCGCCGGGCCAGCTCCTCGTCGTCGGCGCCGGCCCGCAACGCGCCGCGTAGATCCGACTCGTCCTTGGCGAACAGACAGTTACGGATCTGGCCGTCGGCGGTGAGCCGGGTCCGGTCGCAGTCGCCGCAGAACGGCCGAGTGACCGTGCCGATCACCCCTACCCGGGCCGGACCGCCATCGACCAGCCAGGTCTCGGCTGGTGCCGCGCCACGCTCGGTCGGGTCCCGGCTCAGGTCGTACGCCGTCCGAAGCGTGACCAGGATCTCCTCGGCGGTCACCATGGCCGCCCGGTCCCACCCGTGCTGGGCGTCCAGCGGCATCTGCTCGATGAACCGCAGCTCGTAGCCGTGGTCGAGAGCGAAGCGGAGCAGCGCCGGTGCCTCGTCGTCGTTGACGCCGCGCATCAGCACGGCGTTGATCTTGACTGGGGTGAGGCCGGCGTCGGCAGCGCCGGCCAGACCGGCCAGTACGTCGGGCAGCCGGTCCCGACGGGTGAGCTGGCTGAACCGCTCACGGTCCAGCGTGTCCAGCGAGACGTTGACCCGGTCAAGGCCGGCGGCGCGTAGCGCCGGTGCGAGACGTCCCAGGCCGATTCCGTTGGTGGTCAACGAGATCCTGGGACGCGGGTCCAACGCGGCGACGGCCGTGACGATGCCGATCAGGCCGGGCCGGATCAGCGGCTCACCCCCGGTGAACCGCACCTCGTTCACCCCGAGCAGGCACACCGCGACCCGGATTAACCGGATCACCTCGTCGTCGGTGAGCAGTTGCGGCCCGGCGAGCCAGGGCAACCCCTCGGCGGGCATGCAGTAGGTGCAGCGCAGGTTGCACTTGTCGGTCAGGGACACCCGCAGGTCCCGGGCGACACGGCCGAACCGGTCGACGAGGACGTCGCCGGTCGGCGGGGGCAGGCTCACCCGTCGACCGTAGCGCGCCCGACCCCGCTCAGGGCGTCCCGAGCGCTGCGGGTTGCCGAATCACGGTACGCCGCGCCGAAAACGGCGGTGTGCACGAGCAGCAGATGCAGCTGGTGCAGTGGCACCCGGGCCTGCCAGCCGTCCGCCAGCGGCCAGGTCTCCTGGTAGGCCGCCAGGATCCGCTCCCGATAAGGCGGACCGCCGAAGAGCGTGAGCTGTGAAAGGTCTGTCTCCCGGTGGCCGCCGTGCGCCGCCGGGTCGACCAGCCAGGCCCGGTCGTCGCTGCCCCAGAGCACATTGCCCGGCCAGAGGTCGCCGTGGATCCGGGCCGGCGGCTCGTCGCCGCCCAACTCGTCGACCCGGGCCACCACCTGCTCGACCAGCGCCGCATCCATGCCGTTGAGAGCTCCACCGTCGACCGAGCGCCGAAGGTACGGCAGCAGCCTGGTCCGGGCGAACCACTGCGGCCAGGAGCCCTCGTGCGGCGTGTTGTCCGCCGGTAGCGCACCGATGAACCCCGGCCACGGCGCGCCGAACGCCGGGGCGCCGGCCCGATGCAGTCCGGCCAGTTCCCGGCCGAACCGTTCGGCTGCCTCCGGGCTCGGCTCACCCGGTTCGACCCACTCCAGCGCCAGCAGGTCGGGTAGCGCCACCAGCACCTCCGGTACGGCCACCGCCCCGGCCTCGCCCAGCCAGCGCAGTCCGGCCGCCTCGGTGGCGAAGAAGCCCTCCGGCAGCGGCCGCCCCGCCTCCGATGGCCAGGTCTTCGCGAACACCGACTGGCCGTCGTCCAGAGTCAGCCGGGAAGCCGCGCAGATGTTGCCGCCGGACACCGGCGTCTCCCGGATCCGCTGGTGGGTCAGGAAGGTCGGCAGGTGCTCGGGATGCGCCCGCAGGTACGCCAGATCCATCCTGGCAACGTATCGCCTGAAGTGTAGGAGGGTCCCCGGTAAACGCCTGTCCAAGCGCAAGCCGATCCGCTGCGAACTGCGAAGATACTCTCCGTGTCTGTGGACAACCCGCGTGTCGTCCACAGGGGCGGCGGCGCTGGCCGCTCGGCTCGCAGGCTTCCTGCATGAACTCGACCGACCTGCCCCGGCTCACCGTCCGCTCTCCCGCCGACCTCATCGCCGCCGTGCCGTATCTGCTCGGCTTCCATCCCGCCGACAGCGTCGTGGTGGTGGCGATGTCCGGCCCGCGGATCGTCTTCGTCGCGCGCGGCGACCTGCCGGGCGAGGCAGATCCCTACGAGCCGGGTCAACACATCGCCGCCGTGACGGCCCGTCAGGGTGCCGAGTCGGCCACCGTGATCGGGTACGGTCCGGCTGCCCAGGTGACCCCGGCGGTCGACGCGGTACGGGCCGCGCTGGCCGCCGTCGGGCTCACCGTCCTCGACGCCCTGCGGGTCACCGACGGGCGGTGGTGGTCGTACGTCTGCGCTCAGCCGGAGTGCTGCCCGCCCGCAGGCACCCCGTACGACCCGCAGGCGAGCACCCTTCCAGCGGCGGCAGTGTTTGCCGGCCAGGTCGCGCTACCCGACCGGGCGGCGCTCGCCGCACAGGTCTCCCCGGTCAGCTCGGCGACCATGCGGGAGGCCACCGAACGGGCGGAACGACGAATCGCCGACCTGCTGGCATCGGCACCCCCTACCGACCTGCTCGGCGGGCGGGCTCTGCGGGCGGCCGGGGTTTCGGCGATGCGGGACCTTCGCCGGAAGCACCGCGACGGTGAGCGGCTGACCGACGACGAGTTGGCCTGGCTCTGCCTGCTCCTGACCCACCTCCCGGTACGTGACCAGGCATGGGAGCGCACCGACGGCCGAGACGAGGACCTCGCGTTCTGGGCGGAGGCGCTGCGCCGGGCCGACCCGGCGCTGACCGCCGCCCCGGGGGCGCTGCTCGCGTTCGCCGCGTGGCGCGCGGGTCAGGGCGCGCTGGCTGCCGTCGCGTTGGAACGGGTGCTGGCCGAGCATCCCGAATACTCGCTCGCGCTGCTGCTGGACGATCTGCTGCGCCAGGGCGTAAGCCCGTCCCGCCTGGACGGCTGGCCGGCAACCGGTAGACCGAGGGCGCCGCGTCGCGCCCGGCGCCGACCGCGATGAATAATCGACCTCTATGTTCGAGTTGATCGCCGGTACGGCATGAGCGTTGCGCTGCTGCTGTCCCTCGCCGGCCTGGCGCTGATCGACAGCACCAGCATCGGCACCCTGTTCATTCCCGTCTGGCTGTTGCTCGCCCCGGGGCCGGTGAGCGTTCGACGGGTGCTGACCTACCTCGGCACCATCACCGGCTTCTACTTCCTGGTCGGGTTGCTGCTCTACTTCGGCGGCAGCGGTCTGGCCGAGCGTCTCGGCGGTGCGCTCGACAACCGGCCGGCGCTCTGGTTGCAACTGGCCCTGGGAGTCGGGTTGTTCGTGCTCAGCTTCCGATACGACGGCAAGCGGGGCGCGGGTACCGGCCGGGTACTGCGCTGGCGGGAACGGGCGACCGCCGCCGACTCGTCACCGCGCTGGCTGGTCGGGCTGGCGTTGTTCGCCGCGCTCGCCGAGGTGGCCACCATGCTGCCGTACCTCGGCGCGCTGGGCCTGCTGACCACCTCGGGCCTCGCCGTGCCGACCGTGCTGGCCCTCCTCGGCGGGTACTGCCTGGTAATGGTGCTGCCGGCGACGCTGCTGCTCGGCGTGCGGATCGCCTGGCCGGGGCTGGTCGAGCCGGTGCTCAACCGGTTCAACGCCTGGATCGTCAGGTCGTCTGGGAGCATGCTCGGCTGGGTGGTGGGCATCGCCGGTTTCCTGATCGCCCGGGACGCCGCCGTCCGGCTGGAGCTGTTCGAGATGTTCGCCCGTCGCTGACAGCGGGACGGATCACCCGGTGACCCGGTGGGCGGCGGTGTAGACGTTCATCGTCCGGCCGCGTAGGAAGCCGACCAGGGTCAGCCCCGCCTCGTTGGCCACGTCGACCGCGAGCGTGCTGGGGGCGGAGACCGCGGCGAGTAGCGGCGCGCCGGCCATCCACGCCTTCTGGGTCAGCTCGAAGCTGGCCCGGCCGGACACCAGCAGCACGTGGCCCGAGAGCGGCAACCTGCGATCGCGTACCGCCCAGCCGACCACCTTGTCCACCGCGTTGTGCCGGCCCACGTCCTCGCGCAGCACCACCAGGTCACCGTCGGCGTTGAACAGACCCGCCGCGTGTAGGCCGCCGGTGCGGTCGAAGCCCCGCTGTCCGGCCCGCAACCGCTGCGGCAACTCGGCGAGCAGCTCCGCCGGCACGCTCAGTGGGTCGTCGCTGACGTCAAAGAGCGACCGGGCACGGATGGCGTCGATGTTCGCCTTGCCGCACACCCCGCAGGCGCTGGTGGTGTGGAAGTGTCGGGTGGCGTCGGTCACCGGATCTGGCACGCCGGCGGCCAGCGTCACGTCCACCACGTTGTAGGTGTTCGGGGTATCCGGGCCGGCACACAGCTGAGCCGTCGACACGTCGTCCGTCGACCGGACCAGCCCCTCGGTGAGTAGGAAACCGATGGCGAGATCGAGGTCGGCGCCGGGGGTGCGCATGGTGACGGTCAGCGGTGGGCGCCGACCCGGCCCGGCCGGACCGACCCGGATCTCCAGCGGTTCCTCGGCGGTCAGGGTGTCTGGCCGGCGTACCCGGGCACGCCCGGTCTCCGTAGCGTCCAGGTCCACCCGCAACACGTCACGTCGCTCACTCGCCCGTCCCACCCCGCCATCCTCTCCCGCCGCCCTCGTCCGGACCTCGCCACACCCGCCACTGCCCCTACCGACCTGGGGGAGCGCAGGCGCGCGGCGGGGGAGGATCCCGGGGTACGACGGGCGGCTACCGTGACGCCGTGAGGACGTACGCAGCGGTGGTGCTCGCGGGTGGCGCGGGGCGACGGATGGGCGGGCGGGACAAGTCTGCGCTGCCCGTCGGTGGTGTGCCGATGCGGGAGCGGGTGCTCGCGGCGGTCGGGGACGCCTCGCCCCGGATCCTGGTGGGGGCCGGGCCGGCGCCCGCCGGGGTACGGCTCACCCGGGAGGTGCCGCCCGGCGGCGGGCCGGTCGCCGCCATCGCCGCGGGAATCGCCCTGCTCGACGTCGACGTGCCGGCCGTGGCCCTGCTCGCGGCCGACCTGCCGCTGCTGACCCGGTCCGCCGTCCGCCGGTTGCTGCGCTACCTCGATCACGCTGATCTCGACCGTCGGGCCGGCTGTGGCGGAACGCCGACCGGCAGCGACGGGGCGTGTTTCGTGGACACCTCGGGCCGGTGGCAGACGTTGTGCGGGGTGTGGCGGCCGGACGCGCTGCGTACCGCCCTCGACCGGCTCGCTGGGCGGCGCGGTGAGCTGGCCGGCGCGTCGCTTCGGGAACTCCTCGCCGGACTGGCCGTACGCGAGGTGACGTGGACCTGCGACGGCCCGGAGCCCTGGTTCGACTGCGACACTGAGGGTGACGTACGCCGGGCAGAGGAGTGGACGCGATGACGGTGCTGGACGATTGGGTCACGGCGGTCTGCGCGGAGCTGGGTCTCGATCCGGCGCAGGTGCCGGTGCCGACGGTGCTGGACCTGGCCCGGGACGTGGCCCACCAGGTGCTGCGGCCGGGCGCCCCGGTCACCGCGTACCTGCTCGGGCTGGCTGTCGGGCGTGGTGCTGATCCCGCCGCGACCGCTGCCCGGCTCGCCGGGCTGGCCGGCGCCTGGCCGGTCGAGTCGGGCGGCGATCGGCAGCCTCATCCGGACCCGGCCGGGCCGGCTCCACGGGCCGACTGACCGCCGTTGTCCGATCACGGTCCGCGCTGATCCTTCCCACCGGCCGGCTGGGTAGGGTGACCGCAACGGACGGAGGCGATCATGACGGCAGACCACCCCTCGGCGCCGCCCGGTGCGCCGGCGCACCACGAGTCGATTCTGCTCGACGAGCCGAGCACGGCCGACCTCAGGGCGAAGGTGACCCAGGCGTGGCGGGAGTTCGCCCGAGCGTTGGCCGACCGGCTGGCCGCGCTGCCGGCGGGCGCGAATCTGGAGTTGACGCTCGACCCGACCGCCTCCGGCACCGACGACGCCGTCTACTCCGTCTACGTCGAGGTGGGCGCGGACGGACTGCTGGCCGCCCGGGCGGTGGGCAACGCGACCCTGCCGCAGGGCTACCGGCTGGATCGCGGGGCGGTCGCCGACATGATCGCGCTGGGCTGGTCGCCGCCGGGTGTGGTGAAGGGATCGGGAGACCAGTTCGGCGCGGACTACCCGACGGGCGAGGCCACCCGGCTGGCCGCCATGCTCTCGCGTACCCTGCGCGACGTCTACGGTGCGCCACATCCGGCCTTCCTGGTCTACCTGGTTTCCGATGCCGAGGGCGAGCCGCTGCCCGGGCCGCCGCTGGGAACCGCGCGCAGCGATGACGGGCTGGGCCGGGCGATCGGCACCGAGTTGGAGGAGGTGCTGGCCGCCGCCGGCGAGGCCGGCGCGGACACCGAGGTGCTGGAGTTGGCCGAGCGGGTCCGTACCGTCGTCTCGACCATGCTCAAGTCGGACTCCGATCGGGTCCAGGTCGACTCCGACGGCGACATCAACATCCGGGCCGGCTCGGCAATGGTCTTCGTCCGGGTCCGGGACAACCCACCGCTGGTCGACGTGTTCTCCCCGGTACTCACCGAGGTCGAGCCCACCGAGCGGCTCTACGTGAAGCTCTCCGAGCTGACCAACCGGATGCCGATCGGGCGCCTCTACTGCGCCGACGACACCGTGTGGGCGTCAATTCCGGTCTTCGGCCGCAACTTCCAGCCCACTCATCTGATGCTGGCGGTGCAGGTGATGACCGGGCTCGCCGACGAGTTGGACGACCGCCTGCACGGCGAGTTCGGTGGCAAGCGCTTCTTCGGCGAAGGCGACAAGCCTGGGCGCGGTGAGCACCGCACCGGCATGTACCTGTGAGGCGGGTGGGGCCCGGAAACCCCGAGAAACCGGACCCCACCCGCGCGGGAGGAAAGCTCAGGTCGTCGTGATCCAGCCCAGGCTCCGGGCGGTGACCGGGTCGCTGGCCCGCAGGCCCACGTCGGAGACGGTCCAGAGCACGTCGCCGATCACCAGCGACCGGCGTACCGCCGGCGACGACATCCACGGGCGACGGGCGGTCGGGTGCTCGACGCTGGGATGGGTCACCGCGCCGATCTCGCTGATCGTGTCGCCGGTGACACGCAGCAGCCGGATGCCGGTGTCGACCGGCAGCGCCACCAGCCCGGTGTCCGGCCGGTACAGGAAGGCGTGCGGGTCGTGCTCGGCCGCCGACCACCCGTTGGGCAGATGCCACTGGTCCAGACGGGTCGGCCGGGCGGGATCACGGACGTCGAAGAGGGACACCTGCACACCCTCGGCCCGGCCCTGGCCGTCGGCCTCCTGACCGACCCCGAGCAACCGCCCGTCGGGCAGCGGGTGCAGGTACGCCGAGTAGCCGGTGATCTTCAGCTCGCCGGTGACCACCGGCGCGGCCGGATCGGTCAGGTCCAGTGAGTAGAGCGGATCGGTCTGCCGGAAGGTGACCACGTAAGCGACCGGCCCGAGGTAGCGCACCGAGTAGATCCGTTCGCCCCGCCCCAGGCCTCCGACCACTCCGGTCGGCACCAGCGCCCCACCGTCGCGACGCAGGATGTGCACGGCGGATTCCGAGGCACTTCCGTCACCCCCGAGATCGCCGGTGGTGGTGGCGACCCGTAGGTGCCCCGCCCACTCCGACAGCGCGTACTGATTGATCAGCCAGCCGGGCACCGAGCCGGCGGCGAGAAACCGGGGCCGGCCCGGCGCGGCGGTGTCGAACTGGTAGATCTCGGTGACCTGATCGGCCGACGACGGCCGCCAGTGGGGCGTGGCGGGCATCGCCATCGGCCGCTGACCGGCCAGGTAGAGCCCGGTCGCCGTGCCGTAGACGGTATCGGCGTCGGCGGCCACCGCGACCGGGTCGCCGTCGCCGAGTCGATCGCTGGTGAGGTCGAAGCTGAGCACGGTGAGGGTGGACGAGGCGGTCATCCGCTTCGGGCGGCTGAGCCGGTCGCAGCCAACCCGCCCGGTGTGCCGCTCGGCGCCGGCCGTCCACTCGTACTCCGGCAGCCAGGCTTCGACATCGGCCCGCGCGATCACCCTGCGGTTGCGTTCGGTCCGGACCGGGTCGCTGCCGGCGGGCTCGAACGGAAACTCCAGGCGGGGCGTCGCGCGGACCACCACCCGGGCGGTGCCGTCGGTCAGCCGGGCGTCGACGGTGCTGCCCCGCATCCGGTACGTGCCGAGCAGTCGGGGCTGGCCGGCCAGGCCGATCAGCATCAGGCGGGTCGCGCCGGCCGGTCCCGCCGACCAGTGGTTGCCGGCCGGGCCCGGCGCGTCGGCGGCGAGCACCAGCGCGCGGTCACCGAGCAGCAGCAGCCGGTGCTCCGGCAAGCGCAACTCGTCCTGGCCGCCGGTCAGGTCGAGTTCTCCGACGACCCGGCGGCTGACCGGCTCGATCACCCGCAGCACACCGTGGGTGACCGTGACGATCCGGCGGCCGTCGGTCTTGACCAGGTCGGGTTCGTCCGCGCCGGCCTCGTGATTGTTGGTCGTGGAGTGACCGGCGCCGCCGGTCCGGGCCGCAGCGTCGCCAGGGGCGCCGGCGAAGGTCCGGGCCATCGACTCGGCGCCACCGGCCGTCGCCGCCCGATCCCTGAGCAGCACCGCCTCGCCGCCGAAGCCGTAGGGGCCGACCGACGCGGTCGCCGCGGCGCGAAGTTCGCTGAGGGCATCGGCGCAGGAGTCGAAGGAGACCAGTCCGACCGGCACCATCGGTGGCCCGACTGCCCAGGGTGCCGGTGGCGCCGGTTCCGGTACCGCCGCGCTGCCGGCGAGCAGCGCGAGCGTGACCAGCGTGCCGCCGGCGGCGGCGAGCTTGGTTCCCCGTCTCATGGCCGATTCGACGCGGCCGCTGCGCGTCCGGTTCCACTCGTCGGCGTGCGGTTACGGGGTCAGCGGGTCGAGGGGCCGACGCCGGGGGACTCGACCAGTCGGGAGAGGACGATGGTGCTGCGGCTGGAGGTCACGAACGATTCGGCCCGTAGTCGCTCCAACGCCTCCTCCAGGTGGGAGATGTCGGCGGCGCGCAGGTGCACCAGCGCGTCGGCCTCGCCGGAGACGGTGTATGCGCCGATCACTTCGGGGTGGCGTCGCACCGCTACACCGATCTGTGCCGGGGTGGTCCGCCCGGCGCAGAACAGCTCGACGAATGCCTCGGTGGTCCATCCGACCGAGGCGGGGTCGACGATGGCCGTGAATCCCCGGATCACCCCGGCGGCCCGTAGCCGGTCGACCCGTCGCTTGACTGCCGGAGCGGAGAGTGACACCCGGATGCCGATGTCCGCGTACGAGGCTCGGGCGTCAGCGACGAGCAAAGCAATGATTCGCTGGTCTACGGCGTCTATCTGCAATGTTCCGCCTCATGGAAGCAATGTTTGCGGCTGTTACCAAAGTTCTACCCTACCTACTGTTGGTGACCGTGAACCAGCAGCGAGTGCCGCGAAAGCGGATATATCTCATGTGCTCGCCTGAGCACTTCGCGGTCGAGTACGCGATCAACCCGTGGATGGACGTGACCGCTCCGGTCGACACGGAGCTGGCGGTCAAGCAGTGGGACCGCCTGCGGGAGACCCTCGTCGGTCTCGGCCACGAGGTGTGCCTGCTGGCTCCCGAGCCCGGCCTGCCCGACATGGTCTACGCCGCCAACGGGGCGTTCGTGGTGGACGGCACGGTCTACGGGGCGCGGTTCAAGCACCAGCAGCGGGCCGCAGAGGCAGCCGTGCACCGGGGCTTCTACGCCTCGCCGGACTGGCGGTTCATCGCGCCGAACGAAACCAACGAGGGCGAGGGTGACTTCGCGTACCTGCCGGAGGCGTACGGCGGCCTGATCCTGGCCGGGTACGGCTTCCGGACCGAGTTGCCCGCGCACGCCGAGGCGCAGGAGGCGCTGGGTCGGCCGGTGGTCTCACTTCGGCTGGTGGACCCGCGCTTCTACCACCTGGACGTGGCGCTCGCCTCGGTCGACGACGGGAACGTTGTCTACTACCCTGGCGCGTTTTCCGCGGCCACCCAGAAAGTGCTCGCCCAGCTCTTTCCCGACGCGATCATCGCGGACGACGACGATGCCCTCGCCTTCGGGTTGAACCTGGTCAGCGATGGCGCCAACGTGGTGCTCAACAGCGAGGCGACCCGACTGGCCGGCCGGCTCAGGGCGGGCGGGTACACGCCGGTGCCGGTGGAGTTGGCCGAACTCAAGAAGGGCGGCGGCAGCGTGAAGTGCTGCATCGCCGAGCTGCGGCCCTGAGCCCGGCTCCACTCAGCCGAGTGTGGCCAGCTCGCTGACCAGGACGTTCGACAGCACCTGACCGTCGCGCTGCACCTCGCGCAGGTACCACTTCTGCTGCGGGGTGCGCGGCTGGTTGAACTGCCACGCGCCGCGCGGGCTGTCGATCTGCCCGATCCGGCCCAGTGCGAGGTTGACCTGCTGCGAGGTGGCCGCCGGGCCGGCGAGGCGGATCGCCTGGTCGAGTACCTTCGCCGCGTCGTAGGAGGCCATCGCGTAGGTGGTGGGTGAGATGTTGTGCTTCTTGCGGTACGCAGAGGCGAACCGACGGTTGGCCGCGTTGTTCAGATCGGCGGAGTAATTCAGTGCCGTCCGGATACCGAGCGCGTCGTTGGCCGGCCGGATGTCGTCTAGCACGGTGCCCTCGGTCAGGAATCCGGGGGCGTAGATGCTGCCCCGGAAACCGGCGTCGCGCAGCTGCATGATGAATTCCGCCGCTGCGGGGCCGGCGTAGAAGCAGAAGACGACCGAGGGGTTGCCGCTCAACGCCCGGTTGATGTCGGAGACGTAGGCGGTCTTGCTGGGGCTGGCGGTGCCCGAGGTCCAGACCACCTGGCTGGCGATGCGCGGGTCGGACTCGCCGAACTCCTGCCGGAAGCCGCGCAGCACGTCCTCGACGCCGACGACGCCTTCCGGCAGGATCGTCGCGACTTGGTCGGCGGGGCGGAGTTCCTCCCGCATGTAGCGTCCGAGCGCCCGCGCCGCCTCGTCGAGGACGTAGGACGTGCGCCAGATGTAGACGACGCTCTGCAGGCTCGCGGGTGAGGCGTTGGAGCCGATCAGCGGGACCCGGGCCCGTTCGACGGCGTCCCGGATGCCGAACATGACCGAGGAACTGGCGACTCCGGTCATGGCGAGCACGCCCTGCTTGAGTAGCCCGTCGACGGCAGCCTGGCCGGACTTGACGGTGTCACCCTCGTCGGCCGTGATCAGGTTGACGGGGTGGCCACCGAGGCGTCCGTCGTTGAGGTCGAGGTACATCTCGAAACCGTTGCCGAGTTCGTCGCCGATCGCCTTGTTCGCGCCGGCCTGTGGCGCGATGAGTCCGATCTTGATCGGGCTCTGGGTGCTGGTGGCGTCCTGCTCGGCGTCGGAGCCGCACCCGGCGACGAGTCCGCTCGTACCGAGCGCGGCCAGCAGCTGGAGTGCCCGCCTGCGGTTCATCTGCGACACCGGGATCCCTTCGAGATGTGTTGCCGGGCGGCACCCGCCCCTCCGGCGTTCTACCTGCTCCCCGACGCTGCGTCAATGGCTAATGATCTTTGTGTAGAGACAGCAATGCGCCGGTGACCTGGGCCCAGGCCGCCGACTCGGGATCAATGAGTCCGAAATGTTCGCATTCTGGTAGCTCAATCAGGCGGATATCTTCGCCCGCAGCTCGTCCGGCGGTCACGTAGTCACGAGAGATGCCGACCGGGACCTGCTGATCCAACGTGCCGTGAATCACTACGGTGCGTGGTCGCAGTGGCACCGGCACCCGGGGATCGGCGGCGGCGTACCGCTCGGGCACCTCCGCCGGTCCGCCACCGAGCAACGCGACCACCGCCCCGCCGTCCAGGTCCAGCCGATGTGCCTCGGCCAGGTCCGCGACCGGGGCGAGAGCCAGCACCGCGCCGACGGCGCCCGGCGCGTGGGCAGCCGCGTACAGGGCGAGGTGCCCGCCCGCCGAGTGACCGACCAGCACCTGTCCCACCGGCGCGACCCGGCCGGGCAGTGCGGCGTCGGCCAACCGGGGCAGCGCGGACACCCCGGCGAGCACGTCGGTGAGGGTGCCGGGCCAACCACCGCCGCGCTGTCCGGTCCGCCGGTACTCCAGCTGGGCGACCGGGTACCCGATCGCGGCCAGCGCAGCCGCCAGGGGGTCGGTGTGCCGCCGGTCGTACTCCGCGCGCCAGAAGCCGCCGTGCACCACGACCACCAGCGGTCGGGGTGGGCCGTAGCCGGCCGGCCGGCGCAGGTCGGCGATCTGGTCGGGGTGCTCGCCGTAGGCGACGGTCACGTCCGGCACGGGCGTGGGGCGGGTCAGCACCGCGCGGGGATCGGAGGGCATCCGGCGACGGTAGCGCGGTCACCCGTCGGGCGGGAGCCGGATGACCGGCGGTTGGGTGATCGCCGGGCCGACGGGCGCCGAACCGGGGCACTGGGTAAAGATGGAGGGCATGACCGAAGCGCGCTCCGCTGGAGAGAACGACGAGCCCGGCCGGGACGGCACCGGGCACACCGGAACGGTGGTGGTGGTCGGGCCGGATGGTCGGCCCGTCGGCACCGTGCAGACCGACGATGGGGCCGGCGAGGATCCGTCACGCCTGGTCGAGCAGCCGGCCAAGGTGATGCGGATCGGCAGCATGATCAAGCAGCTGCTTGAGGAGGTCAAGGCGGCTCCGCTGGACGACGCCAGCCGGCACCGGATGCGTGAGATCCACGAAAGGTCGATCGTCGAGCTGAAGGAGGGGCTGGCTCCCGAGCTGCGCGAGGAGTTGGAGCGGCTGTCGCTGCCGTTCGCCGAGGACCAGGCGCCCAGTGAGGGCGAGCTGCGGATCGCCCACGCCCAGCTGGTCGGTTGGCTGGAAGGGCTCTTCCACGGCATCCAGGCAGCCCTGGTGGCCCAGCAGATGGCGGCCCGGGTGCAGCTTGAGCAGATGCGTTCTGGCCGGCAGGCGCTTCCCAGCGGGCCTGCCGGGGCGGTGCTGCCGGGCATGCCGGACATCGGCCAGCCGGGCGCGGAGGGGCACAGCACCGGCCAGTACCTCTGACCCCTCCGGCGTGCGGCCGGCGGGCTGCGTGCCGCACGCCGGACGGTCAGTCCGCGCCGAAGACCTTTTCCAGGTACGTCGCCACCCCGTCGACGGAGTTCGCCGAGGCGACCTCGTCGGCGATGGCCAGCACCGCCGGGTGACCGTTCGCCACCGCCACCGCCCGGCCAGCCCAGGTCAGCATCGGTACGTCGTTGGGCATGTCGCCGAAGGCCAGCACATCGGTGGCGTCAACACCGAGCCGGTGGCAGTACCAGGCCAGCCCGGCCGCCTTCGTCACGCCGGCCGCGGAAATCTCCACCAGCCCGGAGTGCGAGGAGTGGGTGGCCTCGGCCAGGCCCACGAGGGCAGCGGCAATCAACTGGGTGAACCGGTCCGGGTCCTGCTCTCCGGCTCGCGCCAGTAGCTTCACCGCCGGCGCCGACAGCAGCTCCTCGGCGGTCTCCACGGCCCGGATCGCCTCGTCGTCGGCGTCCCACCGCAGCGGGTAGTGCGCCTCGTGCCGCATCTGCCGGCTGTCGACCACCTCGACCGCCAGACTCACCTCGGGCACCTCGGCCCGCAGCCGGCGAACCACCTCGGCGAGCAGCTCCGGTGCCAGCGGGTCGGCGCGCAGCACCTCGTCGGCGACCGGGTCGTAGACCACCGCGCCGTTGGCGCAGACGGCGGGCAGCGGCGCGGCCAGCTGGTCGTACACCAGTTTCAGCCAGCGGATCGGCCGGCCGGTGACCAGCACGACCGGCGTGCCCCGGGCGGAGATCCGGGCCAGCACGGCGGCCGTGCGGGCGCTGAGCGTGTGGTCGTCGCGGAGCAGCGTCCCGTCGATGTCGCTGGCGATCAGGCGTGGTGTCCCATCCATCACCGGGACAGTAGCCGGTCGAGGTAGACCGCCACCCCGTCGTCGTCGTTGCGCAGCGTCACGTCGTCGGCCAAGGCGCGCAGACTCGGGTGGGCGTTGGCGACGGCCACCCGGCCCCAGCCCGCCCACTCGAACATTGGCAGATCGTTCGGCATGTCACCGAAGACCAGTACGTCGGCCGGGTCCACGCCGAGGCTCTGCGCGACCACGCTGAGGCCGGTCGCCTTGTCCACCCCTGGCGGACAGATCTCGACGAAGCCGAGCCCGGCCTGGGTGAGGGTGGCCAGGTGCGGCGGGATGATCTCCCGGGCGGTGGCCAGCAACTCGTCCACGTGGTGGTCGGCGGTCCGCGCGAACGCCTTGATCACGTCGCCGGCCAGGCATTCGGCGCGGGTACGCACCTCGAAGCGGTCCTGGTAGGGCCAGGCCGGGTGGTAGTCGCCCCAGAGCGGGGCTTCGTGCTCGTCGGACGCCTCGACCATCACCGTCAGCGGGCCGACCGCGGCTTCCAGGTCGGCCAGCAGGACGGTCAGCACCTGGCTGGAGAGGCGTTCGTCGCGAAGCACCACCGGCCCGGTAGGGTCGCTCTGGTCGACCACCCGGCCACCGCCGGCGAGCACCAGGAAGTCCGCGGCGCGGATGTCGTTGCGGGTCAGTTCGGTCAGCCGGGGACCGCGACCGGTGGCACCCACCACCGGTATGCCGGCGGCGCGCACCCGGTCGAGAACCTCGTGGGTGTACGCCGATACGGTGTCGTCGCTGCGGACGAGCGTCCCGTCTAGGTCGGTGGCGATCAGCTTGGGCAGGCCCGGGCGCGTCATCGTTCCTCCTTCGCCCGCCGCCGTCGCGACCAGCCGGAGCGCCGGTTGGAAGCCCCAGCGTGACGGCGGGCAGCAACCGTACCTCGCAGAACCGGTCGCAACCATGGCTTCCAGGCGAATCGGATGCCAACGGGCGACGCATCGGAGGTGACTCTCACCCGGCCGACAGTAGACCGGACAGGTGGCGCGTCGAGGCCGCCGGGGGTCAGCTCAGTCGGTCGGTGCCTCGCGGGCGAAAGGCACCGTCGGTGCGACGGTGATGTCG
Source organism: Micromonospora sp. LOL_024 (assembly GCF_048060415.1). Taxonomy (NCBI): domain Bacteria; kingdom Bacillati; phylum Actinomycetota; class Actinomycetes; order Micromonosporales; family Micromonosporaceae; genus Micromonospora; species Micromonospora sp. LOL_024. Next base: position 90,330 of record NZ_JBHMIS010000011.1, read on the forward strand.
GCCGGCGGACGCCTCTCGTCCAACTCCTCGTCCTGGGATCGGCGGCGGTCCCGCCGGCGGCGCCATCCGCCCGCCTCGTCCGGCTCGGTGGCTGGTTCGGGCTGCGGACCGGCCGGCTCGGACGCGACCCGGATGAGCGCGGCGGCGAACAGCCCGACGGCGACGAAGGCGACGAGCAGGCCCCGGCCCTGCTCGACCGCAAAGCCCGGATCGTTGGAATAGAAGACACCCCGCCGGGCCGCGTCGTCGATCGAGGACAGCGTCGCCACCAGCAGGGCGAGCATGCCTGCGGCCAGTGCCAGGCCCGCCACCCGCGCGTTGGTGCGTATCGTGGCGGTGCCCTGCAGCGCCAGTGCCACCGCGCCGCCGAGCGCGAGGAGCCCGACCAGGTACCCGGTGCCCAGGCCACCGATGTCGGACACGCCGCTGGTCACCACGAGCGGTGTGGCCGGCTCGGGGCCGGCGTTCGGAATGGTGATCGTCGACCATTCGCCCAGCAGCGACGCGAGGGCCGCCACCGCTCCGAGGCCCGCCAGCAGCACCGGTACCCGGCGATCACGTCCGAGACCGGAGAACGCCCGGCTGAGCCGGCCGGTCGTGGTCGACCCGTCCGCCGCGCCCCACTCGACGACGGTGGCGCCTTCGGAGCGGTCGTCCTGACGGGGGATGGGGAGGTCGTGGGTCAACTCGCTCACCCTTTCTTGGTGGCCCGGACGCCGCGCCCGCCGCGCCGTGCGGGTCCGTGTCGCATCATGACACAGCCGGTAGGCCGTGCCGAGGAACTGCGGATGCCTCAGCCGAGGCGGTCGGTCGCCTGGCGACGCCCGGTGGGCTAGCGTCAGGCACATGCCTATCCGTACCGCTTCCGCACGTTGGCAGGGCAACCTCACCGAGGGGGCCGGCTCGATCCGCACCGGCAAGGGCGGGATGGAGGGGAACTACTCCTTCAGGTCCCGGTTCGAGGAGGGGGAGGGCACCAACCCCGAAGAGTTGATCGGCGCCGCGCACGCGGGCTGCTTCTCGATGGCCTTCTCCAAGGCGCTCGCCGACGCCGGCACGACGCCGACCTCCGTGGAGACAACCGCGAAGGTGCACCTCGACAAGACCGACGCGGGGATGACCGTGACCCGGATCGAGCTGGAGACCGTCGGCGCGGTGCCCGGCATCGACGAGGCGCAGTTTGCCAAGATCGCCGGCACCGCGAAGCAGAACTGCCCGATCTCCCGCCTGCTGTCGCCCGGTGCCGAGATCACCCTCACCGCCCGCCTCACCTCCTGATCCCCCAAGTCGACCTGCCGTCGATCTTGCACTTGTGGCTTCCGTTATGTGTCTTTCGTGGCTACTTACCGGAACCGGTAGTGCAAGATCGCGGGTTGGCTGGGGGAGAATGGCGGCGTGGCGGTCGAGATGGAGCGGGAGCGTTTCGAAGAACTGGTGGGGGAGGCGCTCGACGAGGTTCCGGAAGAGCTGCTGGCCCTCATGAACAACGTGGTGATCCTGGTGGAGGACGACCCGCCTCCCGGTGAGGATCTTCTCGGCCTCTACGAGGGACACGCGTTGACCGACCGGGGATGGGACTACGCCGGTGTCCTGCCCGACCGCATCCTGATCTACCGGAATCCGATCCTGCGCATCTGCGACACGGACGACGACGTCGTCGACGAGGTGGCCGTGACAGTGGTGCACGAGATCGCCCACCACTTCGGCATCGACGATGCCCGCCTGCACGAACTGGGCTGGGGCTGACGACTCCGCCCGACGTCACTCTTGCGGCCCGGTTCTACCGTCTCGACCAGGAACGGCGAGTACGGAGGAACCCATTGCGCAGCGAATTGTTCTCGGCGGCGAATCTGGAGCGAGAGTCGGGACAGCCCGGCATGCGGCTACAGAACTCCAAGATGTTGAAAATCGAGCTGAACGGCGAGGCGATGGCCCGGGTCGGGTCGATGGTGGCGTACCAGGGGGAGGTGCAGTTCCAGGCGCTCGGCTCCGGCGGGCTGGGTAACTTCCTCAAGCAGAAGTTGACCGGCGAGGGTGTGCCGTTGATGAAGCTCACCGGTCGCGGGGACGTCTTCCTCGCCGACTTCGCCAAGGACGTACACGTCATCGACCTGGAGCCGGGCGATGCGCTTTCCATCAACGGCTCCAGCGTGTTGGCCTTCGACTCCACCCTGCGTTACGACATCAAGATGGCCGGTGGGGCGGGCATGGCCTCGTCCGGCCTGTTCAACTGCGTCTTCACCGGACACGGCAGGATCGCCGTCACCACCCGTGGCACCCCGGTCGTGCTCAATGTGGACGCGCCCACCTACGTCGACCCGCAGTCGGCCGTCTGCTGGTCGGCTGCCCTCCAGACCGGCTACCACCGGGCGGACCAGCTCGGCCTCGGCACACTGCTCGGCCGCACCACCGGTGAGGCGTACACGATGAGCTTCGCCGGGCACGGTTTCGTGGTCGTGCAGCCCTCCGAGGAACCGCCGATCATGGGCAGCGGACAGCAGGACCAGGGCGGCATGCTCGGCGGCCTGTTCCGGTGAGTCCGACCCCGGCCATGGCCGGTCAGGTCAGTTCGCCCACCCGAAGCCGGGCGAGCCAGGCGGCGGCGTCGGTGTAGTCGGTGTCGGCGAGGCCGGCCGGGGCGGCCACCGGGCGTTCGCCCGTCATGCCGCCCCACCGGTGCCGGGGATACGAGCCCAGGAACCGCACGCCGGCGCAGACCCGGTGCAACCCCTGCAACGCCTCACCGAGCCGGACATCGGCGACATGGCCGGTGCAGTCGAGGAAGAACACGTACCGGCCGAGCGCCTCGCCTGTAGGCCGGGACTCGATCCGGGTCAGGTTTACGCCCCGGACCGCGAGTTCCATCAGCACGGACAGCAGCGCGCCCACCCGGTCGTGCGCGATGTAGACGGCGAGCGACGTCACGTCGTCGCTGGTCGGTGGCGGCGGCGGCCCGGGCCGGGACAGCAGGGCGAATCGGGTCACCGCGTCGGGGTGATCGGCGATCTTGTCGGCCAGCACGGCCAGCCGGTGCCGGGCCGCGCCGATCGGGGCGCAGATCGCCGCGTCGTACTCGCTGTTGGCGGCGCCGGCCGCCGCCGCTCCGTTGGAGAGCACATCCACCACGACCGCGTCGGGCAGGTGGGCCCGCAACCAGCCGCGGCACTGGGTGGATGCCTGCGGGTGGGCGGCGATGCTGCCGATCGCAGGCAGGAGGGTTCCCGACCGCGTGCCGAGCACGAACTCCACCGGCAGGATCACCTCTCGGGTGATCACCAGTGGTTCACCCTCGGCCAGTTCGTCGAGGGTGACACCGACGGCACCGCCGATCGAGTTCTCCAGCGGGACCAGGGCGGCATCGGCATCCCCGGCACGTACGGCCTCCAGCGCCTCGCCCACGCTGCGGGCCGGCGTACGGCTGCCCCGCTCGGCGGCGGGCACGGTGCGTAGCGCCTGCTCGGCGAAGGTGCCCTCGGGCCCGAGGTACACGAAACGGGTGGGCGGCGTTCCCGGCATGCGTCCAGCCTACGCACTCGACGTCGGCGACGAGCCGGCCGGCGTGGGCGACGGTGCCGCCTCAGCAGGCGATGGCATCGCTACTGCGGTACCGGCAGGGCGCCGTCGCTTCCACAGGCCAGGGTCTGGATGCCGGCGGGGCCGGCCACCCGAACCTCGGCCGTGCAGACGTCGGTGCCGGCGGTGACCAGGCGCAGGGTACCAGCCCGATCACGGGTGACCACCTGGAGTGGTTCGTATCCGGCCACGTCGAGGATTGTGAACTGCCATCCTGCGGCGCAGAGCGGGCCGGTGCGGGCGGTGACCTTCGTGTTCTGGGAGAGTAGTCCGCCACGGCCACGAACCAGATTGATGATCTGCTGCGCCGAAGGGTCGCCCGCGCAGGCGACCGCTACCAGACCCGGGTCGGCCGTCGGGCTGTTGGGACCGGGCAGCCCGACGACCGGCGGAGCCGTCGGAGTGGCCGACACGCTCGGCGTAGTGGTGGGCGCCCGCGTGGGCAGGCCCGGGGAGCCGTCGCGTACCTCCGGAGGCTCGCCGCAGCCCGACAGAAGTGCGGCCAGTGCCACGACGGCGACCAGCCGCCGAGCTCCGGCAGCAGCATCGGGCGGCGGTCGGGCCTCGGCACGGCGGGGCGGGATGGGTGTCAGGTCAGACCTCGGAGAAGAAGGTGAGCGAGCCGGCTACGTTGCCGTTGACGAGCACCGGTGTGGAGATGGCGTCGACGGTGGCGTCCGGGGAGCCCTCCTCAGCCGCCTCGATCCGCAGCAGTCCACGCGCCAAGCGGCCGGAGGTCAGCGCCAACAGCGGTGGGATCTTGTCGATCTCGGGCACCGCCAACTCGCCCCGGTAGGCGGTGAAGTCCAGCAGCCGTAGCCTGCCGTCGAGCAGCGGGAGCCCGATCACGTCCTCCGGTACGCCCAGCCGGAGCAGTTCGCAACCGGTGGCAGAGACGGCTAATACCAGAGTCTGGGAGTCGATGAGGAGACAGGGCTCGTCCGCGCTGGACACGGTGGCCGACCACCGCTCGATGTTGTCGTACTCCTGCTCTGTTGGTGTCCCCCCGGAGGGCACGAACACTTCAGAGAGCGAGAGTTCGACGTGGGCCACCGAGCCTCCTATGCACACCGACGGTACGTCCACGCTAGCCGGTCGCGGCAGCGACCGCCGACCGTGCTGGACGTCTGGGGCCGTCGGTGCGGATCAGTGCCCGGTCGGCGACGGTGCGGGGACGGCGGAGCTGAGCCGTCGTCCGGCCGCGAGCCGTCGCCGCAGACGTTACCGCCGGCCGGCCGGCTTGTCAGCGGCCGTTCGGCCGTCCTCGTACCACCGGTAGTCCGCCGCCGGCGGGTGGCCGCCACTCGCCCAGGTGCCCGGGTGCTGCGCCACCCGGGACAGCTTCTCGGCGGTGGTCGGGCTGATCCGGTTGCCAGCCGCCACAAGCAGCCGGTCGAGCTCCCGGTGGGTCGCCATGAGGCAGTCCTTGGGCAGCCCGTAGACGCTGATCACCCCCGAACCCACGAAGGTGAGCACCGGCGTCACCGGGATCGGATGGCCGACCGCGGCGGTCAGCGCCTTGCTGGCGCGCCGGGCGTCGCGGCGGGCCTCGGCCACGTAGGGCGGGCGCTTTCCGTTGATCTGCACCACGTCACCGGCGACCAGGACGCGGGCCCGGCCGTGGTCGGCAATGGTGACAGCGAACAGTCCGCTCGGGCCGATGGCGAGGAAACCGGCGCGGTTGTCCTCGTCGTCGAGCATGGCGTCGGCGGCGTCGGTGCGGGGCCAGTCGATCACGTGCCATGCCGGCCCGAGGTGGTCGAGTTGGCCGAGCGCGCGCGCCCCTGCCGCCTCCAGGCGTCGGGCACCCCGCTCGGCCCGGCGGCGCCGGGCCCACTCAAGCGGGGACGGGCGTGGGGCCGCGACCACCTCTGGCGCCTCGACCCGGGGGTGCGGCACCGCCACGGGCGGCAGCGCCCGGGCAGACGGTACGGCTCGACGAGCGGGGAAGACAGTCATCGCGACCTCCGGCAAAAGGTCCCTCGAAGTTACGTTCTCACTACCCTACGTTGCCGGACCCGGTGGTCGGCAAGCCGGAGCGCCGGAATGACTGTGGATGAATGCCATATTCATCCACGGTTCTTTTACCGGATACCGCCAAACTCTGCCCTACGCTGCGGGAATGAGCCACTACGTGGACAGTGAGGTCGGCCGGCTCGGAACGGTGCTGCTGCACCGGCCGGGGCCGGAACTCGCCCGGCTCACCCCACGCAACAACGACTCGCTGCTCTTCGACGCCATCCCCTGGGTAGGTCGAGCGCAGGAGGAGCACGACGCCTTCGCCGAAGCGCTTCGTGGGCGCGGCGTCGAGGTGCTCTACCTGACCGACCTGCTCACCGAGGTTCTGGCCGTGGTGGACGCCCGGGCCGAACTCACCGGACAGGTGCTCGACTCGCCCCGGCTCGGCGACACCCTGCGCGGCCGGGTCGCCACGCACCTGACGTACCTCGACCCGGCCGCGCTCGCCGGTGTCCTCGTCGCCGGCCTGGCCCACGAGGAGTTGCGGTTGCACCGGGACCACCGTGGCGGTCTCGTCTACACCCTGATGGACCGCCACGACTTCATCGTCGATCCGCTGCCAAACCTGTTGTTCACCCGCGACTCGTCACTGTGGATCGGGAATCGGGTGGGCGTGACGAGCCTGGCGATGCCCGCCCGCCGCCGGGAAACCACGCTGACCGACGCGATCTACCGGTACCACCCACGGTTCGCCGGCACAGAGTTCGTGTACCGGCCGGGCCTGGAGCACCTGGAGGGCGGCGACGTGTTGCTGCTGGCCCCCGGGGTGCTTGCTGTGGGGGTGGGTGAGCGGACCACGCCCGCCGGCGCCGAACGGCTCGCCCGCCAGGTCTTCGCGGCCGGACTGGCCCACACCATCCTGGTCGTCCCTATCGCGCAGGAGCGGGCGACCATGCACCTGGACACGATCTGCACCATGGTCGACGCCGATGCGGTGCTGATGTACCCGAATGTCGCCAGCACGCTGTCGGCCTACACCGTCATCGCCGGAACGGACGGCGACGACCCGCGGGTGGACGGTCCGGCACCGTTCCTGCGGGCGGCCGCCGACGCGATGGACCTGGATCAGCTACGGGTGATCGACACCGGTCTCGACCCGGTGACCGCCGAGCGGGAACAGTGGGACGACGGCAACAACACGCTGGCGCTGGCGCCCCGACTCTGCGTCGGCTACGAGCGCAACGTCGAAACCAACGCGCAGTTGGAGCGGGCTGGCATCGAACTCATCCCGATCGCCGGCTCCGAGCTGGGCTCTGGCCGGGGCGGACCGCGCTGCATGTCCTGCCCACTGCTGCGGGAGTGAGGAAGGGCCCCTTCCTGACGCCTGAGGTAGAGCAGGGGTCCCTTGTTGACACCACCGGCGGGCGGAGATCAGCGCAGGGTCAGCTGGCGACCGAGCAACCCCTGCCGGGATCGCCGGGCTGCGGCATCGAGCGGACGACCCGTCTCCGTCAGGGCCTCGTCGTAGCGGGTGGCGAAGTCAGCCACCTGGTGCTCCCAGTCGCCGGCCGGGGCCTCGTCGGGCAGATCCCAGACCGGCACCAGCCGACCGTGTGCGCGGAACATCCCGGCGAACTTCGTGCCCTCACCGAGGGCCAGCGAGCCGGCCGCGCTGAGCCGGGCCAGAGCGTCCAGCGCGGCCTCCTCGGCCTCCGGCAGCACCCAGCGGACATGCGCCTTCTCCGGTACCCGGCACCAGTACGCTGCCCGTCCGGCGGCCAGCCGCTCGGTGGGATAGATGGCCGCGTTGGCCCGCTCCAGGGACGCCTGCACGTTCGGGTCCCCGGCGGCGGCCGGAGCGAGCCAAAACCCGAAATCCTCGTGCAGGGTGATCTCCAGCGGACCGTCGACCAGGATGTCCTGCAGCCGGGGCCCTGGGCCCGGTAGCGGTGGCACGGCCACCGGCGAGCCGGCGGCGGTCCGCAGCGCGCAGAGCAGCGACTCGGCCAGGTCACGGGATACGTCACCAGACTGTTGGTGGCGCTGGAGTCCGACCAGGACGTGACCGTCCTCTCGGCTCATCGCGGAGGCCGCCATCGGCAGCACGGTCGTCAGCGTGATCGGCCGGTCGCCGTACTCGTCGACCAGCGCCGGAGTGAGCCGCAGCGGCGCGGAGGCCGCGGGCACCAGCTCCCGCAGCGCGATCCACTCGGGCTCGTCGGCCAACCCTTCGAAGGGACGCGGGACGAAGACGTCCCGGACCTTCTCCCGCTTGACCGTCGGTACGGTGGCCCGCTGATTCTTTCGACGCTTGCTCACGGCGAGACAGCCTAGAGGCCCCGGCCCGGGCGGTGGGGCAGGACCCGCCCCTGCCGACGCAACGAGCAGGCAGTCGGCGTCGACTCAGCCGGTGGTCACCAGGCCCGGCCGGTCGGGGACCGGGTCGAAGTCCGCCCACACGCTCTGGCCGAGGCCGTCCCGGTCCACGCCCCAGCGGCTGGCCAGGCCGGAGACGATGTGCAGGCCACGACCGTCGGCCGCGTCCGCGTTGGTCGGGCGGAGCCGTGGGCCGCCGGCCGCGCCTCCATCGGTGACCTGAAGCCGGATCTGCGCCCCGTCGGGCGTCGTCCGCAGTCGCCAGGCGACCCGGACCACCCCACCCGGCAGCGGCTCGGCATGTCGGACGGCGTTGCCGACCAGTTCGGCCAGGACCGCCACCAGATCCGCCAGCGCCGCCGGGGTGACGGCGTCGGCCAGTTCGGCGGCGAGCCGGCGTCGGGCCGCCCGCGTACCGCTGGCGTGATGCGGAACCACCACGCACCACGCGCGTTCGACTGCTCCCGTCGCCACTTCCGCCCCTCTTCCGCCCCGGTGATCCGCACCGTCACCAGCGGGGCAGCCGTACCTCAGCGACCGTACCGCCACCTGTCCTCGGCCGAAGGAATACCCAGCCATTCTGCTGTTCAACGATCCGGCGGACGAGATAGAGACCGAGACCGGTGCCGGGATAGCGACGCCGGTCTCCGGAGTCGCCCTGCCAGAACTGGTCGAAGGCCCGTTCGACGTGCTCCGGGCGGACCCCGATGCCACGGTCGCTGACCCTGAAGCAGACGGTCTGGCCGTCTGCGCCCGTGCTGATGTCGATCTTTGAGCCGGGTTGGGAGTACTTGCCGGCATTGGTGACCAGTTCGGTCAGCACGGTGGCCAGGCTCTGCCGGTGTCCCACCGCCCTGGGTAGTTCGGCCGGCAGGTGGAGGGTGGTTCGGCGGCGCAACTCCGTAGGCAGTTCGGAGACCGCCGCCCGCAGCGTCCCGGTCAGGTCGAACGGAACGGGCGGCCCGTCGCCCGGCCACTGTTCGGCCGCCGAGGAGAGCAGCCGGTCGAGCAGCCGGGCCAGTTCGTTGGCCCGTTGGCCGATGACCCGGGCCGCCTGTCGCCGTTCGGGCTCGCTGAGCGACTCCCAGTGGTCGGTGAGGGTGTCGGCGTACCCCTTGATGACGGTCACCGGGGTGCGTAGTTCGTGGCTGGTGACCGCGACGAACAGGTCCCGTTCGTGGTCGTGGCGTTGCTGGTCGCTGATGTCCCGGAAGGTGACCACCCGGAGACCGCCGGGGCTGGGCAACTCGCCCGAGGTGATCCGCAGCCAGCGCCCGTCCGGTAGTCGGTGATCGAGGACCTGCCCGGACGGTGGAAGCGGAAACGGCAGCGGCTGGTTGATCGCCTCGGCGAACGGGCGCCCGGTCACCTCGGCGGCGGCCGGGTTCCAGAGTCGGACGTGGGCGTCCCGGTCGACCACGGCCAGTCCGTCGGCGAGGGCCGCCACCACCGGGCCGTCGCCGTGCACCGGCAGGCCGCTCTGGTCGCCGTACATGTGGGCGATGCATGACCCGAGGTAGTTGACCACCTCGCGTTGCTCGGGGCTGGGCTCTTCGTCACCGGCTCGATACAGGGCGTGCAGGCTGCCGACGGCGTGACCGCCGATCTCGGCCCGGCAGACGACCATTCGCCGCAGACCACGATCGGACAACTCGGTGGCGAGCTGGTTGGTGAACTTGTCGGTCCGTACACACTGCACCCGGGGACCGGCCAGCAGGCAGACGGTGACCGGGTCGTTTGCCGGCAGTGGCCGGCCGACGGTCCATTCGGCGGCCCCGGTGGCGGCGATCACCCGGCCGCCGCTGGGTGCGAACTCCACGAACGCCATCCCTGCCGCCCCGAGCGCCGGTTGGGCCATCCGGAGCAGCTGGTTAAGGATCGGCAGACCCGCCTCACCGGAGTTGATCAAGTCGATGACAGTGGTCTGTCCGGCGATGAGAGCCGAGTAGTCGGTACGGTCCGGCATGACCCGAGTGTGCACCGCCGTCCACGTCCCGGGCACCCCCGGGCGGTCTCACCGACCCAACCGGTTCAGGGCCTGCGCCGGACGGTCGGTGATCACGCCGTCCACCCCGGCGGCCAGCACGAGGTCGAGGTCGGCCGGCTCGTTCACGGTCCAGACGTATACCTGGATGCCGGCCGCCCGCAGTGCCGGCACCAGCGTGGGGCGGGCCCGCACCAGCGCGATGCCCGGCCCGGCGATGACGGCGCCGAACGGCAACCGACCCAGCCGCATCCAGCGGGGCAGCAGCTCCAGCAGCAGTACCGTCGGCAGCGCGGGTGCCAGCGTCCGCATCCGGCGTACGGCCAGCGCGGAAAAGGACATCACGGTGACCCGTACCCGGGCGCCGGGGCGTGGTTCGGCCAGGTCGTACCGGCGCAGCAGGGCGACCAGCTTGCGCTCCACATCACCGGCGTACCGGGACGGGTGTTTCGTCTCCACCAGCAACCGGACGGACCGGCCGGCGGCGAGTACGGCCTGCAGCAGGCGTTCGAAGGTGAGCAGGCGGGTGTGCGAGTCGTCGAGCACCTCGTCGCCCTCGGCCGGTGTGCCGCCCGGGTGCCAGGAGCCGAAGTCCAGCTGTTCCAGTTCGGCCAGGCTTCGGGCACTGACCAGCCCGCGGCCGTTGCTGGTCCGGTCGAGCCGTCGGTCGTGTACGCAGACGAGGTGCCCGTCGCGGGTCAGCCGGACATCGCACTCCAGCCCGTCGGCGCCCTCGTCGAGGGCGCGCAGGTACGCGGCGAGGGTGTGTTCCGGCAGGTCGTACGACGCGCCCCGGTGCGCGAAGACGAGGGGTCCGTCCATCGCCGTCGGTCCTACAGGACCCGGCCGGGTCGCCCGTCGGAGCCGGTCACCGGCCGCCCGGCGGCGTCCCAGTCACCCATCCCGCCCGCCACGTTGTGCACCTGCTCCCAGCCGTTGCGCAGGAGGTACGCGACCACCTGGGCGGAGCGCCCGCCGGATCGGCAGATGACGGCCACGTCCCGGTCGGTCGGTACCTCGGCCAGACGGGCCGGCAGTTCCATCATCGGCAGGTGGTGTGCGCCGGGCGCGTGTCCGGCGGCCCACTCGTCGTCTTCCCGGATGTCGAGCAGGTAGGTCTCATCGGTGATCTCGGAAATGGTCACGGTGGGTATCTGAGGTCCGAACACGGGTACCAAGCCTAGGACCTCGTCGCGGTGCTCCCGGCGACCGGATGGCGGCGTCGCGGGAGAGTCCCTTGCGGGCGGGTCAGATTCTGGTGACCCAGCGGGGATGGGCGCCGGCCCACTGCGACATGTGCGTGCCGCGTACCGCCTCGAACAGGCCATCTCCCCCGTTGTCCAGGCGGACGTAGGAAACCTCGTCGATGGTCTGCGGGTAGGACGGCACCTGCACACCGCGCAACCCGTCGGTGGCGAGACCGTGCAGTGCGAGCAGCAGATCCTTTACCGGTACCCCGTTGGTGTCCATGGTCAGTGACTTCCCGACGGCCTGGATCAGCCGGTGGACCTGTACGGGGTCGGTGCGCAACCGGGTCTCGCTGGCGCGTTCGAGCATTGCCCCCAGCAACTGCTGCTGATGGGTCTGCCGGTCGTAGTCGCCACCGGGCAGGTCGTAGCGTTGGCGTACGTAGTCCAGCGCCTGTGCGCCGCCCATCCGCTGGCAGCCAGGGTGGAAGATGCGGTCGGTGTGGATCGAGCGCACCTCGTCCCGTACGCACATGTTCACCCCGCCGAGCAGGTCGATCACGCTGCGGAGGCCGGCGAAGTCGACCAGGGCGGCACCGTCGAAGCGGATTCCGGTGAGTCGGTTCAGGGTGGCCGAGAGCAGGTGCGCGCCGGCCTGACCGCCGCCGCCGTACTCGTAGGCGGTGTTGATCCTGTCCTCGCCGCCCGGGTAGCCGCCGCCGGGTGGAATGGCGACCAGCAGGTCGCGCGGCACGGAGATCAGGTAGCCCTCGCGCAGGCCCTTCGGTACGTGCACGATCAGGATGGTGTCGGTGCGCTGCTCTGCGCTGCTGTCACCGGGTCGCCGATCCGAGCCGACGAGTAGATAGTTGAGGGGACCGTCGAGGTCGGTGCGGTCGGCGCGGGCGCTCGGGTCGAGCAGGTGCTCCCGGGCCATCGTGCGCTCGTACCGGTCTGCGAGCATCCGCAGGCCGACCACGGCGGCGGCGGCGAGCAGTACCACCGCCAGCCCGATGCCGAGCAGCACGCGGGGCCAGCGCGGACGCCCGGGTCCACCGTCCGGTGTCCGCTTCGCGTCCTCGCGCGCCCTCCTGGCCGTGACGTCCCCCCGTCGCAGATATGAAACCTGCTCATTTCAGGCTACGGAAAGCTCACCGAGGGTGACGACGTTTCTTTGACATCCGCTGGCCGTGACGGGTCACTTCCGGGAGGAGATGACCTCGGGGTTGTAGAAGACGAACTCCGCCAGCTTGTCCTGCCTGACCGCGCGGAACATGTCCAGGGTCTGCTCGCTGAGCGCCTCGGTGCCGTTGTCGTTGCCGTTGTACGTGCCGCTGTTGGTCTTCAGCATGATCAACTCGTTGCCGGTGACCCCGCGCATGGTGAAGACGAAGTCCGCCACCGGCACACTGCCGGTGTCCAGGATGAACGCCTTTCCGGCGGCCTTGATGAGCCCGTTCAGCTTGCCCAGGTTGGTCAGGGTGCCCTCCTGGGTGGCCTTCTTCGCCATCGCCTTGATCAGCTGCTGCTGGTTCTGCTGGCGGTCGTAGTCGCTGTTCTTCAGACCGTACCGCTGGCGGGAGAAGTCGAGCGCGGCCCAGCCCTCCATCTCCTGGCAGCCCTTCTTGTGCACCACCGGGGTCCTGGTCTTGCCGGTCTTCTTGGCGTCGGCGTTCCACATCGGCTCGCCGTCGACGTACGACATGTGGATCGACTTGACCTCCTGCTTCGGGCAGATGCGCACCGAGCCGAGAGCGTCGATGACGTTCTTGAAGCCGCCGAAGTTGATGATCGCCGCGCCGTCGAAGCTGACGCCGGTCATGCCCTTGATGGTCTGCGCCATCAACTGGGCGCCGCCCTCCCAGCCGCCGCCATTCTGGGCACCCGCCTGGAAGGCTGCGTTGATCTTCTCTACGCCGCCCCGGTAGCCGGTCTCGGAGAAGGCCGGTATCCGTGCCTCGGTGTCACGGGGGATCGAGATCAGGTACGCCTGGTCGTGAGTGGCCGGGATGTGCAGCACGATGATGCTGTCGGCCCGTACGTCGTCGGCGGCCCACCGCTCCCGGGCGTCCACGCCCAGCAGCAGCATGTCGATCGGGCCCTTGAGGTCCGCGCCGCCCTCCGCGCTCGTCTTGCCCGCGCCGCCGAGCAGGTTGCGCTGGGAGATGTTGCCGGTCGCCTGACTGATCACCGCCTTACTGCCGACGATGGCCAGGCCGCTGCTCATCATCAAGGCAGCACCGAAGATCACGGTGAGCCGGGCCCAGAGTGGGTCCTTGCGTCGGGTGCGCCCCTTCTTCCCCGGCTTGGCGGAGGCATTGCCGCTGGGAGGAACAGTGGCGGCCACGCGGGGCGGTTCGAGCAGGGGGGGGCTTTGAACCGGCGGCATTCGTGCTCCAGCTCGTGTTCGCATTGAGGGGGCGGCAACACTTTACGTACGCATTCCCGTGGTGGCGAGTTCGTGTGGCGGCCAGCTCGCGTACTTCGCCGCGTCATCCTGCTGGAATGGCCGAACGTACAGTTCATGGTGGACGGTCGGCGGTTGGCTCACAGGAGACCTTCAGCTGGAACGGCGGCGGCCCGCAGTCTCGGGAACCGCCGCCGGTCAACCTCGGTACTCAGCCGTTGCCGGTGCCCGACTGCCTGTTTGCCTTCACCCACTCGGTCATCGTGTCCCCGGACATGGCCCGGTACATGGCAAGCGCGTTCTCCCGGTCGGAGACGACCACCGACTCGCCGCCGATGGTCCGGCTGCCCAGGTGCGGACTGGTGACGAAGGTCAGGTTCTCGCCGCGCAGATTGCGGAACTGCACGGCCATGTCGGTCAACGAGAAGCCCTGATCCACCGTGACGGCGTCGGTGACCGACCGGAGAAAGTCATTGAGCTTCTTCGGGTTGGTCAACGTGCCGGTGCTGGCACCCTTGTCCATCAGCGCCCGCAGGAACTCCTGCTGGTGGCGCATCCGCGCGAAGTCGCCGTCCGGGAACTGCTTGCGCTGGCGGATCCAGTCCAGCGCCTCGGCGCCGTTCATGTGATTGGTGCCCTTTACGAACTCCCGGTACGGCTTGTGTATCGAGGTGATCGTCCGCTCCACCTCAAGGTCGACCCCGCCGAGCGCGTCGGTGACCTGCCTGAACCCGGCGAAGTCGATCGCCATCACGTGGTCGATGTGCACGTCGGTGAAGCACTCGACAGTGCGTACCGCCAGCGGGAGACCGCCGAACGCGAACGCAGCGTTGATCTTGCGACGCTGGCCGGTCTCACACCCGGCGCCGGCACTCTCGGGGATCGGCACGTGCAGGTCCCGGGGGATGGAGACGAGGTACGCCCGAGAGTGGTCGGCGGGAATGTGCATGACGATGATCGTGTCGGCGCGCCACTCGCCCGGCCGGTCCATCGGAGCGTCCGGATCCCGCGAGTCGGTGCCAACCATCAGGATGTTCAGCGCGCCGTCCGCAGCCCTGGCCGGCCGGCCATCGGTGATCTCCGAGAACGGGTCGGTCCGGGCCATGTTGTTGTCGAGACTGCGGGCGTAGAACCAGGCGCCGGTGCCGAAGATCAGCGCCAGCGCCAGCACGGCGACGCCGGCGACCAGGGCGATGCGACGCCAGCGCGGGCGTGGCCCCCGCAGCGGTGAACCGTCACCGGGTCGGCCCGGTCCCACCGGCCCGCGCGGGCCGCCAGAGCCGCGCGGCGGGGTTGGCTCGTCGTGATACCCGGGCTGCCGCCGTGTCTCGCTCGGCTGGACGGCCCGGCCACCGCCCCGCCCGGAACCGGGCACCGCCGCGCGCCCGGCGTTGCGGCGCAGGTGGATGGCCGGCAGTGCGGCGGAGATACTCGCTGACATGTAACTCAGGGTACGCAGCCTCGGCCAGTGTCGCCCTGAGCGGCAAACACACCATGTCGCCGGCCGCTACCCCATCCGGCCCCGGAAGTGTTCGATCGTGCGTTGCAGGCCCACCTCCGGCGTGACGGCGGGCTCATATCCGAGCGCTGCGCGGGCCAGGGTGAGATCGGGTCGGCGCATCTCCGGATCGTCCGCAGCGCGGGTGACATAGGTCACCTCGGACTTGCTTTCGCAGAGCGAGATGATCGTCTCCGCCAGTTCCCGCATGCTCATCTCGTGCTCGGTGCCGCAGTTCACCGGCCCGCTCTCGGTCGAGTCCAGCAGCAGCAGGATGCCCCGGACGAGATCCGCCACGTAGCAGATCGAGCGGGTCTGGTCGCCGGTGCCGTGCACGGTGATCGGCTCCCCGCGCAGCGCCTGGGAGACGAAGGTCGGAATCGCGCGGCCGTCATCCGGGCGCATCCGCGGCCCGTAGGTATTGAAGATGCGCACGATCGCGGTGTCGACACCCCGACTGCGGCGGTACGCCATCGTCGCGGCCTCCGAGAAACGCTTGGCCTCGTCGTACACGCTGCGAATGCCGACCGGGTTGACGTTGCCCCAGTACGTCTCCCGTTGCGGGTGCTCCTTCGGGTCGCCGTACGCCTCGGAGGTGGAGGCCAGCAGGAATCGGGCGCCGTCGACGGTCGCCCGCTCCAGCAGGTGCAGCGTCGCCACCGAGCCCACCCGCAGAATCTCCACCGGCAGCTTCTCGAAGTCGGTCGGGCTCGCCGGGGAGGCCATGTGCAGAATCGCGTCGAACCGCTCGGCCAGGGCCGGATGGGCGGGCAGCCCGTCGGAGACATCGGCCTCCACCAGGGTGAAGGTCGGTATGTCGAGCAGGTGGGCGATGTTCTCCTTCGCCCCGGTGACGAAGTTGTCGAGCACGACGACCGTGCAGCCGCGTCCGATCAGGGAGTCCACCAGATGCGATGGGACAAAGCCGGCACCGCCGGTGACCAGGATGCGGTGACCGGGACCGAAACGCTGCTCAACCTTCATACCGGTCACCTTATAAGGACAGATTGCCTTGATCTCTCAGCGGCGCTCCGGTCAGTTCGCGGTAGCGGCCCCGGTGGTGCAGCAGCGGCCCGGCCTCCGTACCCAGCTCCACCCGTTCGATGGTGGCCTCGACGAGTAGGCCCCAGCCGTACTCCCGCGCGCCGTCGAGCCGGCAGCCGGCCCAGCCGCCGCCGTCTTCGGGTACCGGCCCGTACGGGGTGTCGGTCCAGGTGCCGGTGGCGAACAGACCGCCGGGCGACGGGAAGAGACCGGCGAACCGGTCGGCGAGTTGCCGGTGCGGCGGGCCGAGCGGCGTCACGGCGAACCGGTCAGCCTCCTCCACCGCCGCCCACAGCTCCGACTCCGCGTCGATCAGGCCGAGCAGCCGGCCCGGCTCCCCGTCGGCCACCAGGGTCGAGGACACGGTCAGCCCGGCCGGGCCGGGCGCCGTCCAGAGCGTCACCGGCGCGGCGAGCCGACCCCGGAACCGGCGTACGGGCGATCGTTGGCCCGCCGGCACTGCGAACGGGTCGCTGTGGTGGATCTGGGCACCCGACTCATGATTCACGTGAAACATTGTGACCCGCTCGGCCGACTCCGGGCCACAGACCGGCTCGTGGAACGGCGAGTCGGGCCGCCGGAACGAGCGGTCGACCAGGAGAAGTGGGCGCCCGATCGGCACCACACGCTTCGGTGTCAGCGGCGGGGGGTGACCGTCGCCAGGAGTTCGGGTAGTCGGCGATCCAGCACGTCGCCAGCCAGATACGCGCCGAGCAGCGCAGCGCCGACACCGTACGCGGCGCCCAGCGGCGGGCCCAGCCACAGCCAGGCGTCGCCAAGAAGCGCGGCGGCCACCCCCACCGGCACGGCGATCGCGGCGGTGGCGAGCATGGCCACCAGGGTCAGCAGCCCCTTGACCATGCCGGCGCCGCTGTTCATCGCGAACGGATTGCTCGTTTCCGGCAGCGCGTACCCGCCGAGCACCGACACGAACGAGTTGACCGCCAGCCCGGCGCCGTAGGTGGCGAGCAGCGTGCCCATCATGAACCCGATCCAGGCCGGTTCGCCGAGCACCAGCGCGATCACCACTGCGACCACCGCCAGCATGGGCAACACGTACAGGGAGAAAGCGACCATCCGGGCGCGCAGCTCCACGCGGCCGGGCACACCGGCCACCACGTTCGCGGCGTACGCGCTGCCGTCGAAGCCGAACTGGTTGGCCAGCGTCACCGCGGCGAGCAGCCCGACGAAGAGCATGGAGAGGCTGACCAGCACCGGCGACGAACCGCCGGCGGAGGTGAAGCCCTGCTCGCTGTCGATCGTGAAGCCCTGGCCACCCAGGTTGACCATCACCGGTACGAAGAGTCCGACTACCGCAATGGTGATCAGGTTCGCGCGTCGTCTAGCGTCCCGCCACCAATAGCGGGCCTCCCGGGCGACCAGCGCCCCGAACCGGTCCCGACGCAGCCAGCCGGCTGCCCGGGGGAAGAGTTGGGTCACCACCCCTCCGGTCGGCTCGGGCCTGGCCCGAGCCGACCCGGAGTTTGCCGCGCCGACCATCGCCGACTCCAGTGAACGCGACCACCAGAGCAGCAGCGCGACGATCGTCACCGCGGTGATCAGTAGCTTGAGCGGCGCGGCCCATACCCGGCCCTGGGCCACGTCGATGCCGGCGGTCCACGGAGCGCCGAAAGGGGTCCAGCCGATCACCGTCGCCACCCCGGCCAGCCGGTCCCAGTCGGCGTCCAGGATCGCGGCCAGGCCGAAAATCTGCAGAGGCCCGAGCAGTGCGGCGGCCACCGCGAGCAGGACGGCGGCCAGGTCGCGTACCCGACGGGATCGGAGCATCGTGGCGAAGGCGCTGGTCACCGCCCGCGCCGCAGCGACACACAGGAGCAGGCCGAGAATCACCCCGATGGTGGCGACGGCGGCGGCGGACCAGCCGCCGAAGATCCCGGCGGTGACGACAAGCCCGGAGAGCGCCAGCAGCATCACGACCGTGGGCACGCTCACCAACGCCGCCGCGAACAGCCCGGTGACGAGGGCGCGCCGGGACAGCGGCAGCAGCGCGAAGCGGGCCGGGTCGAGCGTCTCGTCGACGCCGAAGAAGACCAGGGGCAGCAGCAGCCAGCCGAGTACGGTCAGCCCGCCGGCGAACGCGGCGACCAGCAACGCGTACCGGTCCTCGCCAGCCAGTCCGGGTGCGGCCAGACCGAAGAAGGCACCGACCGCGAACCACAGCCCGACGAGGGAACCGACCAGGTACAGCGCGACCCGCCAGCTCTGCCCGCGGAAGTTGTTGCCCGTCACCCGCAGCTTGAGCCGGACGAAGTGCCGCGTCAAGACGGGCCGCACCGGGTTCGCCGGGGCGTTCACCGGGACAGCCACGCCAACTCCTCGCCGGTCGCGGTGCGCCCGCCGACCACCTCGACGAAGACGTCCTCCAAGAGGCGGTCGCCGCGTACCTCCTCCAGCGTGCCGACCCGCTTGATGGTGCCGTCGGCGAGGATGGCCACGTGCGAGCAGAGGCGTTGCACGACCTCCATGACGTGACTGGAGAAGACCACCGTTCCGCCGCCGCCGACGTACCGTTGCAGAATGTCCCGGATCAGCGCCGCCGAGACCGGGTCGACCGCCTCGAACG
The DNA here is from genome assembly GCF_048060415.1 of Micromonospora sp. LOL_024. Taxonomy (NCBI): domain Bacteria; kingdom Bacillati; phylum Actinomycetota; class Actinomycetes; order Micromonosporales; family Micromonosporaceae; genus Micromonospora; species Micromonospora sp. LOL_024. The sequence continues at coordinate 108,942 of NZ_JBHMIS010000011.1, forward strand.
GTTCGTCCAGCACCAGCAGCCGGGGGCCGTGCAGCAGCGCGCAGGCGAGCCCGATCTTCTTCCTCATGCCCGCCGAGTAGTCGACCACCAGGGTGCGGCCGGCGTCGGCGAGTGCGAGCACGTCGAGAAGTTCCGCCGCCCGCTGGTCGACCACCGTCGGCTCCATGCCGCGCAGCAGACCGTGGTACGCGAGCAGTTCGCCCCCGGTGAGCCGGTCGAAGAGACGTACCCCGTCCGGCATGACGCCGAGCAGTTGCTTGGCGGCGACAGGGTCGGCCCACACGTCGTGCCCGAGCACCCAGGCGGTCCCGGTGTCCGGTCGCAGCAGCCCGACCGCCATCGACAGGGTGGTGGTCTTGCCCGCACCGTTCGGACCGAGCAGCCCGTAGAAGGAGCCGGCCGGCACGTCCAGGTCCAACCCGGCTACCGCGATCCTGCCGTCGAAGTTCTTGGACAGACCGCGCAGCGTCAGCGCCGGGTGTTCACCAGTCATGGGCCCGACCGTATCCGGTCGCGCCCAGCATGCCGCCCCACCAGCGGACGATCCGCAGGTCATCCCCGAGGCGGATGCCCACGATCGGGCCGGCTTACCGTCGTGTATGCCGGCTCCCGTCGTGTTGACCGGGGGCCCCTTCTACTACCTCAGGCGTCAATAGGGGCCTCCCTACAGGCGGAGGGCGTCGGGGGCGTGTAGGCGGAGCATGGTGCGGCCGACGTCGGCGGGGGAACGGCGGCGGGTGGCCAGGGAGACCGCGAACATCACCGTGAAGGCCAGCGGTACCGTCCAGGCGGCAGGTTGGGCGGTGAGCGTGGCTGGCCAGCCGGTCAGTGGCGGGCCGAGCACGGTGATCAGCACCGAGGTGACGGCGGCCCCGCCGCCGACCAGGATCCCGGCGGCGGCGCCGGCGTCGGTGAGTCCTCGCCACCAGATGCCGAGCACCAGTAGCGGGCAGAAGCTGGACGCGGCGACGGCGAACGCCAGCCCGACGACCTGGGAGACGTCCAAGCCTGAAACGTTCAGCGCGAGCACCGTCGGCACCACGCCGGCGATCACCGTGGCCAGCCGGAAGCCGCGTACCGATCCGCGGCCGAGCACATCCGTGGAGATCACCCCGGCGACGCTGGTGAGCAGCCCGGACGAGGTGGACAGGAAAGCCGCGAACGCCCCGGCGGCGACCAGGGCGGCCAGCAGGCGGCCGGTGGTTCCGGCGCCGAGCGCCGCCTCGGGCAGCAGCACCACCACCGCGTCGGTCTGGCCGCTGACCAACAGTTGGGGGGTGTAGATCCGGCCCAGCACGCCGTAGATCGTGGGCAGCAGGTAGAAGACGCCGACCAGCGCCAGCACCACCAGAGTGGTGCGGCGGGCCGCCGCGCCGTCGGGATTGGTATAGAACCGGACCAGTACGTGCGGCAGCCCCATGGTGCCCAGGAAGGTGGCCAGGATCAGGGAGTACGTGGCGAACAGTCCCCGGTCGTCGGAGCCTGCGGCGCTGGGCAGCAGCCAGTCGGTGGCGCCCGTTGCCACCCCGGACACCTCCGGCACCGGTTCACCCTCGGCGAAGCTCAGCTCGTCGCCGGGGCGTACCGCCAGGGTCTGCCCGTCGGGCAGGGTGAGGACCGCGCGGTGCTCGACCACGACGGTGGTCGCCGTGCGGAACGTCGGCCCGTCGGGCGGGGTCACCGGCGGTCGCCCGTCGGACTGCCACTGCAGGGCGAGGAAGATCGCGGGTACGGCGAGTGCGGTCAGTTTCAGCCAGTACTGGAACGCCTGGACGAAGGTGACCGCCCGCATCCCGCCCAGCGCCACGTTGGCGGTCACCACCGCGGCCACCACCAGAGCACCCACCGGGTACGGCGCGCCGGCCAGGGTGGCCAGCGTCAGGCCGGCGCCCTGCAACTGCGGTACCAGGTAGAGCCAGCCGATGAAGATCACGAAGATGGTGGCCAGCGTTCGCAGCCGGCGCGAGCCCAGCCGCAGCTCGCAGAAGTCGGGCAGCGTGAACGCGCCGGACCGGCGCAGCGGCGCGGCCACGAACAGCAGCAGGGCCAGGTAGCCGGCGGCGAAGCCGACCGGGTACCAGAGCACGTCGACGCCGTACTTGAGGATCAGCCCGGCGACACCGAGGAAGCTCGCCGCCGAGAGGTATTCGCCACCGATCGCGGCGGCGTTCCAGGTCGGGCTGACCACTCGGGAGGCGACCAGGAAATCGGAGGTGGTGCGGGCCAGCCGTAGTCCGTAGAAGCCGATCGCGAGGGTGACGAGGGTGACCGTCACGATCGCCGGTACGACTAGGTCGTTGCCCACTCAGTGCTCCGGCCGCTGGACCAGGTCGGTGAAGTCCTGCTCGTTGCGTTCGGCCAGCCGCACGTACGTCCAGCCGACGGCGACCAGGAACGGAAAGGAGAGCGCCCCGAGCAGCAGCCACGGCAGGTTGACCCCGAGCACGGTCATCCGGCCCACTGCGGGGGCGATGGCGAACAGCCAGGGCAGGCCGCCCAACCCGACCATCACCACCGCCGACAGTTGCAGGGCCAGGGCAAGTTGGGCGCGGACCAGGCCACGCACGAGCGCTTCGCCCACCCGGGTCTGCTGGGTCAGCTCGGTGTGTGCCTCTGCGGCCCGGTGCTGCCGGCGGGACGCCTCTGCCAGCACCACCCGGGTACGTGCGTGCGGTGCTGGCCGGTCGGGTTCGTCGGCGGCCCGGGTCGGTTCGGGTCGGCGGGGTGCCGGCGGTACATCCTCGGCGGCCATCCCGGCAGTCTTGTCCGCCCGACGCGAATGTCAAGAGGGCTGTGGACAACTTGTGGACAACGCGTCGGGGCTGTGGAAAGCCGGTGGACGAGTCTGTCCGATCAGCGGCTCCACTCCTGCTTCGCGGCCCGGACCAGCTTGTCCTTGAGCTCCCGGGTGTGCCGGCGACTCACCGGCAACTCGGTGCCGTCGACCACGACCACGTACCCGGAGTTGACCAGCCGCAGCTCGGCGATCAACCTCAGCTGCACCAGGTAGGACCGGTGGATCCGGGCGAACCCCGCGTCGGCCCACCGTTCGGCGAGCGTCGCCAGGGAGACCCGCACGAGGTGCGAGCCCTCGGCGGTGTGCAGCCGCGCGTAGTCGCCCTGCGCCTCCACCCAGCGCACGGCCGAGCGGGGCAGCATCCGGGTGGTGCCGGCGAGTTCGACCGGGATCGTCGGATCCTCCTCGGCCCGGGCCAGCGCGGCCGGGTGGGTCGGTACGACCCGCGAGCCGACCACCCGGCGCAGCGCCTCGGCCAGCCGCTCCGGGCGTACCGGCTTGCGAACGTAGTCGGTGGCGCCCAGGTCGAAGGCGTCCGCGGCGCCGTCGTCGTACGCGGTGACGAACACGATCGCCGGCGGCCGGGCGAAGCGGCGCAGCACCCGGGCCAACTCCATACCGTCCAGGCCCGGCATCCGGATGTCCAGGAAGACCACGTCCACGTCGGCGTCGCGGAGCAGCCGCAGCGCCTCGGTGGCGTCGCCGGCCGTGTGCAGCCGGGCCACCCGGGGGTCGGCGCGCAGGTGGTACGCCAGCTCGTCCAGCGCGGGTGGCTCGTCGTCGACCGCCAGCACCCGCAGGAAGCCGGGCGCCGCCGGGCCGCCGTTGCCGGTCATGAACCCGCCCGTACGCCGGGGTGGAACTTCGGCACCCGCATGCTCACTTTCGTACCCGAACCGAGGTCGGTCTCGACGACCAGGCCGAAGCCGTCACCGAAGACCGACCGGAGCCGCTCGTCGACGTTCGAGAGACCGACGTGCTGGCCCGGGTCGTCACCCGGGTCGCCGGCCGACCCGGCCAGCTCGGCGATCCCGGCGGTCAACGTGGCCGGATCCATCCCCACTCCGTCGTCCTCCACCGTTATGTGGCATTCAGCGCCCGCGTCCCGGGCCTCGATGCTCACCATGCCTGTGCCGGGCTTGCGCGACAACCCGTGGCGGACGGCGTTCTCGACGAGCGGCTGGAGGCAGAGGAACGGCAGGGTCACCGGCAGGACCTCGGGGGCGATCTGTAGCCGTACCTGGAGCCGGTCGCCGAATCGGGCCCTTTCGATGGTCAGGTAGCGGTCGATCGACCGCAGCTCCTCGGCCAGCGTGGTGAACTCGCCGTGCGCCCGGAACGAGTACCGGGTGAACTCGGCGAACTCCAGGATCAGCTCGCGTGCCCGTTCCGGGTCGGTCCGGACGAACGAGCCGATCGCGGTCAGCGCGTTGTAGATGAAGTGCGGGCTGATCTGGGCCCGCAGCGCGCGAACCTCTGCCCGGGCCAGCCGCTCCCGGGACGAGTCCAGCTCCGCCAGGGCTAGTTGGCTGCCCGCCCAGTGCGCGGTCTCCAGGGTGGCCTGCACCAGGCCCGGCGCCGGTGCGCCGTCGGTGACGGCGACCAGCGCGCCGACGATCCGGCCCTCCGCGCCGCCCAGCGGGGCGACCACCGCGCCCCGGACCGGGCAGTCGATCCGGTCGCAGGGCAACTCCGACTCGCCGAGCACGGTGGAACGCTCCGAGGCGATCACCCGGCGGGCCGCGGCCCGGAGTTGTTCCCCGTGGTGCGCACCGCGTCCGTCGAGGGCGAGCAGATCGTCGGCGTCGGTCAACGCCAGCCCGTCCGCGCCGACGAGGGTGCGCAGGTGGCGGGCTGCCTTTGCCGCGCCGGCCGGGTTCAGCCCGGCCCGCAGCGGCTCGGCGGCCAGCCCGGCGGTGTGCAGCACCTCGTAGGTGGCCCGCTGCCCGGGGGTGGCGATGCCGCGCCGGCCCCGCAGCCGGCCGACCGCTAACAGTGCGGCAGCCAGCGCGGTGACCAGCGCGAAGACTCCGAGCACGGCGGAGAGATTGCCACCCACGCCGATGATCCTGCTGGTTGCGCCGGCTCTGGGAAAGGGGTGGGGGTCAGTAGGCGCCCTTGCGGGCCACCACCACTCCCACAGTGCGCCACAGAATGCTCAGGTCGTATGCCAGCGACCAGTTGTCGACGTAGTAGAGGTCCAGCCGGACCGCTTCGTCCCAGGACAGGTCGGAACGGCCGGAGACCTGCCACAGGCCGGTCATCCCGGGACGGACCAGCAGTCGCCGCCGTACATCCCCCAGGAAGTCGCCGTCGTCGGCGGGCAGTGGACGCGGCCCGACCAGCGACATCTCGCCCTTGAGCACGTTGATCAGCTGCGGCAGCTCGTCCAACGACGACGCCCGCAGGAAGCGTCCCACCGGGAAGACCCGCGGGTCCTCCCTCATCTTGAACAGCATGCCGTCGGTCTCGTTCTGGTCGACCAGGCTGGCCAGCCGGTCCTCCGCGTCGACATACATGGTCCGGAACTTCCACACCCGGAACGTGTGCCCCTCGTGTCCCACCCGGGGCTGACGGAAGAAGACCGGTCCCGGGTCGGAGATCCGGATCGCGATGGCGATGGCGGCGAAGACCGGGAGCAGTGCCAGCAGGCCCAGCCCGGCGGCGACCCGGTCCAGCATGTTCTTGGCCAGCAACGCCGGCCCGGAGAGCGTCGGCTCCTCGACGTGCAGCAGCGGCAGGCCCTCGATCGGCCGGATGTGCACCCGTGGGCCGGCGATGTCGGTCAGCTGCGGAGCCACCACCAGGTCGACGCCGGAGCCCTCCAGTTGCCAGGCCAGCCGGCGTAGCTCGCCCGGCTCGGCGCTGGCCGAGCCGCAGACCGCGATGGTGTCCGCGCCCACCTCCCGCACCAGGGCCAGCACGTCGCGGCCCGCGTACACCGGAACCGGTGTCTGCACGCCCTTGGCCGCCGCGTACCCGTCGGTGATGTGGATGGCGACCGGCACCAGCCCGGCGGCTGGGGTACGGGTGACCGCCGTGTAGACCTCCAGGCACTCCGGCAGGGTGCCGACCAGCACCATCCGGTGCGCCGCCTGCTGGATGTTGCGCCGCACGGTGTGTAGCACGAAGCGGGCCAGGATCCGGCCCAGCAGGATCAGCAGCAGCGCCAGCAGCAGCGCGGTGCCGACGGTGAACCGCGACAGGTCGGTCTTGGTGGCGAAGGCGACGAACGACACCGCCGCACAGACTGTCACGCCCGCCCGGATCACCCGTTTGAACTCCTCGGGCCCGAGCCCGAGGTACCGCCGGTCGTAGGCGCCGTTGAACCAGAGGATGGCCAGCCAGCCCGCCGGGAGCAGCAGGATCGCCACGGTGAAGAACCAGGTCGGGTCGTTCTGAGCCTCGTGGAAGCCGGCGGTGGCCTGGTCGAAGGTGCGAATCGCGGTGTAGCTGGCGAAGGCCGCCGCCGCGAAGTCGAGGAGCAACAGAATCGCCGTGTAGGGGCGGTGCCAGCGGGAGACGCGACGCCGGGCCCGGGCCCAGGCCGACCGGGGTACGCCGTTCGGGGACGGCGGATTCGGCGGCTGGATCTCGAAGCTGTCGACGTGCCGCACGAGTTTGCTCCGGCCTTCGTTGGTCACCGGGCGGTGGAGGCTTGCCGTCACCTCACCCATGTCCTCCCGCAGGACCCATACCGTTCACTCGCCGTGACGGCCCAGGTCGTCCACCGTTCCAGTTTCCCACGCGAGTTCCGTTCCAGTCGCCGACCCGAGGGACATTGCGCGGCGGTCACGTTCCGCCTGGGATCTGGCCGGCCCCATGCCATCCGTAAGCTCAGGGCCGGAGCCACTATACCGATGGATGGCGGCCCGGGTAGACCGCCGGACTGGCGGTTGCGCACGCCTCGTCCGATTCCTCTCCGTGGTCGAGGGGTGGCGTCACTCACCGTACGAGTCGAGACAACCGTCGGTCAGCAAGCGGTTTGCCTCCGGTCTGGCAGGTCGGACAGTACTGGAGACTGGAATCGGCGAACGAGACCTCCCGGACGGTGTCTCCACAGACCGGGCAGGGCAGGCCGGTTCGGGCGTGCACCTTGAGCCCGGACCGCTTCTCGCCCTTCAGTTCCACGGCCCGCTGGCCCAGCGAGCGGGTCACCGCGTCGCCGAGCACCCGGCGGGTCGCCGCGTGCAGGGTCGCCATCTGGTCGTCGGTCAGCCGGTCGGTCAGTGCGAACGGGGACAGCTTCGCGGCATGCAGGATCTCGTCCGAGTACGCGTTGCCCACTCCGGCCAGCACACCCTGATCGGTGAGCACCCCCTTGACCTGCCCACGGCGGCTACGAAGCGCACCGGCGAAGGTGGCGAGGTCGGCGTCGAGGGCGTCGGAGCCGAGCTTCGCCACCCCCGGCACGGACTGCGGATGGGTCACCAGGTAGGCGGCGAGCTTCTTCTGCGTACCGGCCTCGGTCAAGTCGAAGCCGGAGCCGTCGTCGAGGCGTACCCGGAGCGCGATCGGGCCCTTGCCCGGGCGCAACGGGACGGTCGACGCGAACGCCTCCCGGTAGTGCAACCAGCCGGCCCGGGCCAGGTGGACCACCAGGTGCAGACCGCCGTCGAAGACGACGTCGAGGAACTTGCCGTGCCGGCGGGCATCGGTCACCGTGGCACCGGCGACGGCGGTCGGCGCCGGGTCGTACGTCTTGAGGGCGCTGATCGCGGCGACCTCCAGGCGGTCGACACGCCGGCCCACCGCGCGCTGCCGCAGGTAACCCGCGAGCGCCTCCACCTCCGGTAGTTCGGGCACGCTGTTAACGGTAGCGTCTGTGCGCGTGAGAATCGTGGTGGCGCACAACCGGTACCGGGAAGCTCAACCCTCCGGTGAGAACACCATCGTCGACGCGGAGATCGCCCAGCTCACCGCCGCCGGGCTGGAGGTGCTGCCGTTCCTGCGCAGCTCCGACGAGATCGCGACCATGCCGAAGACGGCGAAGGCGCTCCTGCCGATCTCCCCGATCTACGCGCCACGGGCCCAGCAGGAGTTGGCCCGGCTGCTCACCGAACACCGACCGGACGTGCTCCACCTGCACAATCCGTACCCCCTGCTGTCGCCCTGGGTGGTGCGGACAGCGCACCGGTACGGGATGCCGGTGGTGCAGACGGTGCACAACTACCGCCAGGTCTGCTCCTCGGGGCTGTACTTCCGCGACGGCGTGATCTGTCAGGACTGCCGTGGTCGGGCGCTGGGCGTCCCGGCGGTGGTGCACCGCTGCTACCGGGGGTCGCGGGCGCAGAGCGCATTGATGGCGACCACCCTGGCCGTGCACCGGGGCACCTGGCGCTCGGTGGACCGGTTCATCGCGCTGACCAGCGCTGTCGCCGACCATCTGCGTGACTACGGCATCCCCGACGAGCGGATCGTGGTCAAGCCGAACGGCATCCCCGACCCGGGCACCCCCGCCCCGCTGGGCCAGGGTTTTCTCTTCCTCGGCCGGCTCTCCCCCGAGAAGGGGCTCGGCCTGCTGCTGGAGGCGTGGCGGCGGCACCCGGACGGTGCGCTGGGCCCGCTGCGCGTGGCCGGTGACGGCGAGCTGCGCCCGCTGGTCGAGGCGGCGGCGGCCGAACGCGCCGACGTCACGTTCCTCGGCCCGCTCGATAGGGCCGGCGTCCGCGACGCGCTCACCGCGAGCGCCGTGGTGCTGGCGACCTCCACCTGGCACGACGTGCTGCCCACCGTGATCATCGAGGCGCTGGCGAGTGGTCGCCCGGTGCTCGGCACCGCGCTCGGCGGCATCCCGTACCTGGTCGGCGCGGACGCTCCCCGGGAACCCGCCGGCACCGGCCCGGCCGTGATCGCCTCGGTGCCCGCCCCGGCCGGGGCGGACCCGGCCGCAGGAGTCACCGCCCTGTCCAGCTCCGTTGGCCCGGCCGAGGCGGGTGGTTCCGTTGGCCCGGCTCTCGGGGGCAGTGCCCTGCCGACTGGGATCCAGTCTGGTGAGGCCGGTTGGGTGGTGCCGCCAGATCCGGCGGCGCTCGCCGCAGCACTACCGGTGGCCAAGGCCGGTGCCGGCGCGCTCTCCGCCCCCGCCCGGTCCCGCTACGAGCGGGTCTTCCACCCCGACGTGGTCACCAAGCAACTCCTAGCCGTGTACGCGGGCGTTGCCCGCTCTTGATCGACTCCGTTCTGCCGTAATGGGGGTGTCCCGCCCGCAGGGATCCCGCCATTCCGCCGGAACGGAGTCGATCACTCCGCTAAGCCACGGATGATGTTGCGGGCGGCGATCGACACCGGGCAGTCCCAGGTCCGGCAGACCCGGCAGCGGCCGTCCGGGCCGGTCCGGTGGTCGCGGAGCACCGCGCGGGCGGTGAGGAGCAGCCGGTTGCGGATCTGGGCGAGGGACAGGAACGGCGCGGTCAATGTCAGCTCAAGCCGAGGGTGACGGCGAGTTGGATGATCGTGGTTGGGGCGTGCGGGTCGCGGGCCACCTGGGCCAGCACCTCCCGCGCAGCGGGGCGCTGGCGTACCTCGGCCGGTGCCATGCGGTCGGCATCGACCAACACCCGGCCGGCGCTGATCGGGTCGCCAACCCGGACGTAGGCGTGGGCGGCGTCAACCAGGTGCGAGGCGCGGTGTTCGATCGGCAGCCACTGCCAAGCGTCTCGTGCGGTCGTCTTCTCGTGCCAGGTGATCGCCTCGCTCGCGTCGCCCAGATTGAGGGCTGCGGCGGCGCGGGCCAGGGCGACCGCCATCGGGCCGAACGCGGTCCGGTGGTGATCGTGGCCGTCTCCCACCCGAACGGCCATGCCGGCGGCCTCGTCGAGGAGTTTGGCGGCCGTGTGGTTCTCGCCCCGGCAGGTCGCCGCCAGGGCGGCCTGCACAAGCAACGTCCCGCACAACGACCACGCGGCGGGGCTGCCGTCGTCGTCCGGGTTGGGCGGGGCGATCTGGTACGCGGCGGCCAAGGTCGTCGACAGTGCCGCCCGCGCCCGTCCAGAGGCGCGTAGGGCCTGGCCGAGCTGGACGGCAGCGGCGGCCACCATCCCGGGATGCCCGGTGGCGGCAGCCATCGCCCGGTCGGCGGCCAACCAGCCCAGATCGACCTCGCCGAGCTTTGTCAGCAGCGCCGCAGCCACCCGGTACACCTCCACCAGCAGCGGGCGACACCATCCTGAATCGTTGGCGACGACCCGCTGCACACCGGCCAGCAGGCCCGGCAGAACAGCGATCACCTGTGGATACCGGGCATGTTGAAACATGGTCCACGCGTGCTCGACGTCCCGGGCCAATCGGTCGGCCGGCACCACGACACGGCAAGCCGCCCGCCGCCCTCGGGACAATCTCGTACGCCGACAGGGCCTCCCGGACTCGCTCCAGCCCCTCGACCCGATCGGCCACCACGGCGGGTTGGACGTCCCGGCCGAGCAGCACTGCGGTATCGATCCGCAGGACAGCGGCGATGTCCCGCAACGTCGACATCTTGTCCAGCGACTGGACACCCCGTTCGACCTTGTCGACCCAGGACTTCGACTTGCCGAGTCGATCGGCGAACACCTGCTGCGACAACCTCCGCCGCGTTCGCCAGTACGCCACCTGCCGACCGACCGGCAACTGCTCACTGCTGTCCACGCCGCCACCGCCGATCCGGTACCGCCCGGGTGGTCTCCTCGGCCGGTATCCGTTTCGCCTCGGCCTGCGCGAGAATCCGCTGCCGCGCGGCCTCCCGTTCCGCCGCCTGGACCTGCTCGCCTCGGTCCTCCTGGCGCGGCGTTCCCCGTGCCGTCACGACCAGCACCCAGCCCGATGCTCGCCCGCGCGGGGCCACATCGGACGTTCGGGCAGGCAGGGACAGAGCTGCCAGAGCAGCAGACCGAGGTTTGTCGGGTTCTTCGCATGCCGGCCCATCAGCCCCTCCCAGGAGGTGCGACTGGTCTCGCAAATCAGGAGTCTATAAACGGATGCTACTAATGCTGTCCTGGTTTGGGAACTCACGGCGTGTCGCTGAGCAGGCGGCCGGAGCAGCGGAATACTCGCCGCATGGTCACCCCCACGATCCAGAGGCGTCGCCTCGGCAACGCCCTCAAGCGAGCCCGAGAGGCGGCAGGCAAGACCCAGGACGAAGCCGCCGAGGTCATCGACTCCGCGTCAAGCAAGATCAGCCGGTTGGAGCTGGGCCAGTCCGGCATCCGGCTCCCAGATCTGAAGCTGCTGCTCGATTTCTATGGAGTGACCGGCGAGGATGCCGAACCGCTCCGGGAAATCGCCCGTGCCGGACGGCAGCGCGGACGGTGGAGCGGCTACCGGAACGTGGTGCCGGACTGGTTCCGGCAGTACCTCGACCTGGAGGCGGACGCCACGGAGATCCGCTGGTACCAACCTGAGGTCATCCCTGGCATCCTCCAGACCGAGCAGTACATCCGGGCAATGATCGACGGGGAGGGCGTGGAGCGGCAGATCGCAGTGCGCCTCGAACGACAAAAGGTTATCGATCGCCCGGACGGGCCGGAGCTGAACTTCATCCTCAGCGAGTCAGCGCTCCGACGTAACCTCGGCGACCGGTCGACAATGCTGGAGCAGTTGTCTCATATCGCCACCCTCGCCAACAGCACGAACGTCACGATTCAGGCCTTTCCACTCGATGCCGAGACATACGTGGTCTCTTCGTACAACTTCATCATCCTCCGGTTCGGGGAGGAGGTTGCGTCGGACGTGATCTACCTGGAGACGTTCACGGACGCGGATTACCTCGACAGCCCTGAGGCGGTCCGGGCCTACAATCGGCTTTGGGATCGCCTCCGGGCTGCGGCCCTGGGGCCGGTGGAGTCCCGAAGGCTTATCCTGCGCATCGCCGACGAGATGAAGTAGAGGCTGACATGTCGAACCCAGACCCGAGCGGCGCGGTGTGGCGCAAGTCCACCCGCAGCGACGCCAACGGCGGCGCGTGCGTAGAGGTGGCGGACCTCCGCACCGGGGTCGCCGTCCGAGACAGCAAGGACAGGGTCGGCCCTACGCTGGCCTTCGGTGCCCAGGGCTGGCGGGCGTTCATCGACTCCCTCAAGAGCGACTAGCGCTGCCTCTCGCAGTGCACGAGGCATTGAAGTGCCCCGGCTCCCATCTGCGGAGCCGGGGCTGCTGCGTTGCGGGACTCATCGCGAACCGCCGGTCACGAGCCGGCTCCTGCCGATTCAATCGGCGCACCCGAGGCCGTAGCCGTGCAGGTGCTCCAGCAACTAGCGGGACGGACGCCAGTGCAGGCTCCCGACCGCGAAGCCGACGGCCAGACCCGCAGGCAAACCGAGTGCCCAGAGGCTGACCTGCTCACCGGGCTGGAACAGCGATGGAACAAGCAGGATCAGCACCGATGACGACACGGCCATGCCGAGCAGGCACACCACGAACAGCACGGTCTCTCTGGTCATCACGACTTCCCTGACGCGGACGGAGACGGAGCACCCTCGACCGTACTCGGGTCCGCCTACAGGCCGAGAACCTGTCGGACGCACTCAGCGCGATCGCACGGTGCGGCCCGATCGGCTGGGCATCGCGCAGACCCACACCTGCCCCGCAGGGCTGTGCCGGCACCTACCACTGGGCGTCGTCCGCTGCCTTGAGCTCGGCCTCGGTAGCGGACACAACGCCGGCGGGACAGGGAGCGTGCTCGCCGTGCCCTTCCCGCCCTTTCCTACCAGCTGGCACGGGTGGAGAAGGCGATGCTGGCGAGCAGGAAGCCGCCGTTGACGATCGTGAACGCCACCACGACCCAGAGGACCAGCGCCGGGGCGAGGGCCAGCACCAGGGCGGCCACGAAGATCACCGCGCCGTAGTCGCGGATCAGCTTCACCAGGCGTACCGGCAGTGAGGTCGAGGTGACCATGCTGGCCGCGTTCGGGCCGGACTGCATCACCGAGGTGACCAGGTTGACCATCCAGGTGCCGGCGAACGCGGCCAGCAGCCAGGTGGGCGTCGACGGCTGCTGCGCCACGGCGGTGGCGGACAACGCGGCGACCAGGGCGATCTGGGCGGCCACGTCACAGAGCACGTCGACCCTGGCACCGGCCGAGCTGCCCTGCCCGGTCACCCGGGCCAGCTGACCGTCGGCGCAGTCCAGGGCGTACGCGATCTGCCAGCCGAACAGGGCGACCAGCCCGACCACCGGTGCCGGCACGTCCCCGGCGGCGACCGGGCCGGCGAGCGCGATGACGGTGACCGAGGTGGCCAGCCCGAGCAGCAGGTTGGTGATGGTGAGCGCGGTCGGTCGGAGACCGAGCCGCTGGGCGGCCAGCGCGAAGACCGCGCCGATCCACTGACTCACCGACTCGCTGAACAGGCCGCCGCCCCGGTTCACCCGGTGGAAGTCGGCGACCGTGGGGTGGGAGGGCTCAGCCAAGGTGCTCACGGAGGGCGTCAACGTAGTCTCCCAGCCGGGTACGAAGGTCGTCGGCGGACAGCGCCAGGTGTTCGAGGATCGTGTAACGGTCGGGCCGGGTGTGCGGCGCGAAGAGCACCGCCTCGACGAACTGTTCATCGGTCAGCCCCAGGTCGCCCGGTCGGGTCGACAGGCCGTGCCGGTGCAGGCAGCGGGCGAGCTGGCCGAAGCGTTCCAGGTCGCCACGGAGGAAGGTACAGAACAGCGCCCCCAGCCCGACCTGCTCGCCGTGCGAGGCCGTGCCCGGGTGCAGATGGTCGATGGCGTGCGAGATCTCGTGGTCGCCGCCGCTCGCCGGCCGGCTGGAACCGCAGATCGACATCGAGATGCCGCCCAGGATGAGCGCCTCGGCCAGCGTGGTCAGGAACGCGTCGTCGGTGAGCTTGCCGGGATGGTTGACCAGCGCCTCCGCCCCGGTGCGGGCCAGCGTCACCGCGAGACCGTCGATCGGCTCGCCGCGCATCCGGTGGGCCAGCTCCCAGTCGGCGCAGGCGCTCAGGTTGCTCACCGCGTCGCCGATGCCGGCCTGGGTCTGCCGGTCTGGCCCGTCCTCCACGAAGTCGAGGTCGACCACGACGGCGATCGGGATGTGCACCCCGTACGAGCCCTTGCCGCCCTCGTGGGTCAGGGACGCCACCGGTGAGGCGATGCCGTCGTTGGCGAGGCTGGTCGCCACGGTGACCATCGGCATGCCGTAGCGGGTGGCGGCGTACTTGGCGGTGTCGATGGTCCTCCCGCCACCGATCCCGACCACCGCGTCGTAGTTGCGGCGGCGCAACTGGTCACCCAGCTGGTTGGCGGAGTCGACGCTGCCACCGGCGACGGTGAAGACGTCGGCTGACCGCAACGACGGCCGGCACAACTCGACGATCTTCTCGCCCTGTCCCGGGCCGACCACCAGGGCGACGTCGCCGCCGCTGGAGATCCGCCGGTCGGCCAGCAGTTCGCCGAGGTCGGCAACCGCGCCCCGGCGGACCTCGATCGACAGTGGCGTCGTGACGGTACGGGCTAGTAGTGGCACGCGATCTCCCGAGCCCGGGCCAGGTCGGCGTGGTTGTCGACCTCCACCCATGTCACGTCCCCGATGGGTGCGGCCCGGAGTTCGCCGCCACGGTCGGCGAACTCCTGGTAACCGTCCTCGTAGTACAGGTTCGGGTCGCGCCGCCAGGTCGCCTCCAGGGCGTCGGCGAGGGCCCCGGCCACCTGCGGCTCGATCAGGGTGGCGCCGATGTACTCGCCGTACGCCGCGCCCGGGTCCATCAGCTTGGTGATCCGGGTGAGCTGGCCGGCGGCGTCGAAGGTGGTCTTCATCTCTTCCTCGGCCAGCGGCTTGAGGGTGTCCACCGCGAGCAGCACGCCGGGCCCCCGTTCGGCCAGCAGGGTCTTCTCAATGCTCACCGGGTGCACGGTGTCGCCGTTGACCAGCAGCACGCCCCGGGCGAACCAGTCACGGGCCAGCCAGAGCGAGTACGCGTTGTTCCACTCCTCGGCCTTGTCGTTGTGTACCAGCGTGATTGCCACGCCGTACTGGCGCTCCAGGTCGGCCCGGCGTTCGCGGACCGCGTCCGCGGCGTAGCCGACCACCACCACGACCTCGGTCAGCCCCACCTCGGCCAAGTTACGCAGCGCGATGTCGAGGATGGTGATCTCGCCGTCGACCGGCACCAGCGCCTTGGGCAGGGTGTCGGTGTACGGCCGCAGCCGGCGGCCAGCTCCGGCTGCCAGTACCATCCCGACCATGCCGGCATCAGTTTCTGTTCTCGCGGCGTTCACCGGAGGAGGATAGCGCCGCCAGGGAGGCGGCGGTCGCGGGTCCGCCGGTCAGCCGGGCCGGGCCGCCAGGTCGGCGAGCATGGTCGGCTGCTCCTCGGTGGTCAGCGCGGCGAGCCCGACGGCGTCGCTCACTCAGTGGCCCGCAGGATGCCGAAGGCACGCTCCGCGATCTGCCGGATCAGGCCGTCGTTGACGTCGCTGTGCTCGTCGAGCAGGCCGACGTCGTCGGGACCGAGCCAGCGGTACTCGGTGTGTTTGCCGGCCTCCAGGGCCGGTGCGGCCAGGTCGCCGTCGACCCGCACCAGCCAGTCGCTCTCCGTCCGGGCCAGGCCGTCGTCGCCGACGTAGTGGTATTCGCCGACCTGGGTAAGGATTTCGGACACCCGCCAGCCGGTCTCCTCGGTCACCTCCCGGCGCAGCGCCTCCTCGACGGTCTCGCCGGGTTCGAGGTGGCCGCCGACCATGTCCCAGCAGTTGGGGAAGAGGCGCCGTGATGGCGAGCGGCGTTGGAAGAAGAGGCGTCCGTCCGGGGCGACGATCAGCGCTCCCGCGCAGCGCAGCGGCTCGTTGGACACGGGAAGAACACTAGCGTCCGGTCTCCGACCGTGCCGATGTCCGGTCTTGTCCTGGAAACGTGTGGGGCCCACCATGGCGATTGACCGAGTGCAGCCGTCCCGAAGGGGTGATGTGTGATGCAGGTTCGGGAAGCGATGTCCAGTGAGATCCTCGTCGTCGGTCCGGAGCACACGCTTCGCCAGGCGGCGCGGATGATGTCGGAGCGTGGCATCGGTTCGGCCGTGGTGATCGACCCGGATTCCGAGGGGATCGGGATCATGACCGAACGTGACGTGCTCAACGCGATCGGAGCCGGCCTGGACTGTGATGTCGAGCGGACCGGTGCCCATCTGACCTCGGACGTGGTCTACGCCGGACCGCAGTGGACGATCGAGGAGGCGGCTGCGGCTATGGCGCGGGGTGGCTTCCGGCACCTGGTCGTCCTCGACGGCCGCGAGGTCGCCGGGGTGATCTCGGTACGCGACATCATGCGGGTCTGGGCGGCAGACCGGATGGTCGGCACCGGCTGACCCGACGCGGTCGGCGCGAGCGGGGCGACCGCCAGACGTGTCGGTTCACCCGACCCGGTGGCTCAGGATGCGGACATCGTCGTGCCGTCCGCGTACTCCCCGCCGCCGCCCGTACGCTGAACAGCCATGACCGCCGAGCAGCTGATCTCCTTTGCCCGTGGCGCACCCTCGCTGGACATCGTCGATGTCGAGGGGCTCAAGGCCGCCGCCGTCCGCGCGTTCGACGCCGATCCCGCCGGGGTGACCGCGTACGGCACCTCTGTCGGCTACGTTCCGCTCCGGAAGTGGATCGCCGACAAGCACGGGGTCGAAGCGGATCAGGTGTTGGTCACCAACGGCTCGCTGCAGGCCGATGCCTTTCTCTTCGACCACCTTGTCCGGCCGGGCGACGCGGTGGTGGTGGAGCGGCCCACCTACGACCGCACGCTGCTCAACCTGAAGACGATGGGCGGCGACCTGTACAGCGTCACCGTCCAGCCGGACGGACTGGACACCGCCGAGCTGCGCAAGCTGCTGGAGTCCGGGGTGCGTCCCCGGCTGGCGCACGTGATCCCGAACTATCAGAACCCGGCCGGCGTGACGCTGTCGGCGGACAAGCGTCGCGAGCTGCTCGACCTTGCCGTGGAGTTCGGCTTCACGATCTTCGAGGACGACCCCTACGCCGACATCCGGTTCCGGGGCGAGGCGCTGCCGTCGATGTTGTCGATGGACACGGGCGGCGTGGTGGTGCACGCCTCCAGCTTCACCAAGACCGTCTGTCCCGGGGTGCGGGTGGGCTATCTGGTCGGCCCGGCTGACCTGATCGGTGACATCGCGAGGAAGGCCACCAGTCTCTACATCTCCCCGGGCATGGTCTCGCAGGCCATCGTGCACGAGTTCTGCGTTTCGGGGGACATAGAGCGGTCGATCGAGACGGTCCGGGCGGCCCTCGGTGAGCGCGCGTCGGTGCTGGCCGAGTCGCTGCGTCGGCACATTCCCGAGGCGAGGTTCGTGGAGCCGGACGGCGGCTACTTCCTCTGGGTGGAGTTGCCCGAGGACGTCGACGTCGAGAAGCTGGCCCCGGCGGCGGCTGAGCGCGGCGTCGCGGTGGTCAAGGGCAGCGACTTCGTCCTCGACGGTGGGCGGCACGCCCTCCGGCTGGCCTTCTCGGCGGTGACCGCGGATCGGGTCGACGAGGGCGTCCGGCGGCTGGCCGAGGCGATGGCAGCGGTACGTGCCTGAGTTTCTGTCGATTTTCTGACAGTACGGCGGTGCTGGCCGCCTGCGGTCTCCCGCAGAAGTGGCCCGCAGCCCACAATGCTGCGAGCGTCACTCATCACACGTCGTGGTTGATCGAGCTGCCAGCCCGGCCCGTTCGCCGCACACGAGCGTGACGCGACAGCACAACTCCCGCCCCCAACGGCGCCGGGCGGGCCGGGTCGCCCCCTCACCCCCGATGCGGTCCGGTCCGTCCGGCGCCACCCCCGGCCGTGAAGCGCCACGATCAGTGTGGCGGCGTAGCCTGCAAGCCGCAGCCGGGCACGGGAGGGGGCGTGATGACGGAGTGGGTTCGGCGGGCGCGGCCCACCGGGCAGGACGACGGCCAGGTGGGTTCTCTCGGCGGGGGCCGGACGCCGCGACCCCGGAACTGGTCACCCGTGCGGGCCATGACGCGCCGGCTCAGCCCGGATGGGTCTCAGCTCGCCCGGACACCGGCCGAACGGCGACGCAACGCGGTGGTCGACTGCGCGCTCTACCTCGACGGGCGGCGGCAGGCCGGCGACTGGGACTATGCGGAGGCGTTGGCGGCGGCCCGCTCTGCCGAGACCGGCTTCGTCTGGCTCGGGCTGCACGAGCCGGAACTCGCCGAGATGACCGAGATCGCCACGACCTACGGGCTGCACGAGCTGGCTGTGGAGGACGCGGTCAAGGCCCAGCAACGGCCGAAGCTGGAGCGCTTCGGGGACGTCAATTTCCTGGTGCTGCGCACCGCCCGGTACTGCGAGCACACCGAACTGACCGAGACCTCCGACGTGGTGGAGACCGGGCAGGTGATGCTCTTCATCGGTCCGCACTTCGTGATCAGCGTTCGGCACGGTGACGCCTGCCGGCTGGCACCCGTGCGGGAGGAGTTGGAGGCCCGGCAGGAGCTTCTCCTGCACGGTCCGTGGGCGGTCGCGTACGCGATCACCGACCGGGTCGTCGACCTCTACCTGGAGGTCGCCGACCAGCTTGAGGACGACATGGACGTGCTGGAGACGGAGGTCTTCGACCGCCAGTCCAGCGGCCGGATCCAGCGGATCTACCAGATGAAGCGGGAACTGGTGGAGTTCAAGCGGGCGGTGATGCCGTTGCAACGCCCGCTGCTGACGCTGACCACACAGATGAATCGGGACGTGCCCAAGGAGGTGCGTCGCTACTTCCGCGACGTGCAGGACCATCTCAGTCGCACCGTGGAACTGGTCAACTCGTACGACGACCTGCTGAACTCGATCCTTCAGGCGAGGCTGGCCCAGGTCACGGTCGACCAGAACAACGACATGCGCAAGATCGCTGCCTGGGCCGCCATCGCCGCCGTCTGGACCGCGATCGCCGGCATCTACGGCATGAACTTCGAGTTCATGCCGGAGCTGAAGGTGACCTACGGCTATCCCGTGGTGCTGGCCCTGATGCTCGGCATCTCGCTGGCCCTCTACCGCTGGTTCCGGCGCAACGACTGGCTCTGACCCACCCCACCCCGCACCCATCCGCGACCGGGTGGGGCGAGGGTGGGGCGCAGTCGGATCAGGCGCGGGTGTTGGACTTGTTGGTGGCCTTGCTCACCTTGTCGGCGGGACGGCCGCTGGTGGTGCGGGCACCCTCGGCGACCGAGGGAACCTTCTCCGTCGGGGTGACTCTGGTCGTCCCGGTCGACGTGGTGGTGGAGCTGTCACCACTGGCCACCGCCGAACTGCCCGCACCGGTCGAGGCCTTGCCGGCGCCGGCGGGCCCGGCCGTGCGTACCTCGACGGTCTCGACCTCGTCGTGCATCGGTTCGAGGGCCGCCCTCGTGTCGTACTCGGTCCACTCCTGCTGCTCGCGGTGACGCCGCAGGGCCATCGCACCGGCCATCCCGGCCACCGCGCCGGCGGCGAGCAGTCCGGCCATCACGGTTCCGCTACGGTGGGACTTCTTCTTGGCCTTCATCTTCTTCGCCTTCCTACTGACCGCGGCCTGCTTGGCGGCGGCCCTCTTTCCCGCGACGGCCTTGCCGGCCGCCTCCGTCTGCGCGGTACGCACGGCCAGGGCAAGGGGTGCGAGCGCCGCTGCAGTGGTCGCCAGCCCGCTCGACGCACGGTCCCGGACGATGACAGCGGTCGGTGCCACCGCACCGCGTGCCGTTTGTACCCGCGGGCCCACTGTGTCGCCGGCCCCCCTCGCCGCGTGCGTGGCGGCCTGCCTCAGGTGACCGATGCCGCGGTTCAGCTCGGCCCGGGCCAGTCGTCCCTGGGTCTTGCGCCGCCGGATTCCAAACACGGTCCCACCTCCTGGGAGTTGCTCTCACTCATCCTCCACCTTCGGATGCCTCCGCATGTCCAGATCGGGCACATGGGAGGATCCGCATGGAACTGACCAACGAGTAAGGAGTACCCGTGGCCGAGGCTGTCTACGCCACCGTGCACACCAACGCCGGCCCGATCCGGCTGGAACTCTTCGCCAACCACGCGCCGAAAACCGTCCGCAACTTCGTAGAGTTGGCGGAGGGCACGCGCGAGTACACCGATCCGCGAACCGGGCAACCCGGCAACGGCCCGTACTACGACGGCACCATCTCGCACCGGGTAATCAGCGGTTTCATGATTCAGATGGGTGACCCGACCGGCACCGGCCGCGGCGGACCGGGCTACACGTTCGCCGACGAGTTCCACCCGGAGCTGCGCTTCGACCGGCCCTACCTGCTGGCGATGGCGAACGCCGGCCCCGGGACGAACGGCTCGCAGTTCTTCATCACCGTCTCGCCGACGCCGCACCTGAACAACCGACACACAATCTTCGGCCAGGTGGCCGACGAGCAGTCCGCGAAGGTCATCGAGGCGATCGGCAACACTCCGACCGGCCCGAGCGACCGTCCCCTGCAGGACGTCGTGGTCGAGCGCATCGAGATCGAGCGCTCGGCCTGATCCGGACCGGGACCCCTCCCGCCGTCCGGGCCTGGCGCTGCGGTTCGGGACAGGCGGTTCGGGACAGGCTGGAGGGCGGCCACCTCCGCCTGATCGATCGGTCGAGGTACCTTTGCTCGCATGATTGAGCGCTCGGGCACCCGGGGTCAGCGGTGAGCGAGTCCCCGCCGACCACTCCGGCCTGTTACCGGCACCCCGGCCGGGAGACCTACGTCCGATGCACCCGATGCGACCGGTCGATCTGCCCGGACTGCATGAACGAAGCGTCGGTCGGGTTCCAGTGCCCGGAGTGTGTGGCGCAGGGACGCCGTAGCGTGCGGCCGGCGCGTACCGTCTTCGGTGGCGGTGCCGCCGGTCGGAACGGCTACGTGACGAAGACGCTGATCGGCATCAATCTGCTGGTGATGCTGATCTCCATCGCCTCCGACCGGGGTGGCGACGCGGCGGCCGGAGGGGCGGGGTTCGGTGGGCTGATGGGCGGCGGCACCCCGCTGACCGAGTGGGGTGCGGTGCTGGGTCGGGCGATGTTCCTCGACGGCAGCATCGGCGGGGTCGCCGAGGGGCAGTGGTACCGCCTGATCACCGCGATGTTCCTGCACTACGGTCTGATCCACCTACTGCTCAACATGTGGGCGCTCTGGGTGCTCGGCCAGTCGCTGGAGGCGGTGCTCGGGCCGCTGCGCTTCGCCGCGCTCTATTTCATCGCCGGCTTCGGCGGCAACGTGGCCGTGTACCTGTTCAGCGCGCCGAACCAGATGTCGGCCGGCGCGTCCACCGCCATCTTCGGCCTCTTCGCGGCGACCTTCGTGATCATGCGGCGGCTGGGCCGGGACACCTCGGCCATCGTACCGATCCTGGTGATCAACCTGATCTTCACGTTCACCGTGCCGCAGATCTCGATCGCCGGTCACCTGGGCGGTCTGGTCTTCGGTGCGCTGATGGCCGTGGTGCTGGCCTACGCCCCACGGTCGCGCCGGACGCTTGTGCAGTTCGGCGGGGGCGCGGTGATCGTGGTGGTGCTGCTCGGGTTGGCTGTGATCCGCACCGTCTCGCTGCTCGGCTGAGGACCGGCCGGGCGGGAGGTGTCGTCCTTCCCGGCCCACGCCAGCGATGCTGCGGCAGGTCTCAGCCGGTATCGGGTCGGGCGGCGGCCAGCGCGTCGGCGACCTCGCCGGGGTCGGCGCCGAGGTCCTGCCGGCTGAACAGGTGCAGCGACTCGCCGGCGTCGATCTCCAGCACCGGCCCGCCCAGCCTCCGACCTCCCGGGCGGTCCACCCGGATGGTTTCGATCGCCGACCAGGGCAGCTGTCGCCGTCCGGTCCACCCCGACGGTACGGTGATCCCGTCCGCGTCCACTTCGAGTCGGACCGGGGTGAGCAGATCCCGTGCTGCCCAGGCGGCGAGGGTGGCGGCGGTCAGCCCGCCGAGAACCGGCCGGAGCACGTCGCCGTCGGCCAGCAGCAGCCCCAGGGCGAGCACGCCGGCCCCTCCGACCAGCTTGAGGATCGGCAGGCTGGGGTGCACCCGCCACTGTCTCGGGAGGGTCTCGGAAGGCACGTTGGAAAGCATGCCAGCGCGGCGCGGCACCGGCATGCCGACGGGACCGACGGTGACACCGCGGTGGCGGCGTAGGATCGGAGACAGCCAAGTTACCGGGGAGTAGACATGAGTGACGCGGTTATCGTCGGTGCGGTGCGCACCCCGGTCGGGCGGCGCAAGGGCAGTCTGGCCACGGTGCACCCGGTCGACCTGTCGGCGCACGTGCTGCGCGCCCTCGTCGAGCGCACCGGGGTCGATCCGGCCCAGGTGGACGACGTGGTGTGGGGCTGCGTCTCCCAGGTAGGTGAACAGTCGTGGAACGTCGCCCGCAATGCGGTGCTGGCCGCCGGCTGGCCCGAGTCGGTGCCCGGCACGACGCTGGACCGGCAGTGCGGTTCCAGCCAGCAGGCCCTGCACTTCGCCGCCGCCACGGTGATGTCCGGGCAGGCCGATCTGGTTGTCGCCGGTGGGGTCGAGTCGATGACCCGGGTGCCGATGGGCTCCAGCGTGGCCGGTGGGATGCCGTTCAGCGAGCAACTCCTGGCCCGCTACCGGGGCGTCGAAGGGGTGGCCGCAGACTCGCCGCTGCCGTTCAACCAGGGTGTCGGCGCGGAGCTGATCGCCCAGCGGTGGCGGCTGTCGCGCTCCCAGCTCGACGAGTTCGCACTGGCCAGCCATGAGAAGGCCGCTGCGGCGCAGGACGCCGGGGCGTTCGAGGCCGAGCTTGCCCCGGTGTCGCTGACCGACGGCGGCAAGTTCGCCGCTGACGAGGGCGTGCGCCGCGACACCTCCCTGGAGAAGCTCGGCGAGCTGCCCACCCCCTTCCGTCCGGAAGGCGTGGTCACCGCCGGTTCCGCCTCACAGATCTCCGACGGCGCCGCCGCGCTCGCCGTCACCACGAGCGACTGGGCGAGCCGGCACGGCCTGCGCCCGCTGGCCCGCGTGCACACCGCCGTGGTCGCCGCCGACGACCCGGTCGCCATGCTCACCGCACCGATCCCGGCCACCGCGAAGGCGCTGCGCCGCGCGGGGCTGGGCATCGAGGAGATCGGGGCGTACGAGGTCAACGAGGCATTCGCCTCGGTGCCGTTGGCCTGGTTGGCGGAGACCGAGGCGGACCCGGAGCGGCTCAACCCGCGTGGCGGCGCCATCGCCCTCGGGCACCCGCTGGGCGGCTCCGGTGCCCGGATCATGACCACGATGCTCGCCCACATGCGGGACAACGGCATCCGGTACGGCCTACAGACCATGTGCGAGGGTGGCGGAATGGCCAACGCCACCATCGTCGAGCTGCTCTGATCCGGCGGTCTGTCGGCACCCTGTCCGACGACTGGCCGGGGTGCGCTATATCCTGTCGCGCAGCGGTGGCTCCCCGGGCTAGCTTGCCCCGGTGACCGCCACCGCCGTACCGCACTCCGACTGGACCGACCCGCAGTGGCGGGCCGACGCCCTCGACTGGGTCACCCGGGCGCTCGCCCGCACCGGCCGTCATGTAACCGGCCCGGCCGAGCCCCGGGTCCGGCCCTGGTCGCTGGTCTGGCGGGTGCCCACCGACGCTGGTGACGTGTGGTTCAAGGCGAACTCGTCGGGCACGTCTTACGAGGCGGCGCTGCTCGCCGCGCTGGCCCGGCTCGGGCCCGGACGGGTGCTCGATCCGATCGCGGTGGACGTCGGGCGGGGCTGGTCGTTGCTGCCGCACGGCGGTCCGACGCTGCGCGAGGTCGCCGGCGGCGACCTCGCGCGCTGGGCAGGCGTGCTGTCCGAGTACGCCGAACTCCAGCGGATCACGGCCGCGTCCGTCGATGAGCTGCTCGCCCTCGGCGTACCCGACCACCGGCCCGAGGCGCTGCCGGCACTCTTCGCGGAGCTGCTGGACGACCGGGAGGCGTTGCTACTCGGGTCGCCGGACGGGCTGACCGCCGAAACCCACGGTCGGCTGCGCGCACTGCTGCCCGATTACGCGGGCCGCTGCCGGTGGCTGGCCGAAAGCGGCATCCCTTCCTCGATCCAGCACGACGACCTGCACGACGGCAACGTCTTCGTGGCCGCGCACGGTCACCGTTTCTTCGACTGGGGGGACGCCTCGGTGGCCCACCCGTTCGGCAGTCTCCTGGTCACTGTGCGGTCGATCGCCCACACCACCGGGCGGGACCAGGCCGACGCGGCGCTGCGCCGACTGCGGGACGCCTACCTGGAGCCGTGGACCGACCGCTGCGACCGGGGCACGCTGCGCGAGTTGGCCGAGGTGGCCGCCGGGGTGACGATGGTCAGCCGCGCGTTGTCCTGGCGTCGCGCCCTGGCGATCGCAGGGCCGGGCCGCGCCGAGTACGCCGCCGCCGTGCCGGGCTGGCTGGGCGAACTGCTCGTCGTGGAGCCTGGCTGAGCTGCCCGGCTGACCTGCCCGGACGCCCGGCTGACCGGGCCAGCCCGGTCGGCTAGCCGTAGTGTGGAATTTGCAAAAAGCATGTCGGCGGGCCACGTCACCCAACGAGCATCATCGTTGGGCAGAGCATGGACGTCTTCTCCCGAACGTTCCTGCCGGCCGCCGCCGAAGCCGGTCTGGCGGTGCAGACAGCCAGCCGGCACATGCCGGTGTTCCGTCGCTGTGTGGGTTCCGGTGACGCCACCGTCCTGGTCACCCGGTGCAGCCGGCCCGACCGCCCGCTGATCGGGGACCACCTGCTCCTGCTCACCCACCGGCGGCTCGTCATCACCCGGCAGACCCGGGTGCTGCAACGGCTCCGGCTGCACCTCAACACCGAGCTACGTGAGCTGAGCCACGTCACCTGGAGCCCCGACCCGCGACTGCGCTGCGTCGAGCTGGCCGCCACCGCCATCGACGGCGTCCGGGAACGATTCCTGATCCGGGCCCAACATCCGCAGCAGGTGTGGCAGCTCGACGCCCTGCTCAACCATGCCTTTCGCGCCCGGGTACGCAGCGTCGCGCCACGGATCGTGGCCAAGGTCGCCGACGCTCCCGCCGCTGCCCAACCCGCCACCTTCCAGCCCGTCGTGGCCGGCTGACCGGATCTTCTTACCGAATCCGAACACCGCCCGACACCGCCCACGCCGCACCGATCGGCAATCATGGGCCGGTGACCGTCGAGCACCCGAGGCGCGGTCTGGTCCTCGTGGTGGAGGACGAGCCGAGCATCGCCGACCTGGTCCGGCTCTACCTGAGCCGGGACGGCTTCGGTGTACACGTCGAACACGACGGGACCGCCGGTCTGGCCGCCGCCCGCCGGCTGCGCCCGGTGGCCTGCGTGCTCGACATCGCGCTACCCGGCCTGGCCGGCACCGAGATCTGCCGACGACTTCGGGAGACCGGCGACTGGATCCCGGTCATCTTCCTCACCGCCCGCGACGACGAGGTTGACCGGATAGTCGGCCTGGAGTTGGGCGCGGACGACTACGTGACGAAGCCATTCAGCCCGCGTGAACTTGTCGCCCGGGTGCGGGCCGTGCTGCGGCGCACCACCGGCCCGCCGGATTCGGCACAGCCCGTCGTCCTCGGTCGGGTCACCCTCGACGCGGGCCGCCGCTCGGTGACCGTCGACGGCTGCCCGGTGCAGCTGACCTCTACCGAGTTCGACCTACTGGCTCACCTGATGACCCGACCGGGGCGGGTCTTCACCCGTGAGGAGTTGCTGGCCGGGGTCTGGGGGTACGCGGCACACGCCGGTACCCGGACCGTCGACGTGCACGTGGCGCAGGTCCGGGCGAAGCTCGGTCCGGCGAGCGTGATCCGTACCCACCGTGGCGTCGGATACGCCGCCGATGGCTGACCGTCCGGTGGGTACCCTGACCGCCCGTGCGGTGCTGGTGACCTGCGCGGTGTCGATGGTGTCGGTGCTGGTCACCGCGGTGGTCGCGGTGCCGGTGGCGGTCCGTGCCGCCGAGCGGCGCGACCAGCTGACCCTGGCCACCCAGGCGCAGCTCGCCGCGGAGCTACTACGGGCGCGCCCCGGCCGGGTCCGGGAGCTGGCCGGTGAGCGCCTGGTCCGGCAACTCGACACCCAGGGCGTCACCATCTACCTGATCTCGGGCGGTGCCGTCGACCGCCCCGGCCTGCCCGCGCAGCTGGTGAAACGGGTGGCTGCCGGTCGGGACGTCTCCAGCCGCCGCCCGGTCGCCGGGCAACGGGTGCTCGTGGAGGGGCGGGCGCTGCCCGGCGGTGACGGCGTGGTGCTGACCCGGCGGGCGGGCGCCGGGATCTGGCGTCAGGTGCTGCGTGGTCTGTGGCTGCCGCTGCTGGCGGGCCTGGCCGCCGGGGCGGTCGCCGGCTGGTTGCTCGCCCGCCGGCTGGCCCGGCCGATCCGGCGGGCGGCCACCGCCGCCGCCCGGCTGAGCGCCGGTGACCGCTCCGACCGGGTGCCGGTGGAGTCGCCGGCCGAGGTGGCCGACCTGGCATACGCCCTCAACGGGCTGGCTGCCGCGCTCGCCACCAGCGAGGGGCGGCAGCGGGAGTTTCTGCTCTCCGTCTCGCACGAGCTGCGTACCCCGCTGACCGCCATTCGGGGCTACGCGGAGGCTCTGGCGGACGGGGTGGTCGAAGCGTCGTCGGCGGCCGACACAGGCCGCACGATGCTCGCCGAGGCGCAGCGCCTGGACCGGTTGGTCGCCGACCTGCTCGCGCTGGCCCGCCTGGAGGCGGTCGACTTCCCCCTCGATCCGGTGCCGGTCGACCTGGTCGGGCTGGCCGCCGACACCGGCCGCACCTGGGTCGACCGGTGTGCCGCTGTCGGGGTGCTGTTCCGGCTGGAGGTGGCGCAGCTGCCGGTGCCGGTGCACACCGATCCGGGGCGGATCCGGCAGGTGCTCGACGGGCTGCTGGAGAACGCGCTGCGGGTCGCACCGCCGGGGGCGCCGGTGGTCCTCGCGGTCCGCCCGGCCGGTGCCGACCCGGCGGCCGGCGGTGTGATCGAGGTTCGCGACGGCGGGCCCGGACTGACCGACGACGACCTGGCGGTCGCCTTCGAGCGTGGCGCGCTGCACCAGCGCTACCAGGGGCTACGTAAGGTCGGCAGCGGGCTCGGGTTGGCGCTCGCCGCCGGCCTGGTCCGCCGGTTGGGCGGGGAGATCACCGCCGGGCACGCTCCGGAGGGCGGGGCCGCGTTCATCGTCCGGCTGCCGGGGATCCTTACCTGACCCGTACAGCGGCCTGACGGTCGCCTCATCGGGTCGGGTCACGCTGGTGTCCTCACGGACGAGAGGACGAGACATGGCACGCAGGGGATCCGCCACCACGACGACCGCGTTGCTGGTGGCGGTCGCATTGGCCGCCGGTGGGTGCGGCGTGGTCCAGCCCGGTCGGGACATGGCGCAGCAGACCGCCGTCGAGGTGGTCGCGGCAATGGGCGCGGAAGGCCAGGCGCTCGCTGCGCTCGGCTTCGACCCCGTCGAGCTGGATCCCGGGTCCGTCGCGCCCGCGCCGTCTGAGTCGGCCGAGGGCAGGACCCGGCCCGAGCGCGTCGAGGAGCTGCGCAAGCGCCGCGCGGCCCGGGTGCTGCTGCGCAGGAACACGCTGCACGGCGAGGCGGTGGTGCAGACCCGCGACGGTGGTACGAAGAACGTCGCCGTGCAGCGCGGCGAGGTGACCGCACTCGACGGCGACACGATGACCGTGAAGTCGACCGACGGCTTCACCCAGACCTGGACCTTCGCCGACGACCTGCGCGTGATTGAGCGGCGCAGGTCGGTCACGTCGGCCGACGTCAAGGTCGGCACCAAGCTCGGCGTCGCCGGAGCCAAGGACGGCGACCGGGCGGCGGCCCGCCTGATCGTCATCCCGTTCAAGCAGAACTAGCCCGGGTGAGCTGGAGCGGCCGTCCCGTTCTGGCGACGGCCGCTCCTGTGCTAGTAGACCCGGGAACCGATGAAGTCGTCCCGCCCGTACCCGACGGGCTGGGCGAACGACCGGGACTCGAACGACCACTGCTGCCGCGAACTGCTGGAGCAGTTGGCCAGCCGCAGCCTGGGCGTGCCCAGCAGGGGGTTGTCGAAGGTTAGGCAGAGGCTGCTGTCACCGGCGGAGCGCAGCTGGTTGCCGGAGAACAGGAACTGCTGGTTGGTGCCGCCGTGGCAGTCGTAGATGTTGACCGCCGTGCCGGAGCGCAGGGTGCCCCCGGAGACGTCCAGGCACCGGTCGTGGGAGAGTTCGGAGTGCAGCGAGCGCCGGTTCGGGTCGTACCAGAAGCCCTGGTTGCGCCCGCCGTGGCAGCGGTACGGCTGCTGGACGGTGCCGTTGCGGGAGTTGTACCCCTTGCCGTCCACGCAGGTGCCGGTGGCGGCGTTGCGCAGCTGCCTGAACTCCATCAGACCGTTGTAGAGGGTGCCGTTTCCGGTGCTGGCCGGGTCGACGCAGGTGCCCTGCTGTTGCCCCGAGGCGTAGAACTGGGTGATGCACTGGGCGAACATGCCGTGCCCCCGGTAGTTCGGGTGGAACGACTGGCGGGCCGCGTTCTCGTCCCAGATGCCCAACTCGATGTAGAGCCCGCGAACCGACGTGCTGTCGGTGCACACCTCGTGGCCGTGGAACAGTCGGCTGGCGTCGAGGTAGCGTGTGTCGGTGTTGGTCGCCGCCGCCCGCAGCGCCGACTCGAACAGCGGCACCGCCTTGTTCCGGGCGAACGCGGCGTCGGCGAGGTAGAGCAGGCAGCCGCCCGTGTACCAGCCGGGGAAGTTGGGGTTGTCCTCGACATCGGGGCTGCCCGGGCTGGAGTACGACATCAGCACCAGCTCGTAGTCGGAGTTCAGGTAGCCGGCATTCGTCATGGTCTGGCGGATGTCGGCGAGCGCCTCCTCGACCGCTCGGCGGCTGCCGTCGGTGCGTACCGTCCACTGGTCGGTGTAGGTGGGCCAGCAGGGGCCTTGGAAGAAGACGCGGCGGATGGCACAGTCGGTGGCCACCGGGCCGAACTGGATCGTGCCGTCCCCGTTGGCGCCGACGACCACCCAGAGCAGCTTGATATGCGTGTTGCGGGCCTTGATGGCGAGATGCTCACCCTGGTTCAGTTCGTTGTGCTGGGTCGGTCCGCCCACGACCAGGTTCCACGGGGTGGCGCCCGAGCAGGCGATGTTGTAACGCTCGTCGGCGGTGATGCCGGTGCGGAACACCGCCTGGTCGTACGAGCGGTCGCACCAGTTGCCCGGCTGGTGGGTGCCGGGCACGTAGTTGCCCACTCCCTCGCCGGAGATCTGGCTGTCGCCCATCGTGATCAGCGCGGTTCGGCGCTCTTGGAGCGGCCGGATGCCGGGTGCGCCGTAGAGCGCGGTGGCCTCGGCAGCTCGGATGGTTTCCAGATGGGCGGGGAGTGGCTGGACGGCGGGACGGTCAGCTGCGGCGGCCGGGCCGGCCGTGGACAGCATCGGCAGGACGAGAGCAGTGGCGAGGACGGCGACCTTGGCGAGCCGCCGCCGATGCCCCCGTTCGCGACTGGCAGTGGTTGCAGACATCGACGTACCCCTTTCCCTCGATCGCGGGACGTCGATCGAGTTACCGGACGGTAACGCGCGAATGGAGGTATGTGAATACGTCTCGGAATAGTTGCACGCAGCGTTGAACCGGGCCAATAGGGCAGGTCGCCGCCGTTCGGACGGTGGAGCGGGCGGCTGATCCGCCCGCCGGTCCGCTCAGCGCGCCGCAGGCAGGGCGTACCCCACGTAGCTGCGGAACTCCAGCCGCCAGCCGGGCGGCAGCAGGTCCGCGCAGAGTGCCCGGCTGCCGGTGCAGACGATCGCATCCACCGAGGCGGGGTCGGCCGCCGGCCGGTCCGGCAGGACGGACTGGAGCGCCAGCAACTCCGGGGACCCGCCGCCGGCGTCGCGCAGCAGCAGCCACCAGGGGTGCTCCCAGTCGTCGTTGCGCTGCGACAGGCCGATCCGGCGGGCGTCGGCGGCCCGGACCGCGTCGGCCGCCCAGCGATACTCCTGCGCCCACTGTGGCCGCCGCAGGAATCGTGACTCCCACTCGCTGGTGGTGAGGACCGAGCCCGTGCCGACCAACCGGCGCGGGAAGCCGTACGACACCGCCAGCACCCCGGCCAGCGCGCAGGTGGCCAGCACCGTCACGGCGAGCGTCGCCGCCACCGGCCGCCGCCCACCGCCACCCGCCGGGCCCCGGGGGTCAGCCGGGCCGTCGCCGCGCCCGCCCTCCACGGACGCGGCTGGGCGGCTGGAGCGGCGGAAGACGCTCTCCAGCCAGAGCCCGGCCAGCGGCACCGATACCGCCAACGCGTAGAGCAGCAGTCGGTTCCCCCACGGCTGCCACTTGATCATCGCCGTGTGTAGCAGCACCGCGACCACCACGACCAGGGCGTACCCGCGCAGTGCCCCCGCCGTGTCCGGGCTGATCCGCACCGGCCGGCGTAACGCGACCACGGCACCGACCAGCCCCAACGCGCCGGCCAGCGGGAAGGACACCCGGTCCTCGTCGGGATACCAGGACGGCTCCGGAAAGATCTCCTGCCCGAAGGTGATCGCCCGGTCCTGCGGGTCCACCCCGACCAGCCCGGCGACCGCGATGATGGCCTCGGCGGTGACCTCGCGCACCGGGGTCAGCGGGGTGTCCAGCGCGGTGTGTCCGATGCGGAGCGCGTTCACCAGCACCGAGGCCGGGTCGTGCCGCTCCATCGGCACCGACTCGCGCAGCCGGTCCGGCCCGAGAGGATGACCGAACTCGACGTACGACCGGCTCAGGAACGGGCCGACCACCACGACGGCGACCAGCAGGATCAGGACCGACGCGCCGACCGTACGGGCGGTCGTGGCTACCGGGCGCCGGAGGCGCGGGCCCGGCCGGTCCGGGTACGCCTGGCGGAGCTGACCGATCCCCCAGAGCACGAGCAGCGGGCCCACCGCGAGCAGGCCGTTGGTCTTGGTGAGGGCGGTCATCCCGGTGGCCGCCCCGAGAGCGAGCAGATCGCCCGCACCGGCCTGCCGGCGCAGTCCGTCCAGTGCGAGAGTGGCCGCGCAGGCCACCCAGGCGGCGCAGACCAGGTCGGTCTGGGTGCTGGTCGACTGGAGCGCCACCATCGGCGTGCTGGCCAGCACGAAGACGGTGAGCAGTTGGGCCCGCCGGCCACCGCCGAGCTGAGCGGTCACCCGAGCCACCGCCAGCAGGCACACCAGTCCGGCGGCCCACTGGACCAGGTTGTACAGCGCGTCCCCGCCGGTGAAGAGTCGCAGGTGCAGCAGCAGGTACTCGGCGCCCGGCGGGATGGTCACCTGCCGGTGGATCGCGGTCGCCCAGAAAGACAGGTCACCCTGCGCCACCCAGCGTTCCACCTTCGGCAGATGGTAGGTCTGCGAGTCGAAGTTGTTCGGCGCGGCCAGCAGGGCGACCAGCAGTCCGACCAGGAGCAGGCCGCCCACGGTGCCGGCGAGCAGGCGCTCGCCCCGGTCCGCCGTGCGCCAGAAACCGGTCAGCGCGGCGCCCGGGATCGTGGCCGCATCCCGGCCGGCGCCGGCGTCGGCCCGGCGGCGACGCACGGCGGCCACTGCCGAGGCGGCCAGGAAGAGTAGCCAGGCCACGGCAAACGCCGGCGCGGTCAACAGTCGCAGCGCGCCCAGAATCTCGACGGTCAGCACCGCGAAAGCGCCGACCGCGAGAGTCGCTCGGATCACCGCGAGCCGTCGTGGTGCGGTGGTGTCCACGGTCCGCGGCCGTAGCGCCACGGTGAGCAGGGCGAGCGAGGCAACAGGAGCCAGTACGAGCGGGAAACCGGCCGACATGGCCGGAAGTAAACACCATGAGCCTCGCCGCTCGACCATCGATATCCCCCCGGTGGTCGCTGCCACGCGACTGAGCTGCCGGGCTAGGCTATGGCCGACATACTGCCGCCCTCGTGGAGATTCCCGTGAAGCTGTCGATCCTCATGCCGGTCTACAACGAGGAAGAACGCATCGCGGACGCCCTGAAGCAGGCGCTGGCGGTGGAGTATCCGTGCGAGATCGAACTGGTGGTCGTCGACGACGGCAGCCGCGACGGCACCGGCGAGATCCTCGGGCGGGCCGACGACGCACGCCTGCGGGTGATCACTCATCAGCGCAACGCCGGCAAGGGCGCGGCCATCCGGTCGGCGGTCGCGAACGCCGAAGGCGAATACATGGTCATCCTCGACGCCGACCTGGAGTACGACCCGCAGGACATCCCCACGCTGCTCGCTCCGGTGCTCGACGGCCGGGCGACGGTCGTGTACGGCAACCGCACCTTCGGCAGCCACAGCGCCTACAGCTTCTGGTACGTGATGGGTAACAAGGGCGTCACCATGGCGGCGAACGTGCTGTTCAACTCTTACATCGGCGACCTGGAGACCTGCTTCAAGCTGATGCCGGTCGCGCTCTACCGCTCGTTGGACATTCGCTCCCGGGGCTTCGGCATGGAGGCCGAGGTGACCGGCAAGCTGCTGCGCCGCCGCATCCGGCCGTACGAGGTGCCGATTAGCTACCGGGCCCGGGGCCGCGAGGAGGGCAAGAAGATCACTTGGCGGGACGGCGTCGAGGCGATCTGGATCCTCGGCCGCGAGCGCTCCCGTCGCCACCCCGGGGGAACTGCCGCCTCCTGAGGCGTCCCGGCCGGCTGCGGTTGCCCGACCGGGCCGCCTCACACCAGTGTGGCGGAGAGAAAACCGGTCAGCGAGCGACGTAGCCCCGCCGCGTCCAGCCCGTGCCAGCGGTCGTGGTCCTCGGCCGACCCGTAGCGGCGCAACTCCTGGCGCCCGACCCCGAGCGTGAGCAGCCGGTGCGCCCGGTCCGCCAGCGCTGCGCTGACCACCCGGGCCGAGGTGCCCACCAGGTAGGGCTCGACCAGGATGACCTCGGTGCCGGCGAGCACCCGCAGTCCGCCGGTGTCGAACGGGCGTGGCCGGTGGGTGTACGCCACGGTCACCGGCAGGCCCGCCGCCGCCGCGAGGGCCGCGTCCAGCACCGGCCCGACCGCGACCAGCAGCGCAGCGCCGGGCCCGGCGTCCCGCACCACCACGAGCGCGCCGTCGCCACCATGCGGATCGGCGTTGCTCAGCGTGGACAGTCGCAGGTACGCCGAAGTGTCGGCGGCCACCGTCGCGCGCAGCAGGCCGGGCACCTCCGCCGGATGTCCCGGCACGTGCACGGTCCACCCGGACAGGGTGTCGAGGAGCGCGACATCGGCCGGGCTCAGGTGGGTCCGTCCGGCCCGCGCGCGGTCGTACGAGGCGCCCACACTGACCAGCACCGCGCTCGCCGCCTGGTGATCGAGGTCGAGCTTGATCTGTTCGTACGCCCGCTCGATGAGGAACGGCGCGTAGCTGTGCACGATCGGACGCAGCCCGGTCAGCGCCAGCCCGCCGGCCACGCCCAGCATCAACTGCTCCCGGATGCCGACATTGAGCACCCGGTCGGGGTGCCGTCGGGCGGCCGGAGCGAACGCCTCGGCGGAGATGTCGGCGAGCACCAGGGCGGTACGCGGGTCCTCGGCGAGCAGCAGCGTGGTGGTGTCTACGAAACGATTCCGCATGGTCACTGACTCTCGATGACGGCGACGACGAGGTGCGGCCGGTGGCCGTGGTGTCCGGTCAGGGCGTTGTGCAGGGCGGCGTGGTCCCGCCCGTCGACCGTGGCGGCAGTCCACCCGTTGACCGTGAACCGGGTGGCCAGACCGCCCGGCCAGCCGTGCGTGGCGGAGAAGTTGTCGACCACGACGGCGGTCAGGTTGGCCAGTCCGACGGCACCGGCGTACGCGATCGCCTCGTGGTTGGAGCCCTCGTCGAGTTCGGCGTCGCCGAGCAGCACGTACACCCGGGGTTCGAGCAGACCCTGGGCGCGCAGCCCGAGAGCAGATCCGACGGCCAGGCCGAGACCGTGCCCGAGCGAGCCGGAGCCGATCTCCACCCCCGGTACCAGCGTCCGGTCCGGGTGGTCGCCGAGGCGGCTCTCCGGGCCGCCCTGGTCGTCGAGCCACTCGGGCGCAACGAAGCCCTTCGCGGCGAGCACCGCGTAGTAGCCGGCCACCGCGTGCCCCTTGGACAGCAGGAGACGGTCGCGGTCTGGGTCGTCGACGGTAGCTGGGGTGACCCGCAGGATCCGGTCGTAGAGGACCCAAAGCGCGTCGAGGGTCGAGTGGACGTTCGCGCCGAACTCCCGGCCGGCGCGGACACGTTCCAGCAGCGGTACGACCGGGTGCCGGCCGTCGAGCGGCGCGGCGGCCTCGGCGATTCGTGCCGTGGTGGTGGTGAGTGTGGTCATACGGATAGCCTGCAAGCTCAACCTAGGTTCAGCTCAAGGCGATGTGATGCAGGAATCCTTGACCATCGGCCAGCTCGCCGCCCGCAGCGGGGTCGCTCAGTCGGCCCTGCGGTACTACGAGCGGCTGGGCCTGATCCGGGCCGACCGCACCGGCGGCAACCAGCGCCGATATCACCGTGGCGAACTACGTCGGGTGGCGTTCATCCGGATCGCCCAGCAGGTCGGCATCCCGCTTGCGGAGATCCGGTCCGCGCTGGATTCGCTGCCCGCCTCCCGTACCCCCACCGCCGACGACTGGGCGCGACTCTCCACCGCCTGGCGAACCCGCTTGGACGAGAAGATCAGGCTGCTGAGCCGGCTCCGCGACGACCTGGACGGCTGCATCGGCTGCGGCTGCCTGTCGCTGGGCCGCTGCGCCCTCTACAACCCGGGCGACACGCTCGCCGGCGACGGCCCCGGCGCCCGCCTCACCCTGCCGCCGTGAGACCGCCCTGCCCTGCCCTGCCCGGCCCTGCCCGGCTCAGCCGACGGTGAGCAGCACCTTGCCGACATGTTCGGTCGACTCGACCAGCCGGTGCGCGTCGGCCGCCTCGGTGATCGGCAGCCGCCGGTCGACGACCGGCCGTACCCGGCCCGCCTCGACCAGCGGCCAGACCTGGTCGCGTACCCCCCGCACGATGGCGGCCTTCTGGTCGAGCGGGCGGGAACGCAGCGCGGTGGCCGCGACACTGCCGCGCTTGGCGAGCAGCGCGCCGAGGTCCAGCTCGCCCTTGCGTCCGCCCTGCATACCGATCACCACCAGCCGCCCGCCGGTGGCCAGCGCGGCGACGTTCCGGCCCAGATACGACGCGCCCATGATGTCGAGGACGACGTCCGCGCCCCGGCCGTCGGTGACCCGGCGGACCTCCTCGACGAAATCCTGTTCCCGGTAGTCGACCAGATGGCCGGCGCCCAGCTCGCGCAGCCGGTCGTGTTTCGCGGCCCGGGCGGTCGCCACCACCCGGGCGCCCAGCGCGGCCCCGAACTGGATCGCGAAGGTCCCGATGCCGCTGCCACCACCGTGCACCAGTAACGTCTCGCCCGCCGACAGCCGGGCCACCTGCACCACGTTCGACCAGACCGTGCACGCCACCTCGGGCAACGCGGCGGCGTCGACCAGGTCGACCCCGGCCGGCACCGGCAGCAACTGCCCGACGGGCACGGCCACCCGCTCGGCGTACCCACCGCCGGCCAGCAGCGCACAGACCTGGTCACCCACCCGCACGCCGGTCACGTTGGGACCGGTCGCACTCACCGCCCCCGAACATTCCAGCCCGAGGTACGCGGGTGCACCCGGCGGCGGAGGGTAGTGCCCCTGCCGTTGCAGCAGGTCGGCCCGGTTCACCGCAGTGGCCCGCACGTCGACGACCACCTCACCCGGCCCTGCCTGCGGGTCGGGCACCTCGCTCCAGGTCAGCACGTCGGGTCCGCCAGGCTCAGGAATGGTGATCGCACGCATGGCCCAGTCATACCCGAACCGCCGCCCCCTCCACGTCCCGGGACACCACACAACGGATCGTCAGTGACCCTGGCGGGCCGGGTGCTCCCCGCTCGCCGATCCACAGGCCGTGGCAGACTATGCACGGCCGCGCGCGGCGCGGTTCAGGAGGGTTCGCCTAGTGGCCGATGGCGCTGGTCTTGAAAACCGGTAAGGCAGCGATGTCTTCGTGGGTTCGAATCCCACACCCTCCGCCGCTCAGCTCTCCGGCGGTGGCTCTCGCTGCGCCTCGCGGATCTTCTCGTCGGCCAGCCGATCCAACGCCCGGCGGCGCTCGTCGCGTAGGGCCTGATCGTCGCGTCGCCGGACGGCGTTGACCACTGCGGTGATGAAGTCACGCCACATCACGGCCAGGGCCTCCTTCGGCGGAGTGAGCGGGTGAAGCCGGACGCGGCACAGGTTCTCTCGAATGTCGTCGCGCTTCAGGGTATGAAAGAAGCGCGGACCACCACTTCCACCGGAAGGACCTGTGTCGATGACCCTGGAACGACCCATCGCTCCGGACCCGTACGAGCTGCTGCCGACCGTCGCGAAGTTCACGCTGGCCAGCGACGACGTGCAGAACGGTGAGCCGATGGATGCGGCTCACGCGCACGGCAGCACCGGCGGCGACAACGTCTCGCCGCATCTGGTTTGGTCGGATTTTCCGTCCGAGACCAAGGGATTCGTGGTGACCTGCTTCGACCCGGACGCGCCGACCGGCAGCGGGTTCTGGCACTGGGTGCTGGTGAACCTGCCGGCCGACGTGACCGAGCTGCCGCGGGGCGCTTCCGGCGATGTACTGCGCGGCGCGTTCACCGTCCGCAATGACTTCGGTGAGCACGGTTTCGGCGGTGCCGCGCCACCG
This sequence comes from Micromonospora sp. LOL_024, assembly GCF_048060415.1. Lineage (NCBI taxonomy): Bacteria > Bacillati > Actinomycetota > Actinomycetes > Micromonosporales > Micromonosporaceae > Micromonospora > Micromonospora sp. LOL_024. The sequence goes on from NZ_JBHMIS010000011.1 coordinate 145,304, forward strand.
GCCGGTGACCGGCCGCACCGGTACGTCTTCGCGGTGCATGCCCTCGATGTGGAGCGCCTGGACGTCACGCCGGAGGCAATGCCCGCCTACGTGGGCTTCAACCTCGCCTTCCATACCCTCGCCAGGGCCACCATTCGCCCTACCTACCAGATATCCGGCTGACCGAGGGGTGGGAGGTGGGACGGGGGTCAGACACGGGCGACGGCGAAGACGGATTGGCCGAAGGGTGGGTGGGCGATCTGCTCTGCGGCCTTGGTCGCGGGGAGGACCAGCGTGTCGTACACCTTCACCATTGGGCCTTCCTTCGGCATCAGCCGGAAGACCTTGGTGGCCATGAAGTAGCCGATCAATCCGAGCGCGTTGGCGTAGTGGATCTTCTCCACCCGCAGACCCGCCTCGGTCATCGCCGCGGACAGGGTCTTCTTCGTGTAGCGGCGCACGTGGCCGGTGGCGACGTCCGCCGGGCCCATCGCGAACTGGAACGCCGGCACGATGATGACCACGGCGCCGCCCGGCCGGACCAGCTGGCCCATGCTGCGCAGTGCGCCCACGTGATCCTCAATGTGCTCCAGTACGTTGTACGACACCGCCGCGCTGTAGTCGCCGTGCTCGGAGTTGGGCAGCAACATCTGGCGTACGTCGATCGCCGGCCGGTCGGCGAGGCGCTCCTTGAGCGCCACCAGCCGGTCCGGGTCGGCCTCGGTAGCGGTGAACCGAGGGAAGTGTTCGCTCCACTCCAGCGCGTAGTCGCCGAGGCCGCTGCCGATCTCGATGGGATTGTCGCCCAGGTGGGGTATGGCCAGTTCGACGAACCAGCGTCGGTGGTTGACCGCCGTCGCGAGGCCCTCCAGGACCTCGGACTGCACGCGCTGATCCCCAGTGATTTCTACCATGCGTCGATTCCTCACCATACGACTCGACCCGCGCCGGGACCGACTGAGTGAACCATCCGCCCGGAGGGCGGGGAAATCGGGGCCCGCGGTGGCCGAATCGCGGTCGGGGTTAGGTGCACGGTCGGTGTGGTCAGCGAACCTGGTAAATACTACGCCAGCGTCCCGAATGCCCCACGACGGCCATGGACACCGACTACTCTCTGAATTGCTATGACTACTCCTGATTCGGGTCGGCCTGAGACGGGATCCAGGGTCGGAGAGTCGGAGCGCGGTGGCGAGAAGCCCAGGTCGGGGCGGTGGAAGGATGCCGCCGCCGGGCTGAGTTTCGCCCTGCTGGGCTTCTGGGTCACCGCGCGGATGTGGAGGAATCCGGCGGACGGCATCCGGGACAACCGGACCGATATGGCCCAGTTCGAGTGGATGATGGCGCATGGCGCCAGGGTGGTGACCGAACTTGCCTACCCCTTTTCGTCAGACCGGATGAATGTGCCGGATTCCGTCAATTTGATGGCGAACACTTCGGTTTTGTCCGTTTCCTTGCCGATGGTGCCGATCACGCTGCTCTTCGGCACCCGGGCCGCGTTTCTGGTCTTCCTTACCTTCGGGATGATCGCTACCGCCACGGCCTGGTACTTCGTGCTCTCCCGGGTGCTCGTCGGCTCGCGCGGACCGGCCTGGCTGGGCGCGACGTTCTGTGCGTACGCGCCGGCGATGGTGTCGCACGCCAACGCGCACCCGAACATCGTGTCGCAGTTCGTGGTGCCACTGATCATCTGGCGTACGCTGCGGCTCACCGAACCCGGTCGCTGGTTGCCCAACGGCGTCCTGCTCGCCCTGGTGATCGTCTGGCAGGCCTTCCTCAACCTGGAGATCCTGCTGATGACCGCGATCGGCCTCGGGGTGATGGTCGTCGCGCTCGCGATCGGTCGGCCCGAGCTGCGGCGTCGGGCCCGGACGTTCCTGGCCGGGCTCGGCGTGGCCGCTGCGGTCTCCGCCGTGCTGCTGGCGTACCCGCTCCACGTGCAGTTCACCGGTCCCGGCGCTTACCACGGGCTGTCCTGGCTGATCCGGGGCTACTCCACCGACCTGGCTTCGTTCGTCGCGTACGCCCGCGAATCGCTGGCCGGTGACGCACGAAGCGCCGCCGGACTGGCGAAGAACCCGACCGAGGAGAACGCCTTCTTCGGCTGGCCGCTGGTGATCCTGGTGGCGGCGCTGGTGTGGTGGCTACGCCGCAACGCCGTGGTGGTCGGGCTGGCCGTGCTGGGGTTGATCTTCGCGCTGCTCTCCCTCGGTCGGGAAATCCGCTTCGACCGCCGGGCAACGGGCATCCCCGGGCCGTGGGCGGCGCTGGAGGACCTGCCGCTCCTGCACTCGGTGGTGCCGACCCGCTGGGCGCTGGCCATCACCCCGATCATCGGGCTGCTCCTGGCGTACGGCGCCGAGCGGATCCGCGAGTTGGCCGCCAGCCACCCCGACCGGCGACCCCAGGTCCGCTTCGCCACGGTGACCGTGTTGGCGATGGCGCTGGTCCCGGTGCTGCCCACCCCGTTGCCCACCAAACGCCTCGAACCGACTCCCGAGTTCGTCACCTCCGGCGCCTGGCGCCCGTATCTGGCCGGTGGACGCAGCGTGGTGACCCTGCCGCTACCCGACACCGAGTACCCCGACCCGCTGCGCTGGTCCGCGCAGACCCGGCTGGAGATGCCGATCGCCCGTGGCTACTTCCTCGGGCCGGACACGAGGCCGGGGCGGGGCCGGATCGCCCTGTTCACGGCGCCGCCGCGCGCCACCAGCAGTCTCATCGGCACCATCAGTCGCAGCGGAGAGGTACCGCCGGTCACCGAGCAGGCCCGCCGCGAGGCGGTACAGGATCTGCGGTACTGGCGAGCCGGCGTGGTGGTCCTCGGACCGCACGAGCACTCCGACGCGCTGCGAACGAGTATGACCGAGCTGACCGATGTCGAGCCGACGTACATCGGTGGCCTGTGGGTCTGGGACGTCCGGCCGCTGACCGGTTGAAGTGGGGCGCGCCGGTCAGCCGGTGCCGATGCAGCAGCCCTGGCAGACCTTCGGCTTGGGCAGCGTGAAGGCCAGGCAGCAGGTGCGCCGCTGCACGGCCGGCTGACCGTTCGAGCCGGGTACCAGTTCCACCAGGTCGGCCACGTCGAGCGTGTCCAGCAGGGTGTCGACCGCCTCCACCGCCGAGCCGGGCAACCCGTCCGCGGCCCGCAGCAGCGCGTGACCGATGCCGGCGGCCACCGAGCCGAGCAGGGTGCGGGTGCCGATCCGGACCTCGCCCTGGATCGCGGTGATCATCGGGGACAGGTGCGCGTCGAGCAGCGTGGCGCGCAGCGCCGCGAGTAACTCCCGCTCGTTGGCCACCACCTGGACCTGGGGGGAGCCGGCGAGCGCCAGCGGATCGTTGGGCAGCACCGCGACCGGGATGGACTCGCGCATGCCGAGCGTCACCAGGGTTCGCCGGTCCGCGAAGTGGATCAAGGTTGCGGTGTCGTCGAGCAGCGGTACCCGCCGGGCGGCGGCCCAGCCCAGCACCACCGGCAGCGCCGCCCAGTAGCTGTACGCCTTCCAGGCCAGCGCGGCGGAAGCGTGCGGAGTGCCGCCCCAGAGGCGGACGGCCGAATCGAGCAGCTCTGGCAGCCGGGCGCCGTCGGTCAGGGAGGTTGCCGGGGACCAGTCCGCCTCGTCGGCGACCGTCAACCCCGGCGCCAGGCCGGGCAGGTCGTCGGTGCCGAACATGCTCCGCAGGGTCTCGGTGACCGGAGCCAGGGCAGTGGCGGCCGGGTCGTGGAGGGGCAGCACAGTTGTCACCTGATCCACCCCCGTGTCGTCCGTTCCACCCGTGCCCAGAACTCTTCCGGCTGACTAAGGCTAGCCTAACCACAGTTCTTGGCGCAGGGAAACCCGCAGTGGGGTGGCGGCGAGCGATTCGAATCGCTCGTGGGGTGAAAACTACTCACGGTGCCCGATTGGGGACTGCGGGCAGTATCGGCAGGATTCATTGAACAGTCAAGGTTCTTGTCGACAAGGTGCCAGTTGTGTGCGTGTCCGGCGACTCAACGTGAAACTTGGTACTCCCGGCCACGAGGAAGCTGATGACGACCTCACCGCTCGATCGGGCTGCCGACTCCTTCGCCGCCGAACTCGCCCGGCACCGCACGGAGCGGGGGCTGTCCAAAAAACAGCTAGCCACCCTGATGGGCTTCGACCCGTCGTACGTCAGTCACGTCGAAGGTCGGCGACACCGGCCGACCGAAGACTTCGCACGCCGAGCCGAGGCCGTCCTGGAGGCCAGCGGTGCGATCTGGCTCCGCTTCCAGGAGTACGACGACCTGCGCCACGCCCGCAACGACCGCCACCACCGCGACCTAGTCCTGCCCGGCCAGTGGATGCCCCCCGGCACCGGGCTCATCGTCGAACGCGAGACGGCGACCCTCACCCACACCGCGGACGCCTACCGCTGCGTCATCCGTCGCGAGCTGTACAACGCCGGGACCGAGCCGGTCACCCGCTACCTGATCCGGGTCGCCGTGGACCGCTACCCCAACGACCCCGGCCGGTCCAACCGGCATCACCGGGAACACCCGCTCACCTTCGCCGAACTACAACTGCGCGCCACCCGCGAAGAATTTGGCGAACAAGAGGCCATGCACTGGCGGGCCAAACACGACCGGGACGCGTTCAAGGAACTCTGGCTGCTCTTCGAAAACACCGAACGGCGCTTCCCGCTCTACCCGGGCCGCCGCGCCACCCTCGAGTACGCGTACACGGTGGGGCAGGACAAGTGGGGCCCATGGTTCCAGCGCGCCGTCCGGGTGCCGACCCGGCACCTGGCCGTACGCCTGAACCTGCCGGCCGCGATCGACCCACAGGTCTGGGGCGCGGAAACCTCGCTCTCGGCGGAGGAGGGCCCGCTGCGCACGGCAGTGACCCGGCGCGACGAGGGCGACCGAGCGGTCTTCGACTGGGCAACCGACGAGCCGCCGCTCAATGCCCGCTACCGCCTGCTGTGGCGGTTTCGGGCGCAGCAGGAGCCCGAAACTGGCGGCGGCCGGGTCCGGCCGTCCGACCGGATGCGTGGGCTCGGCATCGTCCAGCGCGGAGTCGACCTGCTCCGGCAGCCGGCCCGCCCGCTCGACCTGCCGAGCGAGGAACAGACCGCTCGGGGGATCGTCGACCGGCTGGTCACGGCGCTGGCCCGCCTGGACGAGCTACACCCGTTCACCAAGGGAGTGGGCATCGCCGCACCGCAACTCGACATCGGCCGTGCCGTGGCCGTGGTCCGGCCGCCCGATCGGACGGCTGAGCCGGTCGTGCTGCTCAACCCCCGGGTGGTCGACGCCGCACCGCACACCGACGAACAGTACGAAGGTTGCCTCTCCTTCTTCGACCACCGGGGGCTGGTGCCGAGACCGCTACGGCTGGACGTGGAACACGCGCAGTTCGACGGCGGCCGACTCATCACGTCCTTCGAGTTCGGCATGGCCCGACTGGTGGCACACGAGATCGACCACCTGGACGGCCTGCTCTACATCGACCGGATGGCGCCCGGAGTACCGCTGGTGCCGATCGAGGAGTACCGCGAATCCGGACACCCCTGGCGCTACTGACCATTGCGCGACCCCGCCCGCCCGGTAAGGCGATGGCCGGACGGGCGAGGTGGCGCGGGACGGTGCCGGTCCGCCCGATCATGGGGACCGGGGCGCGTGCCCCAGGGGGCAGGGGCACGCGCCCCGGCTCGGGGGGAGTAAAGCTCTCAGAGGTTGCCGAAGGTGTCGTACCGGGTGTGCTGCGGCGGCACGTCGTCCGCGGCGAGCACCCGCAACGTCGAGCGGACCATGGCGGCGGAACCGGAGACATAGCAGTCATGCGTCGTCCACGGTCCGTACCGGGCCACCACATCCGAGATGTCGCCCTGCTCGCCGCCGAAGTCCGGGTCGTCGCTGCACGCCGCCGTCACCGACAACCACGGGTGGGCCACGACCAACTCCCGCAACCGGTCGAGACCGTAGAGGTCCGCCTCGGTGCGGGCTCCGTAGAACACATGCACCCACCGGGCCCGGTTGTAGCCGGCCAAATCCTCGACCAACGCCTTGATCGGCGCCAGCCCGACGCCACCGGCGACGCAGAGAATGTCGCGCTCCGACGAGCGGTCCAGGGTCATCAAACCCATCGGCGCTGCCACCCGCAGCAGATCACCCGGCCTGATCCGGCGAACCAGCGCGCCGGAGACCCAACCGGCGGCCTCGGCCGGCGTGCGGACGTGGAACTCCAACACGTTGTCGTCGTTCGGGGCGTTGGCCACCGAGTACGTCCGCCACACCCGGGGATGATGGCGGGGCGCCTCGACGCTGACGTACTGGCCCGCCTTCCAGGACAGCGGAAACTGCAGCGCCCGGCAGGTGAAGACGGCGGTGTCCGGGCCGTGCCGCTCGTGAGTCAACACCTCGGCGTGCCAGAACGGCGGGTCGTCGTCCGCCGCCGCTCCGGCCAGCATCTTCTCGGCGATCGCCGCGTACGCGTCCCGCCACGCCTGGTCGTACTCCAGGTTCCAGTTGTCGCCGCCGACGCTGCGCAACGCGTCCAGTAGCGCTACACCCATCGTGTCGTAGTGTTCCGCCGCGACGTGGTACTTGCGGTGGTCGCGGCCGAGCGCGCGGAGGAACTCGTCGAAGCCCTCCGGATCGTCCACCGTGTGGATCGCCGCGATGATCGCTTCCAGCAGTCGGTCACCCTGCCCGGCCATCTGGACCGGAAAGAGCTTGCGCAGCTCGGGGTCGAGCAGGAACAGCCGGGCGTAGAAGTAGTCGGTCAACCGGACCCGCTCCTGTTCGACCAGGGTCCAGCTCTCCTTCAGCAGCCGCGCGAAGTTGTCCACCGGAGGTGCTCCTTACTTCTGACGGCGGATCGGGCCCCCATAGAATCTCCACGGAGCGTGCATGAAGGTCGCACAGAATGTGCGACCACATCATGAGGCCAGCTCTGGTGGCACCCGGCTGCCGTCGGCGTCTCCCGTCGGGCAGAGTGGTCCGGTGACCGTTGAGCTCACCCGACCGGTGTCCCGCCGAACCCTCGGCACCGAGACCATGCTGGTGCTCGGCCTGTCGCTCGGCCAGTCGGCCGTCTACGCCACGGTGTCGATCGTCGCGAAGCTGACCGCCGAAGGTGGGCTGTCGAGACAGACCGCCGCGCTGAACACCTCCGCGTCGGCCCGCCCGTACCTCGACCTCACGTACCAACTGCTCGGCATCGTGTTCGCGCTGCTGCCGGTGTTGCTCGCCGTACACCTGCTGGCGCGCGACCCCGGCGACCCGGCACGGACCCTCGGCCTGGACGCCCGGCGGCCCGGTGCCGACCTCGCCCACGGCGCCGGCCTGGCGGCGCTGATCGGCCTGCCCGGCCTGGCGCTCTTCTGGACCGCGGCGCAGCTCGGCATCAACGCGACCCTGGTGCCGGCCGCCCTGCCGAACCTGTGGTGGACGGTGCCGGTACTGGTCCTCGCCGCCATCCAGAACTCGATCCTGGAGGAGGTGATCGTCGTCGGCTACCTGACGACGCGCCTGCGCCAACTCCAGTGGCGGCTCGGCGCGATCATCGTGACCAGCGCACTGCTGCGCGCCTCATACCACCTCTACCAGGGCTTCGGCGCGTTCATCGGCAACGCCGTCATGGGCGTCGTGTTCAGCCTCTGGTACCTACGCACCCGCCGGGTGGTGCCGCTCATCGTGGCGCACGCCCTGCTGGACATCTTCGCCTTCGTCGGCTACAGCCTGCTGCCCAAGGAATGGTTCGACTGGCTCTGACGGTAGAGGGCGACGGCGCGGGCCGAGAGGCGCTGGGCCGCCATCGTGTCGCCGGCCGCCGCCGTCAGCGCCGCGGCCCCCGGCAGTAGCCGGGCCATCAGTCGCAGAGCCGCCCAGCCACCGGCCTGTGCGGCCAGCGGCGCGGCCAGCCGCCAGGCCGCCTCAACCGCCCGAGGTCCCGGTTGCTCGCCCCGCCCGTCCGCCGCCCTTGCCGCCGCCAGCGCCGCCCGGGCGCTCGCCGCGTCCGGATGCACCTGAGTCAGCACCAGCAGCTCCACCGCCCGGTCCGGATGCGCCGGATCACAGTCGTACGCAGCCGCCAGGTGCAGCACCAGGTTCGCCTGCGACCAGAGCACCGACGCCAGCTCGAACGCTGGCGCGAAAACCCCGGCCAGCGAGGCGGTCGCCCCACCAATCCCGGCCTGCCGGACGAACCGCCGACTGGCCAGCCGGGCCAGCCCGGCGCCGTCCGCCTCCGGGTACGCCTGCCGCAGCCGCCGAGCCCACCGCGCCGCTCCCGGACCGAGCCCCTCGACCGCTGCCAGCGCCAGCAGCTCCGGAGCGAACCCCGGGTCATCGAGCACTCGCGCCACGAGCATCCGCAGCTCCCACTCGGGGGTACGCCCCGAAGTGGCCGGCCCGACATCGGCGGGACCCCCAGTGGCGGCCTTCTTCGTAACCTTCCTCGCGGCGGTGTGCGGCGCCGTCCGCTTCGTGGCCTTGGCCGGCGCTGCCTGCTTCGGGGTCGCCGTTGCCGGTGCGACATCGGCCGCAGTGTTCCCCGACCCGGTGGCCGGTGGTGTCGGACCGGACTTCCTGCTCGCCTTCCGGGGCGTCGGCGCCTTCTTCGCGGCGCCCCTCGGCCGCACCGGCGGAACAGGATCCACAGCGGCGTCCGACCCGTCGCCGTCGGGTCCCGGCGTGCCCGGTTGGCCACCGCCACCCCGGCCACGCGAAACAACCGGCGACGGTGAGGCACCGGTCGCGTCGGCAGGCGGTGGCGCGGCAGCGAAGGGTGGCGACACGGCCGCTGGCGTCTCAGACACGTCGGCCCGAGGCTGCCGTAACAACGGCTGTTCCGCAACGGGCGGCGGCTGGAAGAGTACGCCCGGGGCGGACTTCGCCCGCCGGGAACGAGTCCCGGCGGTGCCTTCCTGCTCCTCGTGCGCCGGCGGCGCGGGCGTCGGTGGCGGCGTGAAGGTCGCCTTCGGTGAGCGCCGACGAGATTCCTCGGCAGGCTCGCGGCGGGACGGCTCGCTGGACGGCTGCTCCTGCATGTCGATGGAGCGTAGTCCTGATCACGGCGACGCACAGCGGAGGAACGTCATCAGGCCGCCGGTTCCGGTAGTCGCTTTGCTCACCGCCGGGCGGGGCCTGTATCCTCGGGCGCGGTGGTCTGCGGGCCACCAGGGAGACTTCGCCTAGTCTGGTCTATGGCGCCGCACTGCTAATGCGGTTGGGGTCTTAAAGCCCCTCCCGGGTTCGAATCCCGGAGTCTCCGCGCTAAGGCCGGGGTGTAGACTGGCTCAGCACCAGCGCCCGTAGCTCAACGGATAGAGCATCTGACTACGGATCAGAAGGTTAGGGGTTCGAATCCCTTCGGGCGCACAAGATTATTAAGGGCCTGGGCTGCGGAAACGCGGGTCAGGCCCTTCCTGTTGTCTGGCCTGCGTGGACGGTGGGTGTCACGTGGGTGCGATGTGGGTGCAGCCCCGGAGACGGCCCTATCGTGGGCTTGTCGGGACGTGACCTGCGGCTTTGCGGCCTGCTTGCCCTTCGTTGGGGCGAGAGCACCTGTTTTCGGTTTCGTCGGCGTCGGGGTGCCGGCTTTGGGGCCGCGATCGGGCCGGTTCTTGCGGGCGCTGGCTTTGATCTTCTTGCGGGTGCGGCGGGCGGCGTTGAGGACCAGTTGGGCGGTGGCGTCGGCGCAGCGGCGCTGGATTTGCGGCAGGACGCTGGTGTAGGTGTCGGCGGTGACCACGATGCTGGAGTGCCCGAGGAGGTCCTGCAGCGTTTTGAGGTCGGCGCCGGCTTCGTGGGCGAGGGACGCGGCGCCGTGGCGTAGGTCGTGCAGGCGTACCGGGGGCAGTCCGGCCCGGCGGACGAGGATCCGGAATCGGGTGGTGGCGTAGTTCGGGTTGATTGGCAGCCCGTCGGCGCGCACGAAGACGTACCCGGTGTCGGTCCACGGCTTGCGGTCCTCCGCAGCCTGGGTGCGCTACTGTAATTACGCGTGGAACGAACGGTGCTGTTGTTTTTAACACTGATGTGCCCGGCCGAGTTCCTGGCTCCTACGCAGCCTATGCAAGACCATTGACTCAGGTGGCGTAACGATTGACTATAAGAAGACGACTGTGACGCCCGACGGATCAATTGCACATATTAAGGACAAGTTCTATCTTCCTGGTGGGGGTTGCTGATGGGTAACTGGATAGGTCTGTGGCGGGTCCGGTCCTGGTCCTTCGTGGAGGCTGGTAGGTTCCGGTGTCGTGTCCGCCCAG
>NZ_JBHMIS010000012.1:0-145520 GCF_048060415.1 Micromonospora sp. LOL_024
ATCCGACACGCCGACACGGGCACCATCACTCACAGCCACAATCGATCATGAAACGGCCGTGCGCCGCTCTGTGGCGGCCGCCCGCGCTGTCGATCGGCGGTCGCCGATGTCGAGTGTCTCCGGTCAGAGCTCGACCGCAACTGTCGGTTCGTGGCGTACGGTGAAGTTCACCGAATTCGCGACGAAGCAGGCCCGGTGCGCGTCGTCGTGCAGGCTGGCCGCCCGCTGCGCCATAGCGGGGTCGGCCACCGTGACCGTCGGCGCGAGCACGACCTCCTCGAACCGGCCACCGTCGCTCCAGGCGAGCATCGTTGCCCGGGCACGGTCCACGTACCTGGTCACCGCCACCCCCGCAATCGTGCACAGGTGCAGGTAGGTCAGCATGTGACACTGCGCCAGCGAGGCGACGAGCAGCTGCTCGGGGTTCCAGCGCGCAGGGTCGCCCCGGAACGCGGGATCGGCGCTACCGGCGATCGGAGCCGGCCCGACGGCGGTCACGTCGTGGTCGCGGCCGTAGTCCCGATGCCCGCTTGTTCCCGTGCCTCGGTTGCCGGTCCACGTCACGACCGCCGCATAGCTGTGTGTCGTCATGGGGTCATCCATACCACTGCGCGGATCCCTCCCGCATGCACCGCGATGCGGTGGGGGAGGGGCCGCTGAGAAGCGAGTGCGGGGCCGACCAATCCGCTCCGGGCGAGGCCGGTGATGGTGCGGCGGCCGGGACGCCACGAGGCGCTCGTCATCGAGGTTGCTCAGTGCGGGCCGTCGGTGTTAGGACGTGCCGAGTCCTAGCCTCGGGGGTTCAGGGCAGCGGGTGCCACGGTGCGGTGATCCGCGGTTCCCGCCCGCGGCACTGGCGACGCTGCTTCATCGATCGACAGGATTGCGGTGACGCGCGGAGGCGAAACCGAGCCAGGTGTGCCGGTTGCCGGCCCAGCACCATCCGATCTTCGGCGCTCTGCGTCGGGCGATGCCGTCGCGTCCGGTTCCGCCGCTGATCCAGATGGCGGGGGTCCGGGCGTCGAGGGTGTCGCCAGTGGGTTTGCGGGAGCCGATGGTCATGAAGCAGTGATTGGGTTCGAGTATCTTCGGATCCTGTAGCAGCCAGCTGATTCCCTCGTTGACGGTGAGCGGCGTTCGTCCGCGTTCGAGGATGGCGGGTAGCGCCTCGTTGGGACTCCAGTTGCACATGTCGTCGCCGCGGTCGGGCTCGCGGACGAGATAGAGCGGGCAGTCGGGTAGGGCGAGACCGTCAATGGGTACGAACTGCTCGAGGTCGACCATGTCGTCGACGACGAAGCCGGGTTTGTTGTGGCGGCGCAGCAGCGGCGCCAGTTGACGCGCGGTGGCCAACTCGGGGTGCACGGCCAGCACGCACTGGGGCTCGTCTGGCAGCGCGGCGACGTGGGCGGCGAGTTCTGCCGGACTGCTGCCTGTGGCGTCGGCGAGTCCGGCTTCGAGTAGGCGCTGCAGTTGGTGGGTCAAGCTCATGTGCTCTCCTGGTGGAAAGGGGACCGTGACGTGGTGCACGGTTCGCCGCCGGTGCCGTTCGAGCTGTGGGCCGAACGGCGCGGACTGTGGTGCGTACGAGCGCTGCGTGTCGCGGTCCGGCCGGTTTCAGCGGCGCAGTCTGCGGTACGCGCGTGCCGACAGCGGCACGAAGACGGCGGTCAGCAGGAGCGGCCAGCCGACCGCCAGCCACACCGCCCCGTCAACCAGCGGCCCCTCGGTGATGCCGGTCGGGTTGCCGAAGAGCCCACGGGCGGCGGAAGCGGTCGCGGACAGCGGGTTCCAGGCGGCGATCGCGCCGAGCCAGCCGGGCATCGTCTCGGCGGACACGATCGCGGTGGACAGGAAGCCGATGGGCCAGACCAGCACCTGTACCGCCATCGTCGCGCCCTCGCCACGGAAGCTCAGCCCCACGAAGATGCCGATCCACAGGACGGCGAACCGAAACAGGAGCAGGAGCAGGACGGCCGGGGCCGCCGATGCCGGATCCGACGAGATCCGCCAACCGATGAGCAGGCCGCCGAGGATCAGGACCAGCAGTTCGACCGCCGAGTAGGCCAGGTCGGCGCCGACGCGGCCCAGCGCCACCGACGCACTGCCGATCGGCATCGAGCGGAACCGGTTGGTGATGCCCTTGCGGGCGTCGTTGGCCATCGCGGTCGCAGTGGCCTCCACCCCGAACATCATGCTCAATGCCAGCAGGCCGGGCAGCAGGAAGCTGATGTAGTCGCCGCTGCCCGGGACGCTGATCGCGTGGCCGAACAGGAAGCCGAAGACCAGCAGCAGCATGATCGAGAAGAGCAGGCCGAAGATGGGTGCCCACGGCTGGCGTACCCAGTGGGCCAGGTCCCGCTGGGTGATGATCCAGCCGGCGCGCAGTGTCGTCATCGCGCCACCTCCTTGTCGGTCAGGGTCAGGAACACCTCGTCGAGAGTGGGGCGGCGCAGCGTCAGGTCATCCGGGGTGACGCCGAGTTCGTCCAGGTCGCGGACGATGCCGGCGATCGCGACCACGCCGGTGCCTACCTCGAAGGTGATGCTGCGGGTGTCGGCGTCCATCGTGGGCGGCGCCCCGACCGTTGCCGACAGTCGCTGCGCGATGGACTCCAGCGGCTCGTGCAGCGGCACGGTAACGCTCACGCGGTCGCCGCCGACCTGGCGTTTGAGGGCGTCCGGTGTACCGCTGGCAATGATCCTGCCGTGGTCCATCACGGAGATCATGGCGGCCAACTGGTCGGCCTCATCGAGGTACTGGGTGGTCAGCAGGACCGTTGTGCCGCGGTTGGCGATCTTGCGGACGGCGGCCCAGACCTCGTAGCGGGCGCGGGGATCGAGGCCGGTGGTGGGCTCGTCGAGGAACAGCACCGCGGGGGTCAGGATGAGGCCGGCGGCGATGTCGAGCCGGCGGCGCATCCCGCCGCTGTAGGTCGAGACCGCCGGGTCGCCGCGTCCGTCAGTTCGAAGGTGTCGAGCAACTGGTCGGCGCGCACCCGGGCGTCGGCGGAGGTCAGGCCGTAGAGCCGGCCGAACATGACCAGGTTCTGCCGGCCGCCGAGGATCTCGTCGACGGCGGCATGCTGCCCGACCAGTCCGATGCGCCGCCGGACCCGGTGGGCCTGGGTGCGCACATCGAACCCGGCGACGGTGGCGCTGCCGCCGTCCACGTCCATCAGGGTGGCCAGCGCCATGACCGCGGTGGTCTTGCCGGCGCCGTTGGGACCGAGCAGCCCGTGGATGACACCGGGGGGGGCACGCTCAGGTCGAAGTCGTCCAGCGCGTGCACGTCGCCGTACCTCTTGCGTAGTCCGTCGGCGGTCAGGGTGTGGTTCGTCAACGCCGGCTCCTAACTCCGTACCCCTTACGGACATTGTGCCTGGTACACCGTACACCACACGGGGTAATCTGCCCGCATGGAAAGTCAGGACATCGACCGCACACTCGGACTGCTGTGGCGGCGCACCCTCGGCACACCGCAGGGCTCACGGGGACCGAAGCAACGGGCCACCGTCGACGAGGTGATCCGGGCCGCGATCGCGGTGGCCGACGAGGAGGGTCTGCCCGCCTTCTCCATGCGGAAGGTCGCCGGTCGGCTAGGGCTGAAGCTGATGTCGATCTACACCTACGTCCCCGGCCGCTCCGAGCTGATCGGCCTGATGGTGGACGAGGTGGCGGGCGAGCAGGAACTCCCGCCGCACGAGGGCCCGCTGCGGCAGCGGATGACCGGGGTCGCCGAGCAGTTGTGGGACGAGTTCCAACGGCATCCCTGGCTGCTGCAGGTGGAGAACAGTCGGCCGTGGATCGGTCCGAACGTCTCCGACCGGTACGAGTGGCAGCTCGCGGCCATCGAAGGTGCCGGTTTCACCGATCTGCAGATGGACCAGGTGGTCACGCTGCTGAGCGGGTTCACCGCCGGGATGGCGCAGGCATGGGTGGCCGCACGGCGTACGGCGGAGCGTTCCGGCATCTCCGACGCCGAATGGTGGGAGATCAACGCGCCGGTTCTCGAGCGGGTGATGCCCGCGGCCGCCTATCCGATATCCGGCCGGGTCGGGCAGGTGGCCGGCGAGGAGTACAACGCGGTCGACGATCCGGAACGCTCGTTCCGGTTCGGGCTCGACCGCATTCTGGACGGGCTGGAGCAGCTCCTCACCAGGTAGCCGCCGCCCGCCGCGGCTGGTTCAGCACATGCCCTGGTGATCGGATGGTGCCAATGGCGTGCCCGACGACCCTGTCCGGCACGGTTGGTTCCCGACTGTGGCGGTGTGGCCGGCACGATCTCCCGCTTGGCACGGAACTTCTCCGCCGCAACTGGGGAAGCGTCTCGGCGCAGACACCGTTGTTCGACAGCAACACCACGGTGGTGTCGTCCCTGATCCCGGATGCCACCAGTTGCTCGAGAAGGCGGCCGACGCCGTGGTTCATCCGCTCGATCTGGGCCGCGCACACCTGCGTGCGGCGAGCCACAGCGCGCCCGCGCCCAGGTGGTAACGAAAACTGTTTCCACTATAGTGGTGGGATGAGCGACGAGTACCGGATCTCCGGCGAGTACCTGCACCTGCTCAGCGAGCCGGCCTGGCAGGCCCTGCGTACCCCGGTGGCCGAGGCGCTGCGCGGCGCGGTGGGTGACGCGATCCTGCTCGACGTGGGCGCCGGCAGCGGCCTGGGCACCGAGGTGCTCGCCGCAGCCGTCCCCGACGGCGACCTGATCGCGGTGGAGCCGTCCCCGGTGCTGCGGGCAGTGCTGCTGGCCCGCCTGGCCGCCCGCGCCGTCCTGCGGCAGCGGATCACCGTGGTCGCCGCCGACGCTCTCGGTGTCGACCTGCCCGCCCGCCTCGGCGGCGTGCTCGCGATGAACATGATCGGTCACCTCGACCCGGACGGACGCCGGGCGTTCCTGCGGCGGGTGGCCGGGAGTCTCGTTCCCGACGCGCCGTTGGTGCTGAACCTGCAACCACCGGCGGAGCCGACCGCGGTCCCGTTCTCGGTCTTCGCCACGGTGCGGGTCGGCCGCTACACCTACGAGGGCGGCGGCGCGGCCGAGCCGTCCGGGCCGGACTCGGTGACGTGGCGGATGCGCTACCGGGTCCTGGACGTCGACGGTGCCGCGCTGCGAGAGGACCACGCCGACTACCACTGGCACGTCATCCCGGCGAAGGTGCTGCTTGCCGAACTCGCCGAGGCCGGACTGGCCGGCGAAATCGGACCGTTGGACGTCGTCCGGGCCGTACGTCAGCCCTGATCTGCGGGTCCACCCACCTGCCAGGCGAGCCCGAGCCCGGCGGGTGGGGCGCTGCGGTACGGGATTTTCAGGGCCTGGGGTTCCGGAGCCAGGTGCGGCGGGCGACCCAGACGGTGCGTTCGGTGCGCTTCGTCAGGTCGGTGCGGTGCCGATCGCTGTGCGGGCCGCTGATCGAGGAGCTCGTCGAGTGCGGTGAGGTCCTCGGGGGAGAGTGCGTCGGCGACGGCGCGGCGGCTGCGTGGCGATGCCCCGCCGCTAACCGGGCGGAAACAGTCCGCGCGTCCACGATGCGTCGGACCGGGCCCTGCCGACGAGGCCGCGATCGAGCAGTCCCCGGCAGAGGCTACGGGCTACGGCTACGGCGTAGCGGTTAGCCTGGCGTCATGGTGAACACCGACCTGGACGAGTTGATCGTCGCGGACGCCGACTCCCTGCGCGACTGGTTGTCGGCCAACCACGGCTCGTCGCCCGGCGTATGGCTCGCCCTGACCAGGAGGGGCGGCACAGTCACGACGCTGACCTGGCAGCAGGCGGTCGACGAGGCCCTGTGCTTCGGCTGGATCGACGGGCAGGGCCGTAAACGGGATCAGGAGACCTCCTGGATCCGGTTCACCCCACGCCGACCCCGCAGCTCCTGGTCACAACGCAACGTCGCCCACGTGGCCCGGCTGCAGGCGCAGGGGCGGATGCTGCCGGCCGGGCGGGCCGCAGTGGAAGCCGCGAAGGCAGATGGGCGGTGGGCGGCGGCCTACGCCCCGCCGTCGGAAGCCGAGGTGCCGGCCGATCTCCTCGCCGCCATCGCCGCCGACCCCGCCGCTCAGGCCATGTTCGACGTACTCACCAAGACCAACCGGTTCGCTCTCATCCACCGGCTCGATGCCGTCAAGCGGCCGCAGACCCGCGAGCGCAAGATCGGCGAGTTCGTCGCCATGCTGGCCCGTCACGAGACGACCTACCCGCAGAAGGTCAAGCCTCCGGAAGCGCCGTAATCCTATCCGTCCGCGGTCGGCACGGCCGACCGCGATCGGCGACAATGGACCAATGCCCCTCCTGCCTGCCCGCCGGCTCGCTGCGGAGCGCCGAACAGCGCCGTCTCGACACCGATGAGCACATGGTCCTACGGCCGTGGCGTCCCGAGGACGTCGCGACCGTACGGGCCGCGTTCGCGTGCCCCGACATCCAGCGGTGGCACGTGCGTCGGATGGACAGCGACGCCGAGGCGCGTGACTGGATCGCACACTGGTACCGGCGGTGGGCCGAGGAGGCAGATGCCAGCTGGGCCATCGCCCGGGGCGTCGACGACCAAGTCGTCGGCCAGGTGGGCCTGCGGACGATCATGCTGTCGGAGGCGTCGGCGCAGCTGTCGTACTTGGGTGCTGCCCACCGCGCGTGGGAGCGGCGTTGCCGCGCGCGCCGTCCGCACGCTGGCATCGTGGGCGTTCGGCACGCCGCGGTTGAACCGGCTCAGACGGCGCCTTGGTCGACCAGTCTGAACGTGGTGTCGACTGTCCCGTCGCCGAGAAACTCCACGTGGATCCTCTTTCTGCTGGGACTCCACGTCACCGTCCCGTACTCGTCGCTGACGATGGCGTAGGTGGTGCGTCCCTTGTCGTCCTTGCCGTCCTGGCGGACGATCCCGAACAACGTCGCCGCGGTCGGCTCACAGTCGGTGCCCACCAGCGACGTGGACCCCGCTGCGTCGATTTTGACCCCGAGGCACGATCGGTGCGAGACGTCCGGGTTCAAGGATTCGATCATGTGGTCGACGCCGACTGGTACGAGTACGAAGAGGGCATCCGAGGCGTTACCGTCGCCGACCTGGACCTCGTCGCCGGTCGGCAGCGAAAGGTCGCGGTCGATCTCCACGAGTTGCAGGAGGATTCGCCGCTGCCCGGCCAACACGGCCCGTGCACCGTCAGCCCCGGTCGACGGCGAACCGCTGGCCGTACTCGATCTGGGCCCAGGCGCGGCGGACGCCGACCGCTGCGTCGTCGGGTCGCTTGCCGTCCTCGCGCCGATGGGGTCCGGCTGGGACAATTCGCGCAGCAGTTGCGGGCCGAACAGGGCGACGGGCACCAGCATCGCGATCACCGCGGCGACCCCGCCCAGCCCGGCGAGCCAGGCACGCCTGCTCGATCTCGTACGGCCGGTCCTGCCTGGGCGTGACTGATTCGACCGCCGGCCCTGCTCATCGCTACCGGTGCCCGGCAACGCACGTGCCGTCGCGCCCTGGGGTTGGACAGCTCCGGTACTCCCCTTCGGTGCTGCTGCGGTCAGTAGCCCGTCGAGCAGTTGCCGGGCGGTGGGCCTGGCGGCAGGGTCCTTCTCCAGCGCCCAGGTGACCAACCCGCGCAGCGGACCTTCGAGTCCGGTCAGATCCGGCGGCTGGGTGAGGATACGCATCGCGGTGGCGGTGGGGGAGTCGGCCCCGAACGGATTGCGGCCGGTGGCGGCATGGGCGACCACCGCACCCCAGGCGAAGATGTCCGCGGCCGGACCCACCGGTTGTCGGGACGCGATGTCGATCCGCTCTGGCGCCATGTACGAGACGGTCCCGACCATCTGGTTCGTCCGGGTGTGCTGGCTCGTCGCCTCGAACGCGCGGGCGATGCCGAAGTCGATGACCTTGATGCCGCCGGGCGCGACCAGGACGTTCGCGGGCTTCAGATCCCGGTGGATCACCCCGGCGCCGTGGATCGCGGTGAGCGCGGTGGCCACCCCGACCGCGATGCTGTGCATCTGCGCCGGCCCCAGTGGCCCCCGCTCCCGCATCACCTGGGCCAGGCTGGGACCCTCTACGTACTCGACTACCAGGTAGGGCGGGTTGTGGTCCGGGTCGGCGTCCAGGACCTCGGCGGTGCAGAACGGTGGGACCTGGCGCGCCCGGTTCACCTCACTACGAAAACGGCCCCGGAACTCGGCGTCGTGTGAGAGGTCCGGGCGAACCACCTTGACGGCCACCGGCCATCCCTGCGGCGACCGGGCGAGGAAGACGCTTCCCATGCCGCCCTCGCCGAGTCGGTCGAGCACGTCGTACCTGCCGATGCGGGCCGGGTCACCGGGACGCAGTCCGCCGTTCACGCCGGATGCTCGCAGGCCAGAACCACCCGGTGAACCGTTCCGCCTATCACCCGTTCCCCTTAGGTCACCCGCACGCCGCCCCAGCCTATCGCCCGTCGATCCGACCCCTGTCGATGCCCTCCACTGGCGGCCGGGCGCAGGGGCGCCGCCGCCGGCGGGAGTGCGGAGGGCCGGCGCCTCGACGGTGCGGGTCGCGGCGGCCGTGGCCGAAGCCGCCGTTGGTCTCCAATGGGCACCTGCGCCCAGGGCAGCCGTTTCGGCTCGGCGTACAAGTCGCCGAACCGGCCGCCTCGGAACGTCGCCTGCTACTGATGCGCGCCTGGCTGACCAACCTCGGCGCCAAGGCGCTCGTGAAGGTCTGGGAGGATGTCGTCCGGGCTGTGGACCGGCGGCCGACCACCGGGCAAACCCCTCAGCAGTTCCTCAGATCTTCCCCAAGCGTCGGGGGCGCGGGGCCGGGAAGCTGTGGCTGGGTCTGAAGTCGTAGCCCTGTCGAGGAAGGCCACGCAGGTGGGAACGGGCCAGGGCTCCGTTGCTGTTGTCGATGGCCCGAGATCGGCCGAGTGGCCTGGATTTACCCGGGGCCCGCAGCGACATGAGGATCGCGATGCCCTCAAATGACTGACCGACAGGAAGACGGGATGACTGCTGTCTCTCAGCCACCGATGTCGACCACCTTCCACTCTGCCAGCGTCGCGCGCGTCGTGACCCTGGCCTTTCTGCTCGTCAACATTGTCGTGGTCCACGCGATGTTCTTCCTGGCCGGGACTCCGGCCTACAACGTCCTCGGCTCCATGGGTCGTCTTCTCGGCCTGTATCTGGCCTTCACGATGGTCGTGCAACTACTGCTGATCGCCCGGCTGCCGTTGCTGGACCGCGGTTTCGGGATGGACCATCTGACCGTCTGGCACCGGTGGACCGGGTTCGCGATCTTCTGGCTCGCCGTGCTGCACCCGGTGGTCGTGCTACTGGGCTTCGCCACCTACAGCAACGTCTCGTTCCTGAGCGAGACGGTCACCCTGTCCCAGCAGACGCCGGTCCTGCTGGGGATGATCGCCGTCGCTGTGATCGTCGTCGTGGTCGCCTTCTCGGTGCGGGCCGCCCGTAAGCGCCTGCCGTACGAGGTGTGGCACGCCGTTCACCTGCTGCTCTACGTGGCGGTCCTGCTCGCCGTGGTGCACCAGGTGTACACGGGCACCTCGTTCACCGGTAGCGCCCTGAGTCAGATCTACTGGTGGTCTCTGTGGGCCTTCGCCATCGGCGCCCTGCTCACCGGCCGGCTGTTTCTGCCGCTGGTCCGTAACGCGAGGCACCGCCTGCGGGTCGCCGCTGTGGTGCCCGAACCGGACAACGCGGTGTCGGTGCACATCACCGGGCGGAACCTGCACCTGTTGCCCGCCCGGGCCGGGCAGTTCTTCCTGTGGCGCTTCCCCGGTCACAACCCGTGGTGGCAGGTCAACCCGTTCTCCCTGTCCGCCGCACCGGACGGCCGTTCCCTGCGGTTGACCGCCAAGGGTGTCGGCACCACCAGTTCGGGGCTACGTGGTATACGGGCCGGCACCCGGGTCTTCGCCGAGGGACCGTACGGTGCGCTGACCGCGTCGCAACGCGTCCGTGAGTCGACCCTGCTGATCGCCGGTGGGATCGGTATCACGCCGATCCGTGCCCTGCTGGAAGATCCGGACCTGACCGACGTGGTCATCCTCTACCGCGTCCGGGACGCCAACAACGCTGTCCTGATCGGAGAGTTGCAGAACCTCGCCCGGAGCCGGGGTGCTCGGCTGCACCTGCTGGCCGGTCGGACCGGACCGGACAACAACCCGTTCGCGCCGGCAAACCTCGCCAGGCTCGTGCCTGACATCACCGAACGGGATGCCTTCATCTGCGGTCCACCGGCGCTCACCGTGGCGGTGCTGGACACCCTGCGCCGGCTCGGCGTCCCGAAGCGCCAGGTCCACGCGGAGCTCTTCCGCCTCGCCGGAGGGTGACCTGCGTTGCACACCTCAGGGCGGCCGCACCCCACCGACCATGAACTGCCAGCAAGAGATGGGCGAAAGGAAACGCACGGGTGACTGTGGTGGTGGGCGTGGACGGTGCCGGGCGAACCCGTCGGCTCAGTGAGGTCGCCGCAGCCTCCGGCCGGCCGGTCCTCCCGGTCGCCACCACCTCCGCGCAGGAGCTGGGTACCCTGCTCGCCCGCGCCCGCACCGACGGCGCGATGGTCGTGGTCGACGACGCGCACCGGCTGCCGGCGGAGGCGCTGCTGATGTTGGCCGATGCTGCCCGCACCGGCGTGTCGATGGCGATCGCCCGCCGCCCCACGATCAGGGGGCCGGAGTTGGCCGACCTCGACGAGGCGGTCGCGGCCCTGGGCACGGTCGAACACCTCGGCCCGCTCGCCCACGACACGCTTTCCGCGCTGGTGGCCGCCGTGCTCGGCGGGCCGGCCACGGCCGAGCACGTGGCCGCGGTCCACACCGCCTCAGCGGGCTTGGCCGCCGTGGCCGAGGCAGTGGCGGCTGAACCGGATGGCACACCGCCCGCGCTGGTCGCCCGTCTGCAACGCCGGCTCGCCGGGACCGGCCGCGACACCGCGGAACTTACCGCGCTTCTCGCGCTCGGCCTGGATCTCGATGACGACGTGGTCTGCGCGGCCGCCCGGCTGGACCCGGCGCAGGCGGCGGCGGCGACACGCTCGCTGCGTGACCAGGGACTGCTGGTGCCGGACGGCGAACGGATGATCCCGGCGGTCGCCCGCGCGGTCCTCGCCGACCTGTCTCCGCCGGAACGCCGCCGGCTGCACGACACCGTGGCGGGGGCCCTGCTGGCCACTCGTGCGGACCCGGTGCGCGCCGCGGAGCACCTACAGGCGGCCCGCGCCCGTACTCCCACGGCGGCCGCCGTCTACCAGCAGGCCGCGGACCAGCTTCGCTTCACAACGCCCGACCGGGCCCTGTTCTGGTACGACGAGGCACTCGACGCCGGTGCCGCTCCGGCCGTGGTGGCTGCCGGCAGGGCTGAGGCGGCGATCCTGCTCGGACTGCCGGTGGATGTGGACGCGACCACCGCGTCTCCGGCTGACGCCGCCCGGTTGAGATTGGTCGCCGGTGCCGCCGCTGCCCACGATGGCCGGCTGGGCCGTGCCGCCGAGGCGTTGCTGAGTGCCAGCCAGCCTGGTCCGGTACTGGCCGTGCCGGCACTGATGGCGACCGGACAGCCGGGGCCGGCGCGATCAGCGGCGACCGGTGGTGGCCAGTTGCCGCTTCGGCTCCTCGCCGACGCGGCGTTGGTGATCGGCAGACCCACCGTGGCCCTGCCACTGCTGATCGAGGCCGCCGAAGCCTATGAGCAGGCACCACCGGCGGTCCCGGTCCCCGATCTGCCGCACGCGCTCGGCGCGGTGGTCGCGGTGACCGTCGGTGACATCGTGACTGCCGAGCATCTTTTGGAGCGGGCGTTGACCGCGGGACTCGGTGGACCGGTGGCCCAGAACCGGCACCGGACGTTGCTGGCTTGGGCGCGGCTACGCGCCGGCCGATACGACACCGCCCTCGCCGAACTTCATCGCCTCTCCGGTACGGCGTTGCCGGGTCGGGAGCGCCTGACGTTCGCGTGTCTCACCGCGGGGCTCGCCCGGCGCCGGGGCGATATCGCTCAGCTCCGCGCGGCGTGGGCGTACGCCGAGCCGGTGCTCGCCCGGCGTGCGGTGGACCTGACGCATATGGAGATGATGGAGGAAGTTCTTGTCGCCGCCGCGCGGTTGCGCCAGCACCGGCGGATCACGCCGGTGCTCGACGACCTGGAGGCGGTGGTGGATCGGCTCGACCGGCCAGTCGACTGGGTGGTGTCGCTCGGCTGGATCCGGCTGCAGGTCGCCATCGTCGGTGAGGACCAGAGGTCAACCGCTGCCGCCGCGAGTCGACTCGGCAGCCTTGATCCCTCGGGCGTGCGGCAGCAGGCCCAGTGCCGTGCCGCCGTGCGCTGGTCCGATGCGCTCGCCGGCGACGTGTGTCCGGACGGTGTGCTGGCGGATGCCGCCGAACTCGACGCGGTCGGCCTGCCGTGGGAGTCGTCGCGGCTGCTTGGGCACGCCGCGATCCGGACCCGTGATCCGTCGGCCGCACGTCGGCTGCTGGAGCGTGCCCGAGAGCTGTCCTATGTGGATCTGGCCGCGGATGGTTCGGGCCAGGACGCGGGCCGGGGCAGCTTGTCCGACCGGGAGGTGGATGTGGCTCGGCTGGTGTTGGCGGGCCGCACCCACCGGGAGATCGGCTCGCAGCTCTACGTGTCCCCGAAGACGGTGGAGCACCACGTCGCCCGGATCCGTGCCAAGCTGGGTGCCGGCAGCAGAGCAGAGATGATCGCCGCGCTGCGCAGCCGTCTTCCTGCGGAGCCGTAGGCCACCGGGGTCTGGTGGCGCTGGTCCCCTAATCCCCTTCGCGTAGAACGGGGATAGCCCCGATGCGAGGCATCGGCCACGAGCCGCAAGCTCTATGTATCCGGCCAGTGGGGCCGGCCCCGAGCAGAGCAGGAAGCCATGTCTACTGTGGAAGTAACCCCGTTGATCATCGAGAACATCCGGGCCCTCTTCGAGAAGGTCTTCAGCAGCGAGGCGGAAACCGCGAAGTTCCTTGCCGACCCGGCAGGATCCTTCGCGGCCAACGACATCGACGCCGCGACGCTCAGTGCGGTCGACGTCGACCAGATCGTCAACGAGGCCGCCTTCGGTAGCAGCGGTGGCGGTGGCTTCGGTAGCAGCGGTGGCGGTGGCTTCGGTGGTGGCGGTGGTGGCTTCGGTGGTGGTGGTGGTGGCGGCTTCGGTGGTGGTGGCGGTGGCGGGGGAGCCGGTGCTGCGGCCTCGGCGCCGGCCGTGCAGACCGTGCAGCAGGTCAGCACCGTCACCCAAACCTTCACGACCCAGAACGTCGTGGACAACTCCCGCACCTTCACCGACAACTCCACCGACATCGACAACTCCGTGGAGCTGGACGTGGACGGCGAGGTACTCGGCGACATCGAAATCGACTCCACGAACCTCAACCAGGCCGGCGACGGCAACGTCGGCGGCACCGGCGACGGAGACGTCAACGCCGCGACCGGCGACGGTGCGGTCGCCCAGCAGGGCGACGGGGACCAGGTCGCCGCGACTGGTGGCGGGGTGGCCGCGGGAGACGACGCGTTCGCCGCCACCGGCGACAACTCGTCGGTGGAGTTCGTCGACGGCGACAAGGTCACCGCAGGCGACGGCGCGGTGGTCGGCACCGGAGACGGCGACGTGCTCGGCGCGACCGGCGACGGTGCGTTCCTCGGCACCTCGGAGGACGGCGACGTGGTGGGCAACACCGGCGACAACGCGGTGACGGCGGGGGACGACATCGACGGTGTCGTCAACACCGGCACCAACTCGGGCATCCAGGCCGACGGCGACGTCGACAAGGCCATCCTGGGCGACAACTTCGGCATCGTCGGCGACGACGTGGACAAGGCCGTCGTGGGGGACAACAACCAGACCGCTCAGCTTGACATCGACACCGGCGGCGGCGCGGGTGGCACGGCGGGCGGCAGCGGTGGTGCCGGGGGGACCGGTGGCGCGGCATCCGCCGACGGTGGAAGTGGCGGTGACGGTGCGGCCGGCGTCGGCGTCGGCACCGGCGTCGGTGTCGGTCTACGCGGCAAGGGCAGTGGCAGCGGCGAGGGCGAGGGCGACGGCGGTGACGGCGGGGCCGGCGGCGCGGGCGGCACCGCCAGCGGTGGGAGCGCCGCAGGGGGCGACGGCGTCGGCGGCAACGCCGGCGGTGGAGCCGGTGGCGCCCTCGGACCGATCAACTTGAACTTCGGTGGGGGCAGCCAGCAGAACGTCAACGCCGGCGACGTGGAGGATTCGTCGCTGTCCGCCGGCGGTGACGCCTCGACCGCGCAGGACTCGTTCAACGACCAGTCGACGAACGACTCGTTGAACGACCAGTCCGTCGACGACTCGTTCAACAACGACGACTCGTTCAACGAGGTGGACGCGTTCAGCAACAACGACACCACCATCGCGGACCCGGGTGACAGCCCCGAGCCGGCCCCGAGCCTCGGCGCCTGAGTCGAGGGTCGGACAGAACTTCGTGGACATCGTACGGCGAGCCGGATGAGGACATCGTGGCGTGGTGGGTGCGCGAACCACCACGCCACGCTCGTGCTCGTGCCAACCGATCGACCGGCCTCGGTCCGCCGTACCCCTATGTGACGGGTAGGAACGACGTTGACCGCAACCATCGCATCATCTGACGCCGACGACACGCTGCAGCAGGCGGCCCGGATCGTCGATCTCGCACAGCGCGCCTGCGAGGCGTACGACCGCTCGGACCTCGCTCGCAGGCTCGCAGTCGTCCGTGCCAGCCTGGCCGACCCGGTGGTGCACATCGTCGTCGTCGGCGAGTTCAAACAGGGCAAGAGTTCCCTGGTGAACGGGCTGGTCGGGCACGACATCTGCCCGGTCAGCGACGATGTGGCCACGGCCCTGCCGACCTACATCCGGTACGGCGAGCAGCCGTCCGCTCAGCTGCTCCTCGACGAGGTCCCGCCCCGACGCGAGCCGGTGCCGGTCGACCGGCTGCGGGAGTTGGTGCTGGAGAAGGAGACCGAGGCCACGGTGGCCGGCGTGACCGGGGTGGAGGTCCGGCTGCCCCGTAAGCTGCTCTCCAGCGGCCTCGTCATCGTCGACACCCCCGGAGTCGGCGGCCTCGGCTCGGTGTACTCGGCGGCCAGCCTGACCGCGGCCTCGATGGCCGACGCGCTCCTGTTCGTCACCGATGCGGCGCAGGAACTCACCCGTAGCGAGTTGCAGTTCCTCCGCCAGGCCCGTGAAGTGTGCGGCACGGCGGTGTGCGTCCTGACCAAGACCGACTTCTATCCGCACTGGCGCAAGATCCGTGACCTCGACGCGGGACACCTGAGCGGCGAGGGGGACATGCCGATCATCGCCGTCTCCTCCGACCTCCGGCGGCGCGCGGTCGCCCGCGGCGACAAGGAGCTCAACGCCGAGTCCGGGTTTCCGGAACTGGTCAGGTTCGTCGCCCAGCGGGTTTCCGGCGGAGCAGCTGTCCGGGCCGCCGCCCAGGCGGGCG
Organism: Micromonospora sp. LOL_024; assembly: GCF_048060415.1. Classification (NCBI taxonomy): domain Bacteria; kingdom Bacillati; phylum Actinomycetota; class Actinomycetes; order Micromonosporales; family Micromonosporaceae; genus Micromonospora; species Micromonospora sp. LOL_024. The sequence continues at coordinate 15,441 of NZ_JBHMIS010000012.1, forward strand.
CGTCGGTGGTCGGGGTCTGCGAGCAGATCGAGGGCGAGTTCGAGGCGGAACGGGCCGCGCTGGCGGATCCGGCCGCAGCGGCGAAGGTGATGGACGACCTCGCCGAGGTGAAGCAGCGGGTCGAGGCGCTCAAGACCGCCGCGGCGAAGTGGCAGCAGACGCTCAGCGACGGAATCGCCGATCTCAGTTCCGACATCGATCACGACCTGCGTGGCAGGTTTCGTCGGCTGGTCGAGGAGGCCGACGCGCAGATCGAGGAGGGCGATCCCGCCGACGTGTGGGAGGAGACGGAGCGGTGGCTGCAGGCGCGGGTCTCCGACGAACTGCTGGCCACCTACATGATGCTCCGGGACCGGTCGATCGTTCTCAGCGACGACGTCGCCATCCACTTCCAGGAGGCCGCGGGTCAGGCCCTTCGTCAGGTGGCGGTCACCGACCCGGTGTCGGTGGCCGGCAGCGCGCAGTTCGAGCACAAGATCGAGCTGGCGAAGATGAAGGTCGGGAAGCAGGCGATGGTGGCGCTGAAGAGCGCCTACGGCGGTGCGTTGATGTTCACCATGCTCGGCACCCTGGCCGGCGTCGCCCTTGGTCCGATCGGCGTCGGGATCGGCCTGGTGATGGGGCGTAAGGGGCTGCGCGAGGAGAAGAAGCGGCAACGGACGAATCGGCAGAATCAGGCCCGCAACGCCATCCGGCGCTACTGTGACGAGGTCAGCTTCGTGATGACCAAGGACTCCCGGGACACCCTGCGCCGCATTCAGCGGCAACTACGCGACCACTACAGCGGTCTCGCCGAGGAACTGTCCCGATCCAACACCAGGGCGCTGAGCGCCGCTGCGGAAGCGGCGCAGCGCACCAAAGCCGAACGCGAGACCCGCCTACGTGATCTTGCCGCCGAGCTAGACCGCCTGCGGCAGGTGCGAGAACACGCCTCGGCAATCGTCTCCTGACCCGACTCAGGTGCCGTCGATGTCGTCGATCTCCGGCGTGTCGTCGAGGATCGAGAGAGTGGCCCAGGGGTCGCCGTCCGGAACCGGCCCGTCGGCTGGCTCGTCGAGGGCCGACCGCTGCGGCGTGTCGATGTCTCCGGCCTGCGGCGCCACCGCGTCGAATGCCAACTCGTCGGCAAGTACCGGGTCAGCGGCCCCGGCGCCGTGGCCGAAAGCGGTGTCCGGCGGCACCGGTGCCAGGCCGCCGGGCGCGTCCTCGGTGTGGTGTCCTTGCTCATCGAGCAGATCCGCCGCGTCGAGGCCGTCCGGATCGACCGGCGCATCGATCTCCGGGACCGACCCCACGTCCGGTTCCGCCGTGCGGGCGGTGGCGAGCAGGTCAGACAGTTGTCCGATGTCGCCCGCCGCGGTGTCAGCCTGGGCGATCGGACCGTGTGCCATGACGAACGGTGCCAGATGCTCGGCGATCTCGGCCGGGGCGGTGTCGGCGAAGTTGACCACGGCCTCGGCGAGGAGATCCGGTGGTAGATCCGTGAAGCCGCTGGCCCGCAGGACGGCAGCGAGATCACCCGGGTCCCCGGCATCGCCGGTCAACCCCGTGATGATCTCATGGAGGGATCGCGCCGGTGCCATGTCACCAGAGTAGGAAGGCACCACCGGAGGTGGCAGGGGGACATCCCCTGACCTTCCCCTATCGGCGGTGTCACGACACCTCAATTCCCACCCCGGGGGGGCAGCGAGGGGGATTACCCCGATGCCCCGTACCAGCACCTCCTGGCACGCTCTCGTGGTGCTTCGTCGTCAGCGCTCGGCGCCGGCGGGCGAGACGCGCCGACGAGCGGAACGCGCGAATGAGCGAAGAGCGCCACGAGCGAGGAACAAGGACGGCGGACGACGTGATCGAAGCGATGAGCGATCTCGCCTCGGACGTCTGGCGGCACACCCTGGACAGGTCCGGGCCGGTCCCAGGCCGACCGTGTGCGGTGCCCCGGCCCTCGGTCGAAGGCAGCCCGCCGAATGCGTCGTTCCACCTCCGCGCGCGGCGCGGCCCCTGCCATGTCGGCAACGTTGTCACCAGGAAGCGCCGCCGCTGCGCACAGACACCCTGGCCGCCGGGCATCCGGATGGTCCGGTTCGGTCGCTGACCGACCGTACGTTACCGCCATCGATTCACCTTCGACGAACTCCGGAGCACTGGGATGTACGCACTCGGCATCGATCTAGGAACCACATATACCGCTGCGGCTGTCTGGCGCGCTGGCCGCGCCGAGATCGCTCCGCTCGGCAGCCATTCGGCGGCGATTCCCTCGGTGGTGCTGCTTCGCGCCGACGAGACGTTCCTGACCGGCGACAGCGCCAGTCGACGGGGACTGAGCGAGCCGAACCGGGTGGCCCGGGAGTTCAAGCGACGCCTCGGTGACTCCACTCCCATTCTGCTCGGTGGGGTCCCCTACTCGGCGGAGGCGTTGATGGCCCGCATGCTGCGGGCCGCCGTCGACGAGGTGGTGTCCCGCGAGGGCGGTGAGCCGGCGGCGGTCTGCGTCTCGCGCCCGGCGAACTGGGGACCGTACAAGATGGACCTGATGCATCAGGCGGTCCGCCTGGCCGGCATCGAGCAGCCCGTCACCTTCACCACCGAGCCGGAGGCCGCGGCCGTCTTCTACGCGCACCAGCAGCGCCTGGAGCCGGGTGCGGTGGTCGCCGTGTACGACCTCGGTGGCGGGACGTTCGACGCGGCGGTGCTGCGCAAGACGGCGCACGGCTTCGACCTGATCGGCGCGCCGGAGGGGATCGAGCGGCTCGGTGGCATCGACTTCGACGCCGCGATCTTCGCTCACGTCGCCGCGGCGATCGGCGACAAGTTGGGGGAGTTGGACGAGGACGACCCGGCGGTGATCGCTGCGGTCGCGCGGCTGCGTGAGGAGTGTGTGCAGGCCAAGGAGGCGCTCTCCGCCGACACCGATGCCGCGATTCCGGTGCTGCTGCCGAACATCAACACCGAGGTCCGGCTGACCCGCGCCGAGCTGGAGGCCATGGTCCGCCCGGCGCTGCACGGCTCGATCGAGTCGTTGCGACGAGCCGTCCGCTCCGCGGGGGTGGACCCGCGGGATCTGCACTCGGTGCTGCTGGTCGGCGGCTCGTCGCGGATGCCGATTGTCGCGCAGTTGGTCGGCTCGGAGCTGGGCCGCCCGGTGGCAGTGGACGCCCATCCGAAGCACGCGGTCGCGCTTGGTGCCGCCTGGCAGGCGAGCACCGCGATCGCCGGTCCCGGCAGGGCGCGGGTCGAGCCCGCGCGTACGGACACCCGGTCCGCGACCGCGGCTGTCGCACCCGCGCCGACCGCGGCGATGCCCGCCTACGCGCAACCGGTGCCGCCGGCGCCGGAACGGCCGGTCCGGAGTTGGCCTCCGACCGGGTACGGGGCCGCGTCCGTGCCAGGCACCCCGACGACGGACGACATCGACTCCACCGGGCAGATTTCCACCACGGCGTCGGCGCCGGACAACGGTGGCCGGCGACGAGGACCGCTGCTGGTCGCCGCGGCCGTGGTCGTGCTCCTGCTGGTCGGCGGCGCAACGGCCTGGGCCCTGGTCAATCGGAACGGCAAGAACAATCAGGAAAACCAGGGTGGCGATCTCGCCGCCGCGGCGGGCCAGCCGCAGAACGAGACACCGGCCGAAGGTACGCCGCCAGCCGACGAGGTCCCGCCGGACGAGGATTGCACGGAGCTGAAGCAGAGTACCCGCTGGGTCTGCATCACCAAGGCGACGGTGCGGGACGGCACCTTCACGGTGTGGTTCGACGCGGAGTGGAACGGCAGCAAGCCGAACATCAACAACGGCTTCCACCTACATCTCTACGGCGGCGACGGCACCGAGCCCGACGAGGACACCATGGGCAGCCAGGCCACCAGCCACGGCACGTACTACTTCGAGGACGAACAGCCCTCGGTGCGCCGCATCTCGGACAAGGACTTCGAGGCCGTCGGTGACGCCGAGAAGATCTGTGCTCGGGTCGCGCAGAACGGGCACCAGTTGGCCCGGGCATACGACGGCAGCTACCACACCGGCAACTGTTTTCCGATCCAACGCTACTGATCGACCACGCGAAACTGTCGAGCGGGCCCGGAGGTCACCTGTCGGGCCCGCTCTGCGCTCGGGCGGTGCCCGAGCCCGGCAGCCGGCGTGCCGGGCCCGAGCCGGTCCACTGTGCCGGGCAGCGGTGGGCCGCCCGGCACGCTGGGTCCGTCTACTATGGCGCTCGACTCGGGGCGGCCCTCACCGCACTCGGTGCCGGTCGGCGATCATGCCTTCGCAGGAACGGACGGCCACCCGTGCGGCAACCGCCATCGGCGCCGAGGTCAACGGGTTCTCGGCGCGGCGCTGCCAACGGGCCAAGGCACCGTCCGCTGCCGCGTCCAGCTCCGCGCCGGAGGCATCCGGTGGCAGCCGTAGTCGCTGATGGGGTGCGGCGCCGCTACCGCCGATGAGCTGTTCCAGATCGGCTATCACGTCGGGCTTGCCGGTCACCCATCCGGCGCGCAGGCCGGAGAGCACTCTGAGCTCGTTGAACGGGTGCGCGGAGGCGATGATCTCCTCCACCTTGCCGGCGACACTCTCACTGCCCGGCAGGGTGTGCAGGCGCGTGACTTCGGCCAGGGCGAGGAGGGCCGACCTTGACTTGAGTACGTCCCGACGTTCGAGGAACAGCGACCCTAGGACCTCTCGGAGCTGGGCGAGCCCGCTACGTTCGGTCAGTTCCCGGGCCAATTCGGTGGCGCTGCCGCAGGTGCCGTGTCGCAGCAGCGCGGCGGACAGCCGCAGCCCGAACATGCCGAAGCGGGTCAGTAGCTCCTCCCGTTCGATCGAGGTCATCCCCAGCTCGGGCATGGCCTGGACGAACCGGTCGGCGGAGAGCAGCAACTGGTCGGCCTGGTCGGCCGGCAGCTCCGAGATCCGGCGCAGCCGGGCGAACTCCGCCTCAGTGAGGGTCGCCGCGGTCTCGGCGAGCAGGCCAGCCACGGGAACGACGGACTGCACCAGCTTCCGGACGCTCGGGTCGGTGCCCAGCCGGCCGGCGATCCGACGTGCCGACGCCATCGCGTCGAGCCGGCCCACGGCGATCTCGTCGGCGCGGGACAGGACCCCGATGGCGTTGACCGGGTTGGGCCGGGACACCTCCACGTCGTGGAAGGCGCGGAGAAAGTCGACGTCGTTGCTGTGCAGGTGCCGCATCAGATAGATCACGGCGTCGGCGGGTGTCTCCTGTTCGTCCGGGACGAGCAGATTCCAGGACCGCTGCGAGACCTGCTCGGACAGCGACCCGATGCCCGGGGTGTCGATCAGTGTCATGGGGCGCAGCGCCTGCGACGGCCAGCTGACCTCCAGTTGTGCGACGTTGTCCGCGCCGAGGTCGCCGAGGTCGATGTCGATGGCCCCGTCCTCACGGCTGAACCGCACCTGCCGCGGCAGACCCTGATAGGGATGGGCCATGATCCGGTATGTGTGTCCGTCCTGATACCAGGTGACGATGCGGGTGCACTCGCCCGCGTCGGTGGGTGCCAGCCGCTCCCCGACCAGGGCGTTGAGCAGGGTCGACTTGCCGGCTTTGATCCGGCCGGCGATCGCCACCCGAAGTGGTTCGTCGAGCCGGTCGCGTAGGGCGGCCAGTCGCTGTTCGTGGGGTGTGTCGCGGTACAGGTCGACGGCTTGGTTGAGCACCATCCGCGTACGGTCGACGAGACTCATGCCTTCACCGCGTACGGGTGCCGTTCGAGCAGATGGATCCAGACCAACTCGGACCCCACATCCTCACCTCGTCGTTGTCCGGTTTACTTTCTGTGTAGCCGGGCGTCACCGTGCCGGCCGTCGCCCGGCCCGCGCCGGCCGGGTCCCCTGAAGCGGCCGGGTCCCCTGAAGCATCGGCCCGTCGCCGGGCCACCACTTGGCGGAAGTCTGAGGTTTGCCTGATGAACCTCTGAGCCCTTGCGGTGGCGGTCCGGCGGATGATCCCGAAATCCTGCCGCAGGGCGGCGGTGTCGTCGGTTGTCGTGAGGCTGTCATGGAGTTCCGGCCGTGGCGGACAGTAGGCTCAGCTCACTGTGGGAACTACCTATCGTTTTGGTGACTTTGAGTTGGATCCGTTACGTCACCAGCTTCGCCGGGCCGGTGCCGCGGTGCACGTCGAGCCCCGCGCCCTCGATCTCCTGCTGCACCTGGTGCGGCACCGGGACCGGGTCGTCACGAAGAACGAGCTGCTCGACCAGGTGTGGGGTAACCGCTTCGTCAGCGAGGCCGCACTCACCACGGGATTGCGGACCGCGCGACTGGCCGTGGGTGACACGGGCAGTCAGCAGCAGATGATTCGCACTGTCCACCGGCGGGGCTACCAGTTCGTCGGCCCGACCACTGTGCTCGAGGTCGGACCGACTGCTGGGACTGGGCGGGACCCCGGCGCCGAGTCGAGCCGGCCGAAACCGTTGACCGGCGCGGAGAGTCAGACGATCCGGTTCTGCAACGCGGACGACGGCACCGGTATCGCGTACGCCACCTCCGGTTCGGGTCCGCCGCTACTCAAGGCTGCCAACTGGATGACCCACCTGGACCTTGAGTGGTCGACTCCGGTGTGGTCGCACTGGCTCAACGGTCTCGCGCGTGATCGGCAGCTGATCCGCTATGACGAGCGGGGCTGTGGCCTGTCGGACTGGGTGGCGCCGAGCTACACCTTCGACGACTGGGTCGATGATCTGGAGACGGTGGTCGACGCGGTGGGCCTTGACCGCTTTCCGTTGCTCGGTGTGTCGCAGGGCGGCGCGGTGGCGGTGGCCTATGCCGTGCGTCGTCCCGAACGGGTGAGCAGGTTGATTCTGGCGGGCGCCTACGCGCGTGGACGTCGGGTGAGGGCCGGCAGCGTCGCCGAGGTCCACGCGGCGGCACTGGACCTGAGCCTGGCCCGGGTCGGCTGGCTCCATCAGGATCCTGGCTTCCTGCGGGTGTTCGCTTCCCAGTTCCTGCCTGACGGCACGCCGGAGGAGTGGCAGGAGTTCACCGCCTTCCAGCGGCAGACGACCTCACCGGAGAACGGGGTCCGTTTCCTGGAGGAGTTTGCCCGGATCGACGTGTCCGACATCGCGCACCGGGTGCAGTGCCCGACCCTCATCATCCATTCCCGCGATGACGCGCGGGTGCCGGCCGCGCAGGCCAGAGAGCTGGCGGCACTCATTCCGGACAGCCAGCTGGTCCTGTTGAACAGCCGGAACCACCTGCTCACCGCTGCCGAGCCGGCCTGGGACGAGTTCCTGTTCCACCTCGACGAGTTCCTGATCGAATAGTCTCACCGTTCCTGTCGTCGGCAGGAGGGCCGCCGCTCACCCGCGGGGCGCACGTGGCGGTGTGGGCCGGCGCGGGTGCCGGTCCGCGGCCGACGAGCGGCGGGAGGCCAGCAACACCCGGACGGCCATGGCCGGGGTCATCAGTGATTCTGGGCGCGCCAGCAGGTTCTGTACCCGCAGCACCCGCAGGGTCACCGGCATGGAGGTGTGGCACGCCCGGATCACCGTTGCTATGTACCGGTTGATGAGGTCGGTGCCGAGCGGCCTCGCTCCGCTGGTGCGGGGATCGGCGAAGTCGGCGCCCGCCGCGATCCGCCACGGCACGTCGATCACCTTGGCGGCTCGACGGTAGAAGTCGCCCGGCAGTGCGGGTGAGGTGGGGCCGTGCCGCTCGATGGTGCGACCGAGCGCCCTGGCCTGGAGGGCCGCCGAGGACATGCCCTGTCCGTACACCGGATTGAAGCTGCAGATCGCGTCTCCCAGCACGACGAATCCTGCCGCGCTGCGCTTCAACCGTTCCACGTGTCGGCGCTGGCTGGTGGGCATCCGGTGGGTCAGCACCGGGGTCAGTGCCTCGGAGCGGGTCAGGATGTCGGCGAGTACGGGCGAGGGCAGGGCGCGGGCGAACTGCTCGAACTCGGCCTGGTCGGTTGGTGGCACGTCGCCGTGGAAGGCGCCGAGGGTGACGATCCAGCGGTCTCCCTCTACCGGCACCACGGTTCCGATCCGGTGGCCGCCGGCCGGGTCCTCGACGATCAGCGCGAGGACGCTGTCGTGCTGATCCGGTCGCCGGCGCATCAGCCGGGTTCCGTAGGCCATGTCGAGGTGGATGGCTGACACCTCGGGTACGGGGAACCCCTCCTTGGCGAGATGGTCCAGGAATCGGGTGTTCCGGCCCGTGCAGGCGACGACCAGGTCAGCGCGGTGCTCCGTGCCTTCACAGCGCACGCCGGTGGTTCGGCCGCCCGCCACGACGAGGCTGTCCACCGCCGTCTGGTCGGCGATCGTCACGTTGGGTCGGTCCCGCACGAGTCGTCGGCGGATCGAGCCTTCGAGCAGCGGCCGGCTCATCGACATCCCCGGGTAGCCGGAGTCGGGCATCCGCCAGTAGTCGCCTCCCTGGTGCCAGAGCAGATCACCGCCGTGAATGGGAACAGCACCGCCGGCGGTCAGATCATCGACCAGTTCGGGTAACCAGTGACTGAACAGCCGCATGCCCGCAGCCATCAGCACGTGGGCATGACGTCCCTGCGGAACGCCTCTTCGCACCACCGGTTTCTCGGGCAGGCGGTCGCGCTCGATGATCTTCACCTGGTCGAAGTGGTCGCTCAGGACCCGCGCTGTGGCCAGGCCCGCGATGCTCGCTCCGATGACAATGGCCCTGCCGCCTCGACGCTCGCTCATCCCTACCCACTCCGCCCTGTCTCGGACCCGGCTGGGCTGCCGGTCGGTTCGAGCATCGGGTGACTGTCAGGCCGACGCTTGGGGGAGGTCTGAGGCTTCGCTGAGGAGACAATGAGGTCAGTCGGACGTGGCCAGTCCCGCGAGGAAGGTGTTGATGTGGTGCAGGAAGACGGCCCAGGCCGGTTCGGAGGCGGTGAGCAGGTGGTTGCGGCTTTCGAGCAGGACGAGGCGGTTGTCGGGGATGGCGGAGGCCAGCTGCCTGGCCTCCGTGACCGGCACTCGTTGATCTTCTCGGGAATGGATGATCAGCGTGGGGCACCTCACCCGGTGGGCGAGGGCCGATACGTCGATGCGGGCCAGCGCCTCCAGGAACCGGACGCCGTGCTCGGCAGAGGTGGTCTCCCGCTGCAGGGCCACGAATTCGTCCCACCGTTCCGGCGCGGCGTCCGCCTGGAACTGGGACGCGAAGAAGCGCAGAAAGCTGCGGTCCTGGGTGAGCCAACCGAGCCGGGCGACATCCAGGTCGACGGCTGCCGCATCGCGTTCGTTGTCGTCGGCGGCGCGGACGAGCCGCCCCCTGGCGTAGGCCCCGGTGAGGATCAGCCTGCTGACCCGCTCGGGACGCAGAGCGGCGTACGCCAGGGCAACCGCCCCGCCCTGCGACACGCCGATCAGCGGGAACCGGTCGAGGTTCATCGCGTCGACCACCGCGTCGAGATCGGCGATCCAGTCCTCCGGTGAGGTGCCCGGCGAGGTCCAGTCGGACAGGCCGGAGCCGCGCTCGTCGTAGCGGATCAACTGACGATCTCGGGTGAGGCCGTCGAACCAGTGTGACCACATCGCGACTGTTCGTTCGACGTCGATCCGGGTCAGCCAGTTGGCGGTCCTGATCAGGGGCGGACCATCGCCGGTGACCGCATAGGCGATGCGGGTGCCGTCCCTGGCCCGGCAGAAACGGATGACCTCGCGGTCCGCGCCGGACGCCCGGGACCTGACCGCCGGGCCGGGGACCGAAACGACGGGGTCAGAACCGGCAGGCGCGGTGGCCGGAACCGGTGTCATCGGAGCGACGAACTGGTAGCCGCGCCGTTGCAGGGTGCGAATGAGTCGCTGTTGTGCGCCGTCGTCACCGACCGCCCGGCGGGCGGTGCGTAGCGCGGTGGTGAGCGCGGCCTCGGTGACGAAACGTCCGCGCCACACCGTGTCGAGCAACTCGGCCTTCGTCACCACGCGATCACGGTTCTTGACGAGGTGACAGAGCAGGGCCAGGGCGCGCGGTTCGACATGGATCTGCTGATCCTCGCGGCTGAGCCGGCCGCGTACGACATCCAGGTCGAATGATTCGAAGCGGAACACGCCGTCAGTCATCGTGGGCAACTATAGGTTGATCGGCAAGTGACGTTTCACCGAGCCTTCCGCTTGTCGGCGATGCGGGAGCGCCGCGGTCAGTCCAGCACCTCCACAGTGTCGCCGACGCTGACCGTCCGACCTTCGTGGGATGCTCCGCCCGATTCGGCCCGCACTGCCAACTGGAGACCGAAGAGAAGTTTCTGGCCGATTCTCCGCCGCGCGGCGAGCGTCCGCAGCGGCTCGCGCCCCCGTTCGGCGGTGTCCTGGTCGATCGTCGCGATCACACAGCGGTCACATTCGCTGGTGCCGTGGAACATGGCCCCGCCGATCCTGATCCGTCGGCCGACCCACCCGCCCTCGGCCCACGGCGCCGCGCCGCTGACCACCACGTTGGGACGGAACTGGATCATCGGCAGCGGCCCCTCGTCGCTGCCCGCCTCCAGCAGCCAGTTGTTGAAGTCGTCCAGCGACGCGGTGTTGGCCAGCAGCAGCGGACTGCCGTCGGCGAAGCTCAGCTCGGCGCCGGAGCCGGCCGGCACCTGCCAGGGGACGACATTGCGGGTGGGGTCACCGAGCCAGACCAGGCGGGCGGTGCGCCCCAACAGTCGGTCGAGCCACTGGTCCGCCTCGGGACCGGCGGCCCGGACCGGCGCGGGCGGCCGATCCCGGTACACCCGGACCTCGATCGGCTCGCCACCGGTCGGTTCGGTCAGATCGAGCGGGGGTAGCCCCGGCGCCTCCAGGGTCAGTCCGCCGGGCCGGGACACCGCCCGCATCTTCACCAGTTCCCGGTGTTGGTGCTGGCTCAGGCCGAGTCCGTGTTCGTCGACGATCAGCCAGCGCCGGTCGCCCTCCAGGCCCCACGGCTCGACCCGCGCCGTGTCGCGGTCCATCCGGCGGCACCCCTTAACCGGGTACGTGTGAACCGATACGACTCGCATCCTGTCAGGATCACACGACGTGGCGTGTCGCCGGTACCCAGAACTCCGGTGGTCGTAGAACGGGCCGCGGCCTGACGCACATCAGGTGTCCGCGCCGCGTGGGAACCGTCCGGCCCGCGGGCCCCGCCCACATCCTCCGTGAGCAGATCGGCGGTCGCACCGGCCGCTGAACAAAGGGAAACGGGAACGGAGTCCCTTTTCGGCGCATGGCTACACTCAGTCCGGCGCCCGCCAGAGCAGCACCTACCACACCTTCGTCGGACTCGTCGCCCGCAAGCGCTGACGCCGGTGACCAGTGCGTAGACCCTGCGGTGTGGTGGGCTCCCTGGTGTGGGTGGCGTGGAACAGGGTGGCGATTGTGCGTTGAGTAGGCCGGACAAGCAGCCACTCGGCTTGAAGCTGGGGCGGCGCTGGTCCGCGCCACCCCCGCCGCGGGCGCTGTTACCTGGCGGCGCAAGGTGGGTGTGGAGTTGGAGCCGTTCCAGGAGGCGTTGAAGCCGAAGTTCGTGGTGCCGTTGGCGCTCAACGAACCGTTGTAGCCGGCGTTCGGCGCGCTGACCGACGAACCGCTTGAGGTGATCGTCGCGTTCCAGGAACTGGTGATGCTCTGGCCGTTGGGCCAGGTCCAGTTGACCGTCCACCCGGAGATGGCGGCGGTACCGGCCTGCACGGTGCCCTCGGCGCCGAGTAGACGCCGATCGACTGAATCGATCCTGAGAGGGTGGGCGGCATTGCTGCCTGCCACGGCTTGGCGGCTCCCAATCGAGATAACGTCGATGTAGGCGATACCGATGCACAAGGGGCCGCCCGACGCGTCGGCGCCGGAGCAGCCTCCTGGGTGTGCGAGAGCGTGCCGGTCCCGTTGATGTCAGCCGGATTCCAGCGCGGTCGCTACCCCGCGACGCCCGCACCGGCTGGCCGCGGTCGACGGGAAGCTACTCGCCGTCGACGCCGTGCTGGTACAGGGGCGTGTCATCTGGCAGGGGTCGGTACCGGCCGATCGCCTGCCGGCATCGGCTCGGGTCGGCGTACTGACCGGCGGGCGATCCGGAGAATTCTGCGGCCCGCTTCAGCCGATCTGTTCGGCCAGCGCGACGATGACGCCCGCGGGGCCGCGGAGGTAGCAGAGCCGATAGGCGTTCTCGTACTGCGCCACCTCGCCGAGGAGTTCGGCACCGTGGGCGCGCAGCCGGGCGATCGTGTCGTCGATGTCGTCGACGGCGAACATGACACGATGCAGTCCCAGCGTGTTGGGCTGCGGGTTCTCCGACGCACTACCGACCGCCACGGGAGCGTGGTACTTCGTCAGCTCAAGCTTGCTGTGGCCGTCCGGCGTCCGCATCATCGCGATCTCGCTGCGGACCCCGTCGAGTCCGACGGTGCGGTCCGCCCAGAGGCCCTCGATCTGTCCCTTGACTTCCAACTCCAGGCCGAGCTCGGTGAAGAACGCAACGGCGGCATCCAGGTCCTCGACGACGATGGCGACGTTGTCCATCCGCTTGATGGTCATGTCCGCGAGGATAGAGCAGCTGGGCGGGGTGCGCTGCCCTCGGATCGTGGTCAGCCGACGACCACGGCGATCCGCCGGCAAATTGACATTGTCACTGTGGCAGGGCGTTGACTGGCCGGCGGAGGTGGTTCCCATCGACTCGGCACACCGAAACCCATCGGCTACCCGGCTGCTCGACGCGTTGGCCGCCGGGAACCCGTCGATCCGACTCAAGGCGGCCCTGGCGATCGGTACCCGTCCCGAGCCCGGTCTCGTCGATGCGCTGGTGGCGCGGTGCGCGATCGAGCCGGACTTCTTCGTGCGTGACATGCTCACGTGGGCGCTGACCCGGCTCCCGTCGGAAGTCACCGTGCCGAAACTACGTGCGGAGCTACGTTCCGGGAGCACACAGGCCCGCAGCCAGGCGTTGCACACGCTATCCAAGATCGGCGACAGGGACGCGTGGCCCGCGATCACGTCGTCACTGCTGCGCGACGCCGACGACGAGGTTGCCCGCAGCGCGTGGCGCGCCGCCGTCGTCCTGGTACCCGAAGGTGAGCAACAGGTGCTGGCCACGGAGTTGGCGACGCAGCTCGGCCGCGGCGACCGGGAGGTGCGATTGAGTCTGAGTCGGGCCCTCGTCGCGTTCGGCGACGTGGTCGAGCCGGTCCTGCGCGCGGCCATGACCCAGCACGACCCCACGGTACGTGCGCATGCGGGCGCCACAGAACGGCTCCTACGCGACCCGGACGCCGGTTTCGACCTCGCCGTCGACGAGGCGAGACGGGTCTTCGCGCTCGGCCTGGAAGGGGAGGAGCCGCCGGAGTGTTGATCGGTGAGGTGGCCCGCCGCTCGGGGGTGAGCGCCCGGATGCTCAGGCACTACGACTCCCTCGGGTTGGTGCGGCCGACCGGCCGCACGCGGGGCGGCTACCGGGAGTACACCGCCGACGACGTCCGGCGGGTCTTCCACGTGGAGGGCCTGCGATGTCTGGGACTGTCGTTGCGCCAGATCGCGCGTACCCTCAACGAGCCCGATTTCGCCCCGTCCGCGCTGGTCGGCGACCTGATCCGGAGGACCGAAGAACGTCTGAGCCGGGAACACGAGCTCCTTGAGCGGCTCCGTGCGGTCGATGCGGCGGAACCCGTCGGGTGGCGTGACGTCGCGCGGATCGTCGAGCTTCTGCACGGACTGAGTTCGCCAAGTGCCGCGCGTCGGCAGCAGACCGTCCTGGCCCCGCCCGGGCGTGCGTCGGTTCCCGCCGAGCTGCTGGCCGAGGCGGTACTCACCGAATCGGACCCGAACGTCGCCGGTGCCCTGCGGTGGGCCCTCGCACGGGCCGGCCGTAACGGTGTGGCGAGCCTGGCATCCGGCATGGCCTCCGCCGACGGCGACGTCCGGCGGCGCGCGGTCCTGGCGCTCGCCGAGCTGCCCGAGGAGGCGGCGACCGTGTTGCTCACCGACGCGCTCGGCGACCCGGAGCCGGCGGTCCGCAGGCATGCCGCTCTCGCACTGGGCGCACGGGGCGTGACCCGGGCCGTGCCGGCACTGATCGAGACAGTGGTCGAGGGCCCCAACGATGTCGAGGCGTCCGAGATCCTGGGCACGTTGGCGCGGGACGCGACGTGGGCCAGGCGGATCATGTGCCGGCTGGTCGATGAGCTCGCCGGGCACGCCGGGGACTCGGCGGTGCGGATGCGGCTGACCCAGGCACTGGCCGAAATGCCGGGGACCATCGCGCTGAACACGCTGCGGCAACTGGCCGACGACGCTGACCGGCCGGTGGCCCTCATCGCCTCGGCCCTGGTGCGAGTGCTCGAAGGCCGGCTGGACGTAGGCAGACCATGTGGTGATCGACACCTCGGGGCCGGTTAGGGCTGGCTGGATGTCCGCAACCAGCGATCCGCACGGGTTGCCGGCTGACCGTAGGCGCGGTTCGACCTTCGGTCGGTTGCTGGGCATGGTGCTGCGAGCGCAGGGCCGCCGGGCGCCGGGCGGGGGGAAACGGCCCGTGGCGCCTGATTTGTGATCGCTAGCTTGTGACGGTCCTTTACATCGATACCTCATGATCCCTATAATCTCGCGTACCGACTGGCGAAGAGCACGGGGTGTCGAGTGGCCGGCTTGCGTACGGGTGTGTCGAGATGGTGGGCCGTCACGGTGATCGCGGTGCTGATGGCCGCTGGACTGGGTGCGCCCGCCCGGGCCGGTTCCACCACCGTCGTGCCGCCGCCGTCGGGCGTCGATTCCCCCGACTACATCGACGACGGCGCTCCGCGTGGCGGCGTCGGCGTGCCGGGCACCTTCCACGTGACTGCCCCGACGACCAACGCCGACGAGGTGCGGGAGTACGCCTACAGCCTGGACTCGGGCGTAGTGATCGGGGCGGAGACGGTGCCGGCGCGGGCGACGGACCATGGCGCCTCGATCACCCTGGCTCCGAGGCATTCAGGTATCAACGTGCTGCACGTCTGGTCGATCGACCACGCCGGCCGGTACTCCAGTCAGGTGACGTACACCTTCGCTGTCCGGGCCGGGCTGGGCCCGGCCGCCAACTGGACGTTCGAGGGCACCAGCCAGAATGTCACCGACGCCTCCGGCAACGGCAACACCCTGAACCTCGGGGGGACCGCCGGCCGGGTCGCCGGTCGGTCCGGGGTGGGCAGTGCGCTCTCGCTGCCCGGGACGGCCGCCGCTACCAGATCCGACCCGATCAACGCTCCGCACCCCTTCACCGGAGTCTCCACCCCGGTCCGGACCGACGCGAGTTTCACCGTGACCGCCTGGGCCAGGATCAGCTCCACGTCGGGTGGCGGCGCGCAGACCGTGGTCAGTGCGAGCGGGTCGCGGATCTCCGCGTACCGCCTGGGCTACACCAGCCGCGACGACCGCTGGCAGTTCAGCATGGCGTCCGCCGATTCCGACCTCACCCAGTTCCACGGCGTCCGCTCCGATGCCGCGCCCAATGTGGGCAGGTGGACCCACCTGGCCGGAGTGTTCGACGCGGCGACGAAGGAGATGACCCTCTACGTCAACGGCGTCGTGCAGGCGCAGACCGCGACCCTCGTCGACGGGTTCGACGCCAGCGTCGAGGTTGCGGTGGGCAAGCACCGGTGGCACGGCGGCGATGACGGATTCTTCACCGGCGACATCGACGACGTGCGGTTCTACCCCTTCGTGGAGACCTCGGCGAACCTCGCGGGCCTCGCCGTGCCGTTGCCACCGACGATCACCTTTCCCTATGGCGCGCAGGCCACAGTCGGTGGCCAGGTCACGGTCCTGTTCGGCGCCGGCGGGGACCGGAACGTCACCGGGTTCCGGTACGGCGTCGATGGCGCCGAAATGGGTGACATCGTCGAGTTGGACAAGCCCGGCGGTGCGGCGATCGTCGCCGTCGATGCTGGTAGCGTCACCGGGGAGCGGGTCGTCCACGCGGTCGCCCTGGACGACGGCAACCGGGTCAGCCTGATGAGCGGGGCCTCGTTCACCGTGACGTCCACGCCGAGGTTGTCCGGCACCGTCTGGGACGCCACCTTCATGCCGAAGTCCGGGGCCGTGGTCCAGTTGCAGCCGGGTGGTTACGAGGTCACCTCCGCCCCGGACGGCAGTTACACCCTGACCGGCTTCCCGGCTGGCCCCTACACGATCACGGTGCGGTTCGACGGCCGGTGTGTTCCGGGATTCCACGGGCCGGTGGAGATCTACTCGTCCGGACTGACGCTGGACATCTACCTGTCCGACGATTCGGGCGGCACCTGTTCCGATCCGGAGAGCGCACGGTGAACTCTCCGGATCGGGATTTCCGATCAGTCAGGTGAGCGGGACGACGTACGAGTCGACGCGGGCTATCAGCCCGTCGGGAAGGTGAACAGGTCGTTGAAGGCGAAGTGGACCGGCCCGCCGTCGACGCGGACGCCGCGTCCTTCGCCCATGGTCACGACGGCGGCACCGTCCTCGTAGACCCGCTCGACGTGGAGTTCGGGACTGCCGGTGAATGCGGGATTCTCGATCTCACCGTCGAACTCGACCTTCCCTCGGGTGCTGCGGTGGCCGTGGATGACCCACTCGACGTCGTCGGTGAGGGTCGTCAGGATTCGCGGATGGTCGCCCGTCCGGAATCCGGCCTGGCTCGTCTGGAGTTCGGCGGGAAGCTGCCGCTGGTGGACCGTGAGGTGTGTGCCGTCGCCGACAGGGTGGACGGTGACGGTCGTGCGGAGGCCGGTAGCGGGCTCGTCGAACACGAGCTCGTGCGGCGCGGCGATGCTCACGTAGACGAACCGGAGCCGGCGGCGGGCTCCGCTCGGGGCGTGGGTGTCCAGTGCGAACTCGCCGCCGGGACGCAGGTCGACGGTCACCGAGTTTGGGGGCACGGTGGCGTGCGAACCGCCCCAGAAGGCCGCGATGCTCGCCGGTGAGGTGAAGGCGGCCCAGACGCGGTCGGGTGCCGCCGAGAGGTCGCGCTCGGCGATCAGTTCGTCGCCCCGGAGCTCTGCCCTGGTCAACGGGCTGCCTCCTCGTCGGGCAGGTGCTGTTCGAGGGCGTCGAGCCGGTCGTTCCAGGTGCGGCGCTGGTCGTCGATCCAGGTGCCGAGCAGCGTCAGCCGATCGCCCTCTGAGCCGGCAGGGGCGTCTGGTGCCCTCGCGTCGTTGTTCGACCAGGCCGCAACGTCGGAGGACACCCACGTGGTGGGAGATGGCCTGAGGGGTCAGGTCGAACGGTTCAGCCAGCTCGCCCACCGTGGCGTCGCTTCGCGTCAGCCGAGTCACCAGGGCGCGACGGACGGGATCTGCGAGGACTACGAAGCCACCCGCTCGCCGACGGTGCGAGCCGGCCCGGTCAGTTGGGCCCCGCCATCCGAACGGGTGATCTCCGACCACACCGCGTCGAGGGAAAGGCCGAGGACGTCGGCGATGGCGGCGATGGTGGGGAAGGCGGGGGTGGCCACGCGACCGGACTCAATCTTCCGGAGCGTCTCCGGTGAGACGCCTGCGGCCAGTGCGGTGCCGAGCATCGAACGCTGCCCCCTGGCGCGACGCAGGAGGGCGCCGAGGCGCTGTCCGCGCTCGACCTCTGCGGGGGTGAGTGGCAACCTGACCATGACCCGATTCTAGTACCGGGATAATATGGCCGGGATAGCTATTGGCTGTAGAGGTAGGGCACCTAATGATCGAGATTTTCAATCCCACCGACCTGCTGCGGGCGAAGGACACCGGCGCCCTGGTCGCCGGCATCCTGCAGACCCTGAGGAGCCGCAGCGCGGTCGGCACGAACCTGCTCGACATCGACCGGTGGGCCAAGGCCATGATCATCGAGGCCGGGGCGCAGTCCTGCTACGTCGACTACGAGCCGTCCTTCGGGCGCGGGCCGTTCGGGCACTACATCTGCACATCGGTCAACGACGCCGTGCTCCACGGACTGCCGTACGACTACCCGCTCGCCAACGGCGACCTGCTGACGCTCGACCTCGCCGTCTCCGCCGGCGGTGTCGTCGCTGACTCCGCCATCAGCTTCCTCGTGGGCGACGTGCAGCCCCCGGAGAGCATTGCCCTGATCACAGCGACCGAGCGCGCGTTGAGTGCGGGGATAGCCACGGCCGGCCCCGGAGCTCGCATCGGTGACATCTCCCATGCCATCGGCTCTGTCCTGAGCGACGCGGGATACACGATCAACACCGAGTTCGGCGGGCATGGCGTCGGGTCGACGATGCACCAGGACCCGCACGTCCCGAACAGGGGACGGCCCGGTCGCGGATACCGGCTGCGCCCGGGTCTGCTGCTGGCGTTGGAGCCCTGGGTCATGGCCGACACCGCCGAGCTCGTCACCGATGCCGATGGCTGGACGCTGCGCAGCGCGACGGGCTGCCGGACAGCGCACAGCGAGCACACGATCGCGATCACCGACGACGGGGCCGAGATTCTCACCTAGCACCAGGCCGGGAACTCGTCCCCGCCGCGCGGTCACGGTTGCCCACCTCGCGCAGCATCCAGCCCTGTGGACGAGGTGGTGTGGTTCGCGCAGGAGCCGTTCGCTCAGCCGGACGGACCAGTGGAAGTCGCCGCCCCGCCCCAGACAAGGGCGAAGGTCGCCATGGTGGCGACCCGCCGATCTCACATCAGGCTCGACTCGGCCAACCGGTCGAGTACGCTCCGATCCCTGTCGAGCGGTCAGGGCCGACGATGTACGGCGCGGACGAGTCGACTAGGTCCCAGCCCCTCGCCGTACCCGCCCGGAGCCAGCCGCAGGATCCGGCTCGCCGTCGCTGCCCGAGACGGATCCGCGAGGCTCGGCCTGTTCGTCGCGGACGTTCGCACTGGCGACCATGACTGTGCAACCTGCCGCGATCGCACCTGGCAGCATGGCGGCGTGCTGATCTACAAGATCCTGTTGCCCGGCGAATGGGCCGAGTTCCAGGCCGCCGGCCGGTTCGACGGTTCGCCGTTCGATCGAGAAAGCGGTTTCATCCACTGCTCGTCACGAGCCCAGCTGCCTGGCACGGCGGCCCGTGTCTTCGGCCTTCGGCGAACAGCCACAACTCGTCGTTGTCGTGATCGACGCCTCCGCGCTCGGTGACGCGGTGCGGTGGGAGGACGCTCCGGGCGGCTCGTACCCGCACGTCTACGCGACGCTGCCGGTCGAGGCGGTGTCCGGGGTGCACCACGTCGCCGGTGCGGCACGGGTGGACCAGCAGGTCCCCGGCGAATAGGCCGCTCTGCCGGCAAGCGTCGGCTGTGGCGCTCAGTCGAGCAGTCCGAGCTGCAGTCGGACGTGGACCTGCTCGGTGAAGCTGTCCTGCCCGTCGAGGTCGGCCCGCAGGTCGGCGGCGAACGTGGATCGGATCTGGGGGGAGGGTAGGCCGTCGCCTGACATCGCGGAGAACACGCCGCCCACCATGTCGGCGATCGTCAGCGGTGCCTCGTACCGCACCGACGACTCCACATATCGGTAGCCGGCCGCGGTGAGGGCCTCGCGGTTGCGGCGGCGACCCGCCTCGTCGGTCTGGCACGTCGCGGTGACAGGCTGCCCGATCAGCCGCTCCAGGCTGCCCCGCAGCGCGCGCGACCACCCGGCGTCCTGCATCCACAGCGGCGTGCCGTTGGTGATCACGGCGATACCGCCGGCGGGGCGCAGCAGCGGCCGGGCAGCAGCGAACAGCGCGTCGCGGTCCATGAAGTGGATGGCGACGGCCACCGTCAGCGCGCCGACCGCCTGGGTACCGAGCACCCGGCCCAGTGCGGGCAGGTCGCGGTCGCTGCCGAGCAGCCAGGCGGCGTTGGCGCTGCCAGCGTCCTGCGCGGCCTGGCGGGCCAGGGCCAGCATGTCCGGTTCGGGGTCCACACCGAGGACGGCTCCCACCCGGGCGGCGAGCGGAAGGCTCAACTGGCCGGTACCGCAGCCGAGGTCGGCGTCGCCGAGCCCGTACGCCTCGACGACCGTGTCAATCACCCGAGGTGGATAGCCGCGCCGGTGCCTGGCGTAGTAGCTCGCCACCTCACCGCCTCTCGGCGCCCCAAACGCTCAGGAACAGCACCGTTGATCATGAGGTTAGCGGTGGACAAAGTGGGACATCAATGCCGCCAACCTCATGATCAACGCTGCCAGCCGGCCGTGTGGGGGTGGGGGGTTACTCGCAGAACACTTGGACTTTGGCGTCGGGCTGGTCGAGATCGACGGTGAGGTCGTCGAGCTGCTCGATGAGCTCCTCGATGTGTTGCGGCTTGAGTTGGGTGAGGTCGATCGGCACCCCTGACTTGCTCAGCTCCGCATTGGCCTGGGTGAGCGCCTGCGACGGGATCAGACTCGTGAGCCGGACCCCGGCGCGAAGTAGTTGCAGCGGAACCCGGACGTTGACCCGGTTCGGCCCGTCACCGCTGGATTCGTCCTCGAAGCGCACCACGACACGCAGGTACTTGGGTCGGGGCTTCAGGCGGGGTGTACCTCCCGACGGCGACTCGGCCTGCTCTCGTTCGAGGGCGTCAATCAGCTGCTCGGCCTCGTCAGCGGTGATCTTGGCTACGGTCAGCATCTGCAGGATCTGGCGGCGTTGCTCGTTCATGGTTGCTCCACCCTCTTGGATCGACTGACGCTGACCGACACGGCGGTCCGGCCGTGCTCAATATCGAATCGGGTGCCCGGCAGCGCGCACAGCAGGTGCCCCGTGCCGCGCAGCGCGCCCAACGGGCTCACCCGGAAAACCAGGCAGGCAGCCAGGCCGACCAGCGCGGCGAGCAGCAGTAGTGGTGACAGCACCAGCAGGACCGGCCGGACTGGGACGTGCCACCGCGACCATCGACCGTCGCGACGACGTTGGCGGTACGTCACCAGGTGCGGGATCATCGGGGCCGCTCCAACTCGGCCAGCGCCTCCTGGACGTTGATCTCGCCTCGCCGCAGGCGGTCGACGACGTCGGCGCCGGTGGGTACGGGGTCGGTGTCGACGAAGTCGAGGTGCTCGGCGACGCGGTTCAGTCGGGACTTGATCGTCGGGTAGCTCACCCCGAAGATCCGCTCCATCTCCTTGATCGAACCGTGCGACCGAACGAACGCGGCCACGAACACCTGGTCGTCGGCGCTGAGCTGAGCCAACTGCGGCGGCTCGAACTGGCCCTCGACGACGACGCCGTTGCCGAGGCGGACCCGCTCGACCACGAACCGCTGTCCGCGCGTCAGGTCCGTCAGCTCCTGCCACTCCACTCTTGCCTCCCGCGTTTCGTAACATGCTGGTGATTAATCTATACCTTCACTTCCTCAAGAATTTTACATGTTGCTCTTAAAATTATTGATCCGATGGGTTGCGGTCGGTGACACGAACATCTGGCGTGCGAGTTGCCGCCGGCCGGCGTGGCGGTCCTGCGCCTCGCCGCCGCGCACGAAACCATGGCGACGTGCCGATCGCCGTCCGAACCGACCATGCTGTGGCGGCCGCCGCGGAGCCGAGGACTGGGTGGGCAAGCTCCGTCAGATAGGCGTTCGCGGATGACGCCTTCCGGGGTTGGCGGCCTTTGTGTGGCCCACGTCGTCAACCCCGCTGCTCATGGCCGCTGGCCTCGCGGTCACCGGACAGGCCACCGCGATGCATCCTCGGCGCACGGCAGGCACGCCCGCCGACTACGGACGGGCGGGCTGCGGGCCTCTCACCTCGTCGGTGACATCAGCCGGTCCGCGGTTTGAAAGCCGGTGCGGTGACATGGCTGGAGGGTGTTCAGCGGGTTTTTTTGGTGGCGCGTTTGCGGGGTGGGGTGAGGAGGTCGGCGATGGTGGCGATGGTGGCGGGTATGAGGCGGTAGTAGGCCCAGACGCCGCGCTTGTCGCGTTCGAGGAGGCCGGCTTCGGTGAGGATGCGGAGGTGGTGGCTGACGGTGGGTTGGGAGAGGCCGAGTGGTGCGGTGAGGTCGCTGACGGAGGCTTCGCCGTTGGGGGCGGATTGGATGAGGCTGAGTAGGCGGAGTCGGGCGGGGTCGGCGAATGCTTTGAGTGCTGTGGCGAGTCGTTCGGCGTCGGCGCGTTTTATGGGTTCGCCGGTGAGTGGTGAGATGGCTGGTGTGGTGGTTTTGGCTGTTTTCACGTCGTCCATGGTGCCATCAACACCATCGATCGTCCGGCGGAACCGGGACCGGTACTCCGATGGCGCGAGAGGCCGGGTGCCAGGGAGACTGGGCTGGTGCGGCGAGGTACGACGCAGGGTCAACGGCCCGACGTTGGTGATCCCGCTGCCGTCCGTTGAGGACGGTGATGTCCGTGCTGGCACCGATCAGGCTGACCGCGAGGCCGTCGGGGTCGGTCACGTTCTCGTCGTACCAGCCGGGTCCGAGCCGGACCGTCCCGCTGGAGGCGACCCGGCCAACGGCATGGGCGACGGTGCGGCAGGGGGGGGCGGTCGCGGCACCGTAGTCGGCGGAGTCGGTACCGGAGAGCGACGGCAACCTCCGCGAGCGGCCCGTCGGCGGACGCCGGTGCCGGCGGGGCCGCCAACGTGGCCACCAGCGTGAGGACGAGGGGACAGGTATCCGGAGCGGGGGACACGCCGGCCATGCTGAACCTCCGACAGAGCCACCACCGAAGCCCGGTGGCATCAGCGTGGTCGCCCCTCCGGGCGGCCGAAGGGTCCTGATCGGTCGTCAGGTGTCGGCTTCCTGCTGGCGCTGGTATTGCTCGTTCTGCCGGAGGGCTTCTTCGAGCTGGTCCTCGAGGATGATGATCCGGCAGGCGGCTTCCAGCGGGGTGCCCTGGTCGACCATCTCCCGAGCCCGGGCGGCGAGGCGCAGTTGGTAGCGGGAGTAGCGGCGGTGCCCGCCGGCCGACCGGAACGGGGTGATCAGCTTCGCCTCGTCGAGCCGGCGCAGGAAGTCCTGCGAGGCGCCGGTGATCTCCGCAGCGCGGCCCATCGTGTAGGCCGGGTAGTCGTCGTCGCCGAACATGTCATCGGGTTGGGCCATATGCATCTCTCCAGGACGAGGGCCCCGGCGCGAAAGCGCCGGGGCCCAGGGTTGCGGGTCTAACACACCATCTACCGACAAATTCGTCGGGTTGTCGTATCCGCACCTGCCGCCGTCGGCGGCATGAGGTGCGAGGATCGCATAAGCGTGACCGGAGACCACCTCTCGTTCGATGGAAACTGCGGTGTCCGCCCCAGGGTTGGAACTGCGTCCCGGTGGCGGGCGATCCAACGGTGTTAAGCCCTCCCTTTCCTCTGCTTCCGATTCGCCCGTGACCTGGACCTGCGTCAGGGCTCGACTTTCAAGTGCCTTGCTCTGCGGTGACGCTGACGTCCACCGCGGTGCCGAGCGGGCCACGAGATGGTTCCGGGCCCTGCTTGGTGCTCGGTCTCCGTCCGCTTCTTCCTCGGACCTCGTCTGTCAACGACAGGAACGTTAGCAACTTCCGGCGACAATGTCTAGCGCGTCGAGCATAGATTTTCTCGGTGGCCGGCTGGGTTTCCCGGATCTCGGCGGATCTCAGCGACGAGACTGCTCTCCGGAGCCGGTGTCATGTACACGACAGGTCAGGGCGTGACGGCGGACGACATCGAGGCGGCGTCTCCTGCTGGCCAAAGCCGCCGGTGGCGACCACCGCGCCTCGCTCGACCGGGGAGTGCTCCGCGCTCGCCATCGGCAGGACCCGGTCGGGGCCGCGCAGTGGTTGCTCAGGGCCACGAAGCCCCCGATCAACACTTGAGCTCCGCCGCACGCCGGTACCAGTCCAGCGCCACGGCGTGTCGCCGCGGCCGGGGAACAGCGTGAGCGGAGTCACCAGTGACCAGACCGCCAGGCCGAAGGCGGCGGAGCGATCTGATCCTGTGTCGTTGGTTTCCCAAGCTGACAGTGCGGGTTCGATTCCCGTCACCCGCTCCATGTTGATGCAGCTAAACAGCTTGATCAACTCAAATCGGTTCGATGTTCGTGGATTGCACCGCCGTTTTGTTGGGGATCTTGTCGGGACGAGCGCTTCTGACGGACCCGAAGTGACGCGGCCAGCCGACGGCCAACGCACACCAAGCGGGAAGTTACTCGTTTCGTGACCAGGCCATCGAGTCGGCATCGCTGGCGACACCCTCCAGCGATGAGGCGCCAGCGTGACGTCAATCCGGTGGCGTCAGTGACGTTGACTGACGGCGTGAGTTCAGGTACCGGACCGGGTTCCTTGCAGCCGTGCCGGCCAGAGCTGCGTACGCCAGCCACGCCGACGCGCTGACAACGAGCACGCAGACCGCCCACCGCTTTGACCCGCCGAGCCGGACTTCGAAGATCCCGTGACGTCCGGCGCGGGAAGCGGTCGACTGCACGTTGCTCGGGCGGCTTCAGTGCTCCGGTCTGGCTACACTGCCGTGACTCACCGTGTCTCGACCGACGAGCAGCGACTGCAGGTGCTCCGGGGCAGATACTCGGGACGGGCTCTGTGCGACCCGCACGAGTTCGAAGCCGCTGTCCACGACATCGCCGACCGGATCGAGGCCACACCGTAGCCCATCGACTACCACCGCCGCCGCACCGCCCTGCGCGACTGGTGCATCGACCCCGGAAGCTGGACCACCATCATCGACCAGCTGCCAGCCCACGGCCGCGGGCAGCGACCTGAACTCGGCGACCGCCACCGGGACTGCGGCTCGATCATCGTCTGGTCCCGGATCACCGGCACCGAACGCGTCTTCGCGCCACACCCATCCGCGACCAGCAACCCGCCGACATGGCCGAACGGTGGCGGCAACGCGCCCACGTCGAGTTCGCCCGCGTCCGCGACGACGCCGGACACCCGCGCGGTACCGCCCTCAACCAGATCCTCACCGCATACGCTCAATGGCTCATCCGCGCCATCGACGCCACCGGCACGACACCGCCCGAACCCTGGACGGGGAGGCACCCGAAAACCAGTGGCGAAATATCGACCCGAGACCTCGACTCTCGCCCCCCATCGCTGATCCGCCACAGCCGCAGGGCGAAGCGCACCTGGCGAAGATCCAAGGCCGAGGAACCGTTCGGAGCGGTATTCGGTACTACCGTGTAGCGGTACTCGGTGCTACGGTATAGCGGTACTCGGTGGTACGAGGTACCTGGGGACCGAAGAGGAGCCGCGATGGACGACCTGACGGAGATGCTGAAGGGCACGCTCGAAGGCTGCGTACTCGAAATCATCGGCGGGGAGGAGACCTACGGGTACGCCATTACGCGTCGGCTGAACGAGCTCGGCTTCGCCGACGTCATCGAGGGGACGGTGTACACCATCTTGCTGCGGCTGGAGAGGAACGGACTCGTCGAGGTGACAAAACGGCTGTCCGAGGTGGGCCCGCCGCGCAAGTTCTACGCACTCAACGACGCCGGGCGCGAGGAACTCGTGAGGTTCTGGGCGAAATGGCGGTACGTCTCATCACGCATCGACAAGCTCAAGGAGGGCGGGAGATGAGCTTCTGGGAGACCATCACCGGCAGCGATCTCACCAGGGAATGGAAGGCGTTCGGAGCCCGGGCAGAGGCATTGCCGGCCGACTACCAGGCGGCGTGGGAACAGATCAAGGGCCACCTCTTCCCCTACTCCGGCTTCACCGGTCGCAACCTGATGCCGATCCTCGACGCCGCCCTGGGGCTGCTCGAAGAAGCATCGGCCGACGGGCAGAACATCCACGAGGTGCTCGGCGACGACATCCCCGGCTTCTGTGCGGCGTTGGCCGGCGGAGAGGGGGCCCGGACCTATCGCGACCGGTGGCGCGAGCAGTTGAACAGGAACGTCGCAAGGAAACTGGGCCGGCTAGGAGGCTGACGTGGGCATCCAAGACATCATCGAGGGCAAGAGGCAATGGCGAACGCACGTGGCTCGGGTCAGGGCGCTCCCGCCGGACTACCAGATCGTCTACAAGGAGATGCAGAAGTACCTGTTCAAGGTCGGACCGGTCGACCTGCCCGACGGGCCCCTGCTCCCAGGAATCGTCGACTTCTTCGAAGAGGGTGTCGCGGCCGGCAAAGGGGTGTTGGAACTCATCGGCACCGACGTGGCCGCCTTCTGCGACGACCTGATCAAGGACTCCCGCACCTACGCGGACGTCTATCAGGAGTCCATCACCAGGAAATCCGGCACGAACGAGAAGTAACACCCGTCGTCATCATGCCAGCGGGGTGAGCCCGCACGACGCCTGGCGAGCTGAGTAGCTTGCCAGCGCGTCGGCAGGTCCGCGCTCCGCCTAAGCGGCCACCCGCTGCACACGCCGTCGGCCCGGGGCCGGCCGCTCTCGATCGTGCCAGTCCCCAGGATGCACCGGGTCGGCCACCAGGCCCGTCAAGTCCGCCCTGCGCCCTGCGTCGCCGGTCCGGTTGATTCAGACGGTGGCATGGTCCAGACCTTGCGCATGACGTCTCGGGCGCCACTACCGGGGGGCACCGGCCCCGCGCAGATTTGTTGGGGATCTTGATGGGGAACGACGCCGGACCTACCCGTCTGAGCCCGGAGTGAGCCGGAAGGCGTTGCAACGTATCCGCAGCTCAGGGCCTGTTTATGAGACTGGCGCTGATCTAGCCGGATGACTGAGGCGGTTTTCCAATTCTGACGTGGCTGTCGTGGGCGGTGAATGGCTTTTCTGGGTGTGGTGATCAGCGGGTTTTTTTGGTGGCGCGTTTGCGGGGTGGGGTGAGGAGGTCGGCGATGGTGGCGATGGTGGCGGGTATGAGGCGGTAGTAGGCCCAGACGCCGCGCTTGTCGCGTTCGAGGAGGCCGGCTTCGGTGAGGATGCGGAGGTGGTGGCTGACGGTGGGTTGGGAGAGGCCGAGTGGTGCGGTGAGGTCGCTGACGGAGGCTTCGCCGTTGGGGGCGGATTGGATGAGGCTGAGTAGGCGGAGTCGGGCGGGGTCGGCGAATGCTTTGAGTGCTGTGGCGAGTCGTTCGGCGTCGGCGCGTTTTATGGGTTCGCCGGTGAGTGGTGAGATGGCTGGTGTGGTGGTTTTGGCTGTTTTCACGTCGTCCATGGTGCCATCAACACCATCGATCGTCCGGCGGAACGGTCTACCCATCCGTCTGCCCCTGCGCGCGCTCGGCGGGCTGGGCCGGCGGTACATGACCGCCTTCGGCCGCCGCCCGAACGGTGCGTGTTCCCGGTGGTGCCCCGGGGAGTGACGGCCGCCGCGCGAACGTGTGACGGTCACGTGACATTGCGGCCGCGGAACCTGCCGACCGATTGACCAGAGTTTTCCTCGTCCGGGCCGGGGGTAGCGCGATAGTCGACCGGGCGGTGATCGCGACGTGATCCGCCGACAGGTGCGCCCAGGGTGCGTGACGGATCGGGAGGTGACGGCTGTGCGACGTCTGCGGCGGCGTTACCGGCTCGACGAACCGGTCGGTCGTGGCGGCATGGCGACGGTCTGGCGCGGCTACGACCTGAGGTTGCAGCGCATCGTCGCGGTGAAACTGCTGTCGGCGCAGTCGCTGGGCGAACCGGGCGCCCGGGATCGCATCCGTCACGAGGCTCTGGCCGCCGCGCGGCTGGACCATCCCGGGGTCGCCCGGGTCTACGACTACGGCGAACAGCGGCACCTGGCCCGAACGCCCACCCCGTTCCTGGTGATGGAGTTCGTCGCCGGTTCGACGCTGGCAGCCCGGCTGCGGAGCGCCGGCGCGCTACCGCCGGACGAGGCGCTGCGGGTCGGGCGGCAGGTGGCTGCCGCGCTCGCCGCCGCGCACGAGCACGGCATCGTGCACCGCGACATCAAGCCCGGCAACATCATGCTCACCCCGAGCGGTGTCAAGGTGGTCGACTTCGGGATCGCTGCCGGCGCGGGGGACGACCCGGTGGAGCCGGACGGGCAGGTCTGGGGCACCCCGCATTACCTGCCGCCGGAGTTGGTCGTCGGGGCGCAGGCGGCACCGGCGGGCGACGTCTTCGCTCTCGGTGTCGTCCTCGTCGAATGTCTGACCGGTCGGGCACCGGCCCGGGTTCCGTCCGAACCGGTATCCGCTGCCGCCCTCGCCGTTCTGCCCGGGGCCCACGCGGAACTGATCGGCCGATGCCTGGCGACCGACCCGGATCTGCGCCCCGGTGCGGGCGAACTGGCGGAGGCGCTGGCGGCGGTCACTCCGGGCTCCGGGGTGGCGTCAACAGTCGTAACCACCCGGGCCGCGGCGCCTATCCGGGCCGCGGCGCCCACCCGGGCTGTCCCGGACCCTGCCCGGACTGCCCGGCCACCGAAGGGTACCGGCCGGCGCCGCGGGCTGCTGCTCGTAGCGCCCGCGGCAGCGGCCGCCACGCTCGCCGGAGTCCTGCCGGGCCTGGTCGCCGCAGACGGGGGCAATGCCGACCCGCCGACCTCCGAGGCCGGCTGCGTCATCGAGTACGAGGCACAGCAGGCGGCCGACGGTCGCTTCACCGTGCAGCTCAGCGTGACCGGGACCGGGACCGGGGATCCGGCGGTCGGGGGCAGGGCCCTGACCTTCACGTTGCCCGACAGCCAACGGCTGCTCGACGTGGGGGGTGCCGGCTGGGCATACGAGGAGCAGCGGGTGACGCTCCGCCTTGCCGAGCCCTTGGCGCCGGGCACGGGCGTGACGGCGACTCTGCACGGTCGGGTGGAGTCCGGCGGGCATGAGGCGCCAGCCCGGTTCAGTCTGGCCGGTGTTGCCTGTGAGCGTGCCGGCACGTACGTGCGGACGTCGGTGCTGCCGGCCGACGACGGGGAGCCGGCGACGGAGGAGTTGCGGGGGCGGACGGCGGACGCGCCGACGGCGGTGAGCGTGCCTCCGACCCCTGGTGCGCGAAGCCCGATCCAGTCGGCTGCCGGACCGACGGCTCCACCGGCGGCGACATCGTCCGGCACGCCGGTGCGGCCGGGCACATCGGCCACCTCCTCCCCACCGGCCACCTCCTCCCCACCGGCCACCTCCAGCCCCTCGGCCACCTCCAATCCACCGGACACCCCCGATCCACCCAGTCCGTCACCCACGCCGCTGCCCAGCGGTCCGTCGTCGACAGCAGACCCGTCCGATGCCGCCCCCACTGCGTCAGACACTGCACCGCAGGCAACAACCACCACATCGCCGAGCTCCGGCACCGATGCGAGCAGGGAGTCGGACCAGAACCCGGGTTGACCGAACAGGCCGGGCCGAATCTGGGGGCCGATGACAGGAGTCAAGGGCCGTCGTGTTGCCTGCCGGGCGTGGGCGTGGGCGTGGGCGTGGGTGGTTGGATGGCGATCTCCTGGGTGGCCGAGGCCACGCGCAGTCCATTTTCGGCGAGCCGGTCCAGGACGCGGCGGGTGACCTGGTCCTTGACCTGACGGGCGGAGCGCACGGGCACGACGAAGCGTGCGGTCAGCTCCACCCAGTTCGGGGTGGCCCGGACGAAGACGCGCGCGTCGACCTCTGCTTCGGCGACGGGGTAGTGGCGCGTCATCTGGGCGATCGCACGCCGCGCCGCAACAGTGGCGGAGATCGATTCGGCCTCCTCGTGCAAAATCCGTTCGGCCAGGTGCCAGTCCGACTGGTAGGGGATGGGCAGGGTGAGTTCCTCCCAGAGGTGATCGAGTACCGAACTGCTGTTGTAGACGGGCGCGGTGAACACGAACCGGTTGGACAGGGACACGACCCGCCCGGTGTACTGCCGTCCCCGGATCCAGGACTCCGGGTCGGTGGACGACCCGCTCTCCAGGATCTTGGTGCGCAGCGGCGTGATGTCGAGGACGTCGCCACGGACGCCGCACATCTGGATCCGGTCGCCCACCCGGTACTGGCGGCCGGTGAGAATGCTGATCCAGCCGGCGAATGCCCCGATGACCTCCTGCATCGCCAGGCTCAAGCCTACGGCTGCCAGCCCGACGACCAGGCCGATCCGTCCCGCGAAAGGTCGCCAGAGGACGGCCAGACCGATCAGTAGCACCGCGAACGTGGCGTAGTGCAGCGCCTTACGAAGGTAGTAGCGGTTGTGCGCGTCGGTCACCCGGCGGGTGGCGAGGCGGCCTGCGATGATCGCGAGCAGGACCGCCACCACGATCATCACGACGGTGGTCACCAGCCGACCGGCCACGGTGCGGGTGTCCCACACCGCGTCGATGAATGCATCCATGCGCTGTCCCGGTGTCGCTGATGACGCGTCGCCCTGACCCTAGACACGGGGCCGGGGGCGTGGCCGGCTTTTGCGTGGTTGTCCCCGCTAGGTTGGATAGGCCCGCATTCTGTCGGATTCTGCCGTCCAGGGCAGCTACGGCCTTTTCGTCACCTGGTGTTCCCGGTAGCGGGTTTAGCTGCCCTGAAGTGACGAACCTCGTCGACCGAGCGCGAGCGCCTGATCCTAACGGGGGACGTGCCGAGCCCGCTCAGCCCGCGCGCCGCCACCGGGGGTGCGCCTGGTCGACCTGGACCAGTTGCTGCGCGACTCCGACGTGGTGAGCCTGCATGTGCCCCAGAACCCGCAGACCACCGGGCTTGTCGGCGCTGCCGCGCTCAGCCGGATGCGGCCGGACGCGCTCCTGGTGAACACGGCACGGGCCGGGGTCGTGGACAGCGTGGCGGTGTTGGCCGCGCTCGACGCCGGGCAGCTGCGGGGTTACGCGGTGACGTCTTCCACCCCGAACCGCCGGACCTTGAGGACCCGCTGCTACGCCACCCCCCGGGTCTTCGCCACCCCGCACATGGCAGCGATGACCCACGACGCGTTGGACGCGATGGCCGTCGCCGTGGCGCGTGGCGTGATCGAGCACCTGGTAGCTCTGGAAGGATGCGACTCGTGACCCTGCCTGCCCCCGCGCCCACCCTCGAGTACTTCGGCGTTCCCGCGCTCGTCGACGACGAGACCCGCGTACTCCAGTCCGCTGTCCGCGACTTCGTCGACCGGCGGGTCCGTCCACACATCGCCACCTGGTACGAGCAGGGCCACCTGCCGGCTCGGGAGTTGGCCCTCGAACTCGGGCAGCTCGGCGTGCTCGGTATGCACCTTGAGGGCTACGGCTGCGCGGGCGCCTCCGCCCTCGCGTACGGCCTGGCCTGTTTCGAGTTGGAGGCAGGTGACTCGGGGCTGCGTTCCCTGGTCTCGGTGCAGGGGTCGCTGGCCATGTACGCGATCTGGCGGTTCGGCACGGAGGAGCAGAAGCGTCAGTGGCTGCCCAGGATGGCGGCGGGTGAGGCGATCGGCTGCTTCGGCCTGACCGAACCCGACTTCGGCTCCGATCCGTCGGGCATGCGGACCCGGGCCCGCCGCGACGGGGACGACTGGGTGCTGAACGGCACCAAGATGTGGATCACCAACGGGTCCATCGCGGATGTCGCCGTGGTGTGGGCCCGTACCGATGGGGGCATCCGTGGTTTCCTCGTCCCGGCGGGCACCCCCGGCTTCACCGCTCCCGAGATCACCCGAAAGCAGTCCCTGCGTGCCTCGGTGACCTCGGAACTCGTCCTCGACGAGGTGCGACTGCCCGCCGATGCGGTACTGCCGGAGGCTGTCGGCCTGTCCGGGCCGTTGTCGTGCCTCAACGAGGCCCGCTTCGGCATCGTGTTCGGGGCGCTGGGCGCGGCCCACGACTGTCTGGAGACGACGATCGGGTACGCCCGCAGCCGCCGGATCTTCGATCGGCCGCTCGCCGCCTATCAGGCCACCCAGTTGAAGATCGCCGACATGGGGCTGGAGTTGGGCAAGGGAATGCTGTTGGCGTTGCAGATCGGCTCGTTGAAGGACGCGGGCACGCTCGACCACCGGCAGGTCAGCCTCGGCAAGCTCAACAGCGTGCGGGAGGCCATC
Organism: Micromonospora sp. LOL_024; assembly: GCF_048060415.1. Taxonomy (NCBI): domain Bacteria; kingdom Bacillati; phylum Actinomycetota; class Actinomycetes; order Micromonosporales; family Micromonosporaceae; genus Micromonospora; species Micromonospora sp. LOL_024. The sequence continues at coordinate 47,102 of NZ_JBHMIS010000012.1, forward strand.
GCCATTGCCCGTGAGTGTCGGTCCATCCTCGGCGCGGCGGGCATCACCCTCGACTATCCGGTGATCCGGCACTCGGCCAACCTCGAAAGCGTGCTCACCTACGAGGGCACCTCCGAGGTGCATCAGCTGATCATCGGGCAGGCGCTGACGGGCCATTCGGCCTTCCACTGACACAGGCTGGACCTGGTACGGGACGCTATCCGGGGGACGTGCCGTACCAGGATCCAGTCCTGCCTACGCCGGGATCGACCGGGGGGCCGTGGCGGCGTCGTGGGCCGCCATGGTCTCCTGCCGGTCGGATTCCTCGCGCAGGACGGCGCAGTGTAGCCAGGAGTCCGGGATGGCGAAGCCGTCCACGAGCGTCCGCATGTGCGGGCGCAGCTCCTTGAGCAGGTCGTTGACCACCGCGGTGATCGCCTTCGAGCGGGCTGGCGTGAGCCGCCCGTGTTCCAGGAGCCATCCCTTGTTGGCCTCGATGACGCTGAGCGCGTAGAGGTCGCAGACGCGGGAGAGCAGCGCCTTGACCGCCGGGTCCGAGGTCTTCTCGATGCCGGCGACGAACGCCTCCAGGGTGACCCGGTCGATGTGTGCGGCGGCGACCGTGAGTACGTGGTCCTGGACGTCGTTGAAGATCTCGAACGGGCGGTCCTTCTTCGTGGCGGCGCCGTTGCGCAGGCGGCGGACCGCGCCGTCGAGGAGGTGCCCCTCGCGGTCCTCGAACACCCTGAGCTGCCAGCCGCGGTCGGTGACGGCGACCTCCTCGTCGCGGCCGGGCACCGCGCTGATCAGCCGCTCGATGACCGACCGCGCGGCGGTGCGTTCGAGCACCATTTCGCGGACCTGTTCGGCCACGAACGAGGCACGTCCCCAGCCGTCCAGTGAGCTGAACTCGTCCCGGTAGCCGGTGAGCAGGCCCTTTGCCACCAGTTGTAGCAGCACCGTGTTGTCGCCCTCGAACGTGGTGAAGACGTCCGTGTCGGCTTTGAGGCTGGGCAGCCGGTTCTCGGCCAGGTAGCCGGCGCCGCCGCACGCCTCGCGGCACATCTGGATGGTGCGGGTGGCGTGCCAGGTCTGCGCGGCCTTGAGACCGGCTGCCCGCGACTCCAGCTCCCGTTGTCGGTGCTCGTCGAGCGGGCCGTCGCCGCCCTGCACCTCGTCGAGTGCGGCGACCAGCTCGGTCTGGGCGAAGTTTAGCGCGTAGGTGGTCGCCAGGGCGGGTAGCAGCTTGCGCTGGTGGGCCAGGTAGTCGTTGAGCAGGACCTCGCGGTCGGAGTGGGGGGCGTCGAACTGGCGACGGACGTCGCCGTATCGGACCGCGATGGTCAGCGCCGACCTGGTGGCCGCCGAGGCGGCGCCGCCCACGCTGACCCTGCCGCGGACCAGGGTGCCGAGCATGGTGAAGAAACGCCGTGCGTCGTTCTCGATCGGGCTGGAGTAGGTGCCGTCCGGAGCGACCTGACCGTGGCGGTCCAGGAGCATGTCCCGCGGTACCCGCACGTGGTCGAAGCTGAGCCGTCCGTTGTCCACGCCGAGCAGGCCGGCCTTGGGCCCCGAGTCGCCGATGGTGACACCGGGCAGCGGGTTGCCCTGTGCGTCGCGGATCGGCACCAGCCAGGCGTGTACGCCGTACTCCCGGTCCTGGGTTTTCAGCTGCGCGAAGACCACCGCCATCCGCCCGTCCCTGGCCGCGTTGCCGATGTAGTCCTTGCGGGCCGCCTGGTGCGGGGTGTGCAGGTCGAAGGTCTGCGTCTGCGGGTCGTACGTGCAGGTGGTGCGCAGATGCTGGACGTCCGAGCCGTGGCCGGTCTCGGTCATCGCGAAGCAGCCGAGGGTCTTCGCGGAGACGATGTCCCGAAGGTGGGCGTCGTGGTGCCGGCGGGTGCCCAGGGCCATCACGGCGCCGCCGAACAGGCCCCACTGCACGCCCGCCTTGACCATCAGGGACAGGTCGACCTGCGCCAGCATCTCGCTGGCCACGATCGACCCGCCGACGTCGGACCTGCCGCCGTACTCGGTGGGAAAGGCCGAGGCGATGCCCAAGTCGACGGGTAGCTCGGTGAGCAGTCGGCTGATCCGCTCACGTGCCTGGTCACCGGTCTCGCCGTACACCGGGAGGAAGCGCGCGTCGAGGCCGTCCCGGTGCGCGTTGCGGACATCGGCCCACGGTCCGTCGAGTATTTCCTGCAGGCGGGTGAGGTCGATGGGGCCGGGCACCTGACTGAGCATGATCACCTCGGGGCGCTTGTGGGTACAGCTCGTACCCAGGTCAGCCTACAGAGCCGCTACAGTGATCCGGTGACCAACGCGGCGGTGAGGCGGGACACCATCGCCGCGCGTCGTGCCGGCGGCGTCCCGGACGAGCGGGCCCGGCGGCGTCAGTTGGTCGTGGAGGCGGCGGTCCGCGCCATCGAGGAGGACGGCACCGGCACCGGCCTGGGTACGGTCGCCGACCGGGCCGGCCTGCCCAGGCCGCACGTCTACCGCCTCTTCACCAGCAGGCAGGACCTCGACCAGGCCGTGGCCCGGCACGCCGCACGCCTGTTGAGCGCGCGGATCCGTCCGTCGCTGTCGACCGCCGGGGCGCTGCCCGAGGTGACGCACGGCATCATCGGTCAGGTGTTGAGCTGGGCGGTGCAACACCCGAACCTGTATCGGTTCCGGGCACGCCTCGGTGCCGCGCACGCGGTACCCGAACTCACCGCCGCCGCCGTCGCCAACCTGCGCGCCGCCGGATACGAGGCGCAGCTGCCCGCGTACGTGGTGGCCAGCGTCATCGGCCTTGTCGACGCCGGCATCATCTGGTGGTTCGACCACCAGGACGAGGTCGGTCCGGGCGAGCTGAACGACTGGCTCGCGGCCCAGGTGTGGTCGGTTGTCGCCGAGATGGTGGAGTAGCTGCTGTCCCTCGACCGGCCGAGGCAAACTTGATTGGTTCCAGAAAAGTGCTATCGTCGGCCGCGTGACGTCCGAGTTCGAGGCTCAGTTGCGGGCGGCCTCCCTGCGTGTGACCCGGCCCCGGATGGCGGTGCTGGGAGCGCTGCGCGACCATCCGCACGTCGACACCGACACGGTGATCAAATTGGTCCGGGCTGACCATCCCACGGTCTCCCACCAGGCGATCTACGACGTGCTGCGGGCACTCAGCGACGCTGGCCTGGTGCGGCGCATCCAGCCTGCCGGTGCGGCCGCCCGGTACGAGTCCCGGGTGGGGGACAACCACCACCACGTCGTGTGCCGTCGCTGCGGCGCGGTCGCCGATGTCGACTGCCCTGTCGGCCACGCCCCCTGTCTCACCGCCTCGGACGACCACGGATTCGTGGTCGACGAGGCGGAGGTCGTCTACTGGGGCACCTGCCCCGACTGCGCGACCGTACGCACCACCCAATGATCCGCCAGTTCGGAAGGAAGCGAATTGAGCAACGCACAGGACAACGCCCCGTCCAGCGCGCAGGGCGTGGATGAGAAGGCGGCGGCCGGCTGCCCGGTCGCGCACGACTCGGTGACCGCGCACGGTAGTGAGAGCGAGAACCCGGCGATCGATTCGCCGACGCCGAAGACCGGGGGTCGTCCGCGTACCAACCGGGACTGGTGGCCCAACCAGCTCGACCTGTCGGTGCTGCACGCCCACTCGTCCAAGGGCAACCCGCTGGGGGAGGACTTCAACTACGCCAGGGAGTTCGCCAAGCTCGACGTCGATGCCCTGAAGCAGGACATCGTCACGGTTCTCACCACCTCGCAGGACTGGTGGCCGGCTGACTTCGGCCACTACGGCGGGCTGATGATCCGGATGAGCTGGCACGCCGCCGGCACCTACCGGATCGAGGACGGTCGTGGTGGGGCCGGCGACGGTGGTCAGCGCTTCGCTCCGCTGAACAGCTGGCCGGACAACGCCAACCTGGACAAGGCCCGCCGGCTGCTGTGGCCGGTCAAGCAGAAGTACGGCCAGCAGATCTCGTGGGCCGACCTGCTCGTGCTCGCCGGCAACGTGGCCCTGGAGTCGATGGGCTTCAAGACCTTCGGTTTCGGTTTCGGCCGGGAGGACGTCTGGGAGCCCGAGGAGATTTTCTGGGGTCCGGAGGACACCTGGCTCGGCGACGAGCGCTACGCCTCCGAGAAGGAGATGGCGACCGGTGTCGGGGCGACCGAGATGGGTCTCATCTACGTCAACCCGGAGGGTCCCCGCGGCAACGCGGACCCGCTGGCAGCGGCGCACTTCATTCGCGAGACCTTCGCCCGGATGGCGATGAACGACGAGGAGACGGTCGCCCTCATCGCCGGTGGGCACACCTTCGGCAAGACCCACGGTGCCGGCATCGCCGACGACCACGTGGGCCCCGAGCCGGAGGGGGCTGCGCTGGAGGCGCAGGGCCTGGGCTGGTTGAGCACCCACGGCAGCGGCAAGGGCAAGGACACGATCACCAGCGGTCTCGAGGTGACGTGGACCGACCGGCCGACGCAGTGGAGCAACCGCTTCTTCGAGATCCTTTTCGGGTACGAGTGGGAACTCACCACGAGCCCCGGCGGGGCGAAGCAGTGGGTCGCCAAGGACGCCGAGGCGATCATCCCGGACGCGCACGACTCGTCCAGGAAGCACAAGCCGACGATGCTCACGACCGACCTGTCGCTGCGCGTCGACCCGGCGTACGAGAAGATCTCTCGCCGTTTTCTGGAGAACCCCGACGAGTTCGCGTTGGCGTTCGCCAAGGCGTGGTACAAGCTGCTGCACCGCGACATGGGTCCGGTCAGTCGCTTCCTCGGGCCCTTCGTCCCGGAGCCCCAGCTGTGGCAGGACCCGGTGCCGGCCGTCGACCACGAGCTCGTGGGTGACGCCGACGTCGCCGCGCTCAAGGCGAAGGTCCTGGCGTCCGGCCTGACGACCGCCCAGTTGGTCTCCACCGCCTGGGCCTCCGCCGCGAGCTTCCGGTACACCGACAAGCGTGGCGGCGCCAACGGCGCGCGGATCCGCCTGGAGCCGCAGCGCGGTTGGGAGGTCAACCAGCCCGAGCAACTCGCGACGGTGTTGGAAACCCTGGAGGGCATCGCGCGGGAGTTCAACGCCGCGGGCGGCGCGAAGATCTCGCTCGCCGACCTGATCGTGCTGGCCGGATCGGCCGCCGTCGAGAAGGCGGCACGCGACGCCGGCGTCGAGGTGACCGTGCCGTTCCGGGCGGGCCGCACCGACGCCACCGCGGAGCAGACCGACGTCGAGTCCTTCCGGGTGATGGAGCCGCGCGCCGACGGGTTCCGCAACTACCTGCGTCCGGGTGAGAAGACCCAGCCGGAGGTGCTGCTCATCGACCGTGCCTACATGCTCAACCTCACCGCGCCCGAAATGACCGTCCTGGTCGGCGGCCTGCGCTCTCTCGGCGCCAACACCGGCGGCACCGGGCACGGTGTGCTCACCGACCGGCCCGGCGTGCTCACCAACGACTTCTTCGCCAATCTGCTCTCCCCGGGCACCCGGTGGAGGGCGTCGGAGTCCGACGAGCACGTCTACGAGATCCGGGACCTGGCCACAGATGAGGTGAGGTGGACCGCCACCGCGGTCGACCTCATCTTCGGCTCCAACTCCCAGCTGCGGGCCCTCGCCGAGGTCTACGCCAGCCAGGACGCGCGCGACAAGTTTGTGACCGACTTCGTCGCAGCCTGGGCCAAGGTCATGGAGCTCGACCGCTTCGACATCGCCTGACAGCCGCTCCAACCGCCGAGCCCCGGTCGATCCGCCGATCGACCGGGGCTCGACGCTGACTCGCGTACGACCACCGGACCGCGCCGGGACCAGTTCGTATGGCCGCTGGTGCGGTGAACAGGGTCGCCCCCGGCGTGAGTGATCTCGCTCCGGGGCGCTCCGGGGTTCCGGCCCGGTACTCAGGCGTCGAACCCGCCAGCCTTGACGCCCTGGACGAAGCCGGCCCACTGGTCGGCGGTGAAGGATAGTGCCGGTCCTCGCCGGTCCTTGCTGTCGCGAACCATGACGACCTGGGGCGGTGTGGCGACCTCGACGCAGTTGCCGCTTGAGCCGGACCTGGTGCTCTCGCGCCAGGTGACGCGAGGCAGGTCCATGCGGTGCCCTCCTAGGTTGTCAGGTCGGCTGCGATCGAACGCAGCGTATCTCGCGTTGGTTTGGGTGCCAGCGCAAGGGCTTGTAGTTGTTCGTGCGCCGCAGCGTAGGCGGCCACCTCTCCCGGACGTTCCAGGTACAACACCCCGGTCAAGGTGTCGACGTAGACCATGCGTTCCTCGGCCGCGTCCGGGTAGGGAGCGGGCATCGGCGGGAAGTCGAGGATCACGAAGCTGCCATCGAACCCGACGCCAGCGGGAACTGCTGGCCGAGTACGACGGCGCTCCGGTCTCGCTGGCGCTCTACCTGGCTCGTGCCTGTTGGCCGCGAGCCAGGACATGGGTTGGGCACCGGCCGGGCTGCTGTACCGCAGGTTCCTCGGTTGGCTGCCGCGGTGACACCCCACGCGGTTGACCTGCTGGGCATTGGGACCCGCGTGGCTGACCCGTTGAGCCGTCAGGCCGGTGTGGTCGAGTGTGGGTCTAGTGCGGTCGGGCGGAGCCGTGGATGCCGTGTCGGGCGGCCTCGGCGAGGAGTGCCGGAAGCTGTTCGGCGAGGCCGGCGCCCACGGTGACACGCTGGGCGAACGGGATTCGGAGGTCGGTGTGCCGGTCCGGTGCCTCGGCGCGGAGCGCGATGCCGTCGGCGTCGAGGGCCACGGGCACGACCCGCGCCGAGCCGGCGGTCCACGCCGGGTCGACCAGCGTCGCGAGCTGATCGAGGACGTCGCCGTGCTGCTGCGCGAGGCGTTGCAGGAGGCCGGCCTCGTCGGCGGCGAGCGGGTCCGGGCGCGCGGCGCGGTAGACGCTGATGCCGACCGTGGTCTCGCCGCTGTCACGGGTGAGGCCCACGTCGACCGGCTCGACCACCCACAGCGCGACGGGCGGCAGGTCGAGCAGGGACATGATGGTGGTGTCGTCGCAGGACGCCAGACTGGCCGGGTCGAACCGGTGGGCAGTGCCCAGCACCCGCACTCTGGCCCGAACCCGGGAGCGTACGGCGACCGGAATGATTTGTGTCACGTCGAGCCGTACCGCACCCGGTCGACCGCGCGCGGCGACCAGCAGACCGCCGGTACGGCACATCGCGTCGACCGCGACGACCACCGTGCCGTCGGGCAGCAGGACGTGCGATCCGATGAGGTCGACGGTGGTGTCGCCGACCTGGAGCCGCAGGGACGTGGCGGTGGACAGGGCAGAGCGTGCCGCTACGGCATCCGAGCCGGTCGCCGCGCCCTCGTCCGCCGCCGCTCCCGCTTTCGCGTTGGCGGCGGCGGACGAGACGTCCGTCAGCTCCGCTGGCCCGGCTGGGTGAAACGCCATGTCGATCCCCTCGGCCATGAAGTGGAGGTGGTGTGGCCTAGGGATCCGACCCTAATAGGTAAGGCTTACCTTGCCAAGGCGGGGTCGAGTCGGGTGCCGCCTCCGTCGCCAGGCCGGCGCCCCGACGGGTGCCGTCATCCGTGGACGGGTGCGGACGAGGTCAGGCTGGCTGGTAGGTCAGGCAGTCGCTGGCGGTGGCGCCTGGGCCGACGGTGATGGACTCGGCCTTGCAGGCGAGGTTGGTGTTGTAGACGCACTCGGAGCGCGCGCAGGCGCCCACCGCGCCGGTCACCTCGGCGATCCCGCCCTGCACCGAGGACTCCACGAACGTCGCGCAGGACGCGGCGTCACCGGCCGACGCCACGGTGATCGCCGGGGCGTGACAGCCGCTGTCGTTGAAGCTGCACGCGGTGGCGGCGCACTCGCGTACCGGGGGCGACTGCAGCAGAGTCTTCATGGTGGTGTCTCCCAACTGTTGGCGCCGGCGAGGCGGCGGAACGCATCGGCTCGTGTGCTCGTGTCGGTCGTTATTTGCCGCGTAGGTGGCGAGGTAAACCCTCCACCAGTTGGTGCCGTGCAATTCACGTCCGAATATCACTCTAACATCGAAACGTCGCCCGCGCTGGACCCGATGCCGTTCATGTCGCGTTTCCAGGATAAACAAGATTAGCCTAACCTTTGTTAGGTCAGTCTTACTTCACTTGCCTGCGAACGGGGTGTCGTCGACCGCTCCGACGGTGATGTCGGGTTACCTCAGCGGAGCGTCTTAGCTGCTCGTACGGGCTTCAAGGCGACGATCCTCCATCAGCTCCCGCTCCCCGTTTATTGCGCCGTGAACCCAGTTCAAGGCTGGGCAATTCACCTGTCTCCTGATCTGGCCGGCCCTCCAATCGCACGATTACATGGCTATGTTCCGGCCAGGAGCAGACCGACTGAAGCGCCGCTTTATTCCGGCGATCCGGCCGGCGGCGCGCTGGGTAGGTGCGCACCTACGAGTTGGTGGAGCAGACGAGCGGGGCCGCACTGATCCCCGCCGCGGTCAGCGCCCGCGTGTACCTCGCGGCTGTCGCGTCGTCCACCACGCCGTGCACCAGCGGCCACCCGCGGCGACTCGTCCCGCAGTTCCCGGAAGGTGACCGTTCGTTCGTGCCGTCCTCGCGTAGGTGCGCGATGGCCTGGTCGGGTGTCCGGTCGGCGGCGTCGAGTAGCGTCCGTCGGTCGCCGAACCCGCTCGCTGCCCGCACGAGGCCAGTACGGACCGCCGCTGTCCTAGATCATCATTGGGGTACGAGGTCGAGTTCGGCGAGCCTGCGCCGGGCGTCGTCGGCAGCCGGGTCACCCAACTCGTCGTAGAGCGACGATGCCAGGTGCCAGGCCGCGGCGGCTGCGGCGACATCGCCCATCACGGCCCGGGTCTCGCCGAGTCGGGTGAGGGTCTCCGCCTGGTGGTAGCGGTCGGCGGAGTCCCGGAACAGCTCGACGGACTGTTCGTAGCAGGACACCGCCTGCTGGTGGTCGCCCAGCCGGTGGTGGGCGAAGCCGAGGCTGTCCAACGTCGCCGCCTGGCCGTTGCGGTCGTCGATCAGTCGTAGCTGGGTCAGGGCCGCCGTGCAGTCGGCGATGGCCTGCGCATAGTCGCCCTCGACCGCGTGGATGTAGCCGATCGCGTTCAGTGCCCGACCCTCTCCGGCCCGGTTGCCGGCCAGCCGGCACAGCCGCAGGGCCTCGCGGGCGTGCGTCAGCGCCTCGTCGCGGCGCCCGAGCAGGAAGCAGTGCTCGGTGTAGTTGTGCAGGGTCTGCGCCAGACCACCCTGGTCGCCGAGCTGCTCGTACAGGCTGATCGCCCGCAGCAGCCGCTCGCCGGCGGCGTCGTGCTGGCCGAGCCGGGAGGCGGCCCGCCCGAGCAGCCGGTTGGCGATGGCCTGCGCGTCGAGGTCGCCGAGGCGTTCGGCCGCGTCGAGCGCGGCCTGCTGGGCGGCCAGCTGGTCCTGCCAGAGTCCCCGGGGGGCGAGGAAGGTGGTCAGTGCCCAGGCCAGCTGCCAGGCGTACCCGTCGAAGCCGGTCACGGCCGCCTGCCGGATCACCCGCAGCAGCACGTGCCGTTCGGCGGCGAACCACACCAGCGCGGCATCCTGGTCGCCCAACGGCACGTGGATGTTGCCGGCAAGTGCCGGCGACGGCGTCACGGGTGTCCACTGCGGCTGGACCAGGCGGGCGGCCGGGTAGGCGCTGTGCAGGTAGTGGTCGTACAGCCGGCGGTGGGCCTGGTGTCCTTCGGCCTGATCGGCCTGCTGCGCCAGCTCGGCGGCGTACGAGCGCAACAGGTCGTGGAAGGCGTACCGGTCGGGGTGGTGCTCGGTCAACAGGTGCAGCCGGGTCAGTTCGCGGACCACCGGGGTGACGGCGGCACGAGGCCAGCCGAGCAGCGCGGCCGCGGCGGCACCGCTCAACTCCGGTCCCGGATGCAGACCGAGCAGGCGGAACAGGCGTGCCGCGTCCGGGCCCAGAGCCTGGTACGACCAGGAGAACACCCGTCGCACGTCGCCGTCGGCCAGCACCTCCAGTCGGGTTCCCGGCGGACGCAGCTCGGCGGCGATCGCGTCGAGCGGGAAGGTCGGTCTGATGGCCACCCGTGCCGCCACGATCGACAGGGCGAGGGGGAGGCGGCCGGCAGCCTCGATCATCTCGGCGACGGCGGTGGGCTCGGCATCCAGCCGGTCGGCGTCGACCCGGTTGCGCAGCAGGTGCATCGACTCGGTGTCGGTGAGCACGTCCAGGGTCAGCAGTCGGGCGCCCTCGGCGGCGACCAGGGTGCTGAGCTGGTCGCGGCTGGTCACGACGACGACGCACCGGCCGGCGCCCGGCAGCAGTGGACGTACCTGGTCGGCGTCGCGGGCGTTGTCCAGCACGATGAGCATCTGGCGGTTCGCCAGCAGGCTTCGGTAGAGGCCGATCCGGGCGTCCAGGCTGCTCGGTATACGGGCCAGCGGCACGTCCAGCGCCTCGAGGAAGCCGAGCAGGGCGTCGGCGGGGGAGACGGACTCAGCCCCGTCGTAGCCGCGCAGGTTGACGTGCAGCTGGCCGTCGGGAAAGCGGCCAGCCACCCGATGCGCCCAGTGCAACGCCAGCGCGGTCTTGCCGATACCCGCCATGCCGCACACCGCGGAGATGACCACCGTGGTCGGTCCGTCGGCTGGTTCTCCGATGGCCGCGTCGAGGCGGGCGAGCTGCGCGTGCCGGCCGACGAAGCCGGGCGCGGCGATCGGCAGCTGCTCCGGTCGAGTGCGGGGCGGGCGGGCCGCGGGTCGGTCGACACGCGGCGACGCGACGGTGGGCAGGAAACGGTGGTGCAGGATGTCGTCGTGCAGGCGGATCAGCTCGGGCCCCGGGTCCATTCCGGTCTCCTCGGCGAGGACCTGTCGGGCCCGGCGGAACGCCGCCAACGCGCCGGCCACGTCACCGCTGTGGTAGAGGCCGGTCATCAGATGCCCCCACGCGCGTTGTCGCAGCGGGTGCCGGTCGAGCAGAGCGCGGAGCCGGGGGATGACTTGCGCGGACGCGCCGAGCGCGACCTTCGTGCCAGCGTGGTCCTCCTCGGCCAGCAGCCGTCGCTCGGCCAGCTGTCCCACCCAGCGGGACAGCGGCCGGGGTAGCGGCAGCCCGGCCAGTGCGGGGCCCCGCCACAGGGCCAGTGCGTCAGCCAACTCGGCCTCGGCCCGCGCGGGGTCGCCACTGGTGAGAGCGTCCCGCCCGCGTGCGGCCGCGGAGTCGAACCGGTCGAGGTCGCGCTCGTCGGGCGCCATCCGCAGCAGGTAGCCGCCGGACGTGGTGGCGATCCGTCCGTCGTGGTCGAGCGCCTGCCGCAGCCCCCGCACGTAGGTGCGGATGTTGGCACCGGCGGAGGCCGGCGGCTGGTCGCCCCAGAGCGCGTTGACCAACTCGTCGGCGCGGACGGCCTCGCCCGGGCGGGCCAGCAGGAAGGCGAGCAGCAGCCGTTGCTTCACAGAACCGAGATCCAGCGGCTGGCCCTCCCGGGACACCGTCAGCGGGCCGAGAAGATCGAAGCGGAGCAGCATGACTCACTTGTACACCGATTGTGCACGGTTGATACGGCGGTGACCGTACCATCACCGCGAATCGGTGATCTTCCCAGATGGTGGCGGTCGAGGTGCTCATGCGGGAACGGATCCAGGCGTACGGCGGGCCCTCAGCGCCACGGTCGGTGCCAGCACGGGCACCACGCAGGCGCCGCTGGGCTGGGGGCAGCGCGTGTCCCGACGACGTACGCGTGGCCACGGTGCTTGATTTTCGGTGGACGGCACGCCTTTCGTTCACCCGCTGACCCGGTGCTCGGTTTACTTCCGAGCACCGTGACTGGCGTGCTGGTTCGGAGCGTAGGCGTCGGGATGGTCGACGCTCCGGACCAGCACGCTGCGCCGGGATCGCGTCGCCGCTTCTCGGGTGGCAGGATCCACGGCATGGAGTTCGCAGAGGTGATCCGTCGCCGTCGCATGGTGCGGCACTACGCCGACCGGCCGCTCAGCGCCGAGGCCGTCGAAAGGATCCTGGCCAGCGCGCTGCGGGCACCGTCGGCCGGCTTCTCGCAGGGCTGGGCTTTCCTCGCACTCACCAAGCGGGAGGATCGGGCCAGGTTCTGGCCGTTCGTCCCGACCCGTGTCGCGCAGACGCCGAGCATGCAGTACGCGCCACTGGTGGTGGTGCCGCTCGCACACCAGGCGGCCTACCTCGCCCGGTACGCCGAGACCGACAAAGGCTGGACCGATCGGTCCGCTGCCCGCTGGCCGGCACCGTACTGGTACGTCGACACGGGCATGGCCGCACTGATGATGCTGCTCACGGCCGTCGACGAGGGCCTGGGTGCCTGCTTCTTCGGCATCACGCCGGCGGCTGGGAACGATTACGATCCTGAGGTCGACGTCCCCGCGCACACCGCCGCCTTCAAGGCCGAGTTCGGAGTTCCCGACGAGTACTCGCCGATCGGTGGCATCTGCATCGGCTACCGTGCCGAGGATCTGCCACCCCAGAACCCGGCCGTCGCGGCGCGTCGACGCGACGGCGACGCGGTCATCCACCGCGGGCAGTGGGGTACCTCTTCTTGAACCGGCGCCCCGGTCGTTGCCCGGCGTGGTAGGCCGGACACCGGAACCAGGCGAACTGAGCGGGCCGCGGAGGTTCAGCGCGAGGCGGCGTCGGAGAGGATCGCGGTCAGGCGGTTTCGGCATTCGGCGACGAACGCGGGGTAGGTGTGCCAGTAGTAGGAGATGCCGGACGCGCCCACCGCGACGGCCCAGGCGCGGGCCCGGTGCCAGCCCTGGTCGTCGAGTCCGGCCGCCGCCCAGTAGGCGTGTCGGGCGGCGGGCGGCAGATCCCAGACCGTGGCGTGTTCGGCGTCGGGCAGGCCGACCGACAGGGCACCGAAGTCGATGACCGCGTGCAGCCGGCCGTGGCGCGCCAGGAGGTTGGTGGGCTTGAGGTCGCCGTGCAGCCACACGTGCGGCCCGGCGGATTCGGGCAGGGTCAGCGCCGCCCGCCAGATCCGTTCCAGGGCCTCGACGTCGATATCCTCGCCGACGGTGGCCCGGCAGTCCGCGAGCGACCTGCTGATCCATTCGTCGCAGGCGCGCAGGTCTCCACCGCGGTACCAGCTCAGGTCGCCGGTGCGGGTCGCCCCCATCAGGTCGCCGCGGTGCAGATCCCGCACGACGGCCGCCAGGTCGACGCCGAACGCCGCCCAGTCCCCGACGGTGCCCGGCCCGACCTCGTCGCCGTCGATCCACCGGTAGACCGCCCAGGGCAGCGGGAACGCGGCGGCGGGCCGGCCGGCGTGCCGCGGCTCCGGGATCCGGCACCCGAGCAGGGGCGCCAGCCGGGGAAGCCACTCCTGCTCCTTGTGCAGCGACCGCGCCTTGTCGGCGGTGCGCGGCAGCCGTACCAGCAACTCGTCGCCCAGCCGGTACATGGTGTTGTCGGTGCCCGCGCCGGCCGGCGACAGGGACAGCCGGGCCCACTGCGGGCACTGCTCCCGCAACAGCGATCGGATCGTCTCCTCGCCGACTGGGATCTCGTTCTGGTGTAGCGCCACTTTGTCATTGTTGCGCGCCGGCGCTGGCGGGCCAGCCAGTTTCTCTGCGGGACGGCGGCCCGGCGACGGCGGTGGGGACCGTCAGCTTCGACGGTCCCCACCCAGGGGATGCGACCCTGCGGTCACGTCGGGTCTGGCGGGACGGCAGACCCGACGCTACCGGTGGAGGTGTTACCCGGCGTAGGTCTCGAACTCGGCGACCCTCGGCGTGCCGGACGAACTGGTGATCTCGAACGTGACCTTGCGAAGTGAGGTCGGTGCGAAGGTGATGACGCCCGCCCCGGTGCCCGTGGCAAGTACCGCGCCGCTGTCGTGGTCGAGGACCCGCCAGTCGCGGATGTTGCCGGTGGCGCCGGAGGCCTCACGGATGTTGATCTGGGAGATGCTGGTGGCGGAACCCCACTTGATCGAGATGGAGCCGGTCGAGCCGTTCGGCGACCAGGCGGTGCTCATGTCGCCGTCGCGCACGTCGCCGTAGCTGGTCCCGCTGGCCTTGCTGGAGCCGTCGGAGCCGGCACCGATGCTGAGGTTGGTCCCGCTGGGCTGGCTCGGCGTCGGGGTGGGGCTGGTCGGCCCCGGGGTGGGAGTGGTCGGGCCCGGCGTGGGGGTGGTCGGCCCAGTGGTCGGGCTCTGCGGCGTGCAGTTGCCGTTCGACGTCCGGTTCCCCTTGTTGGCCCCGGCCGTCTGGCTGACGACGCTGGGCACGCAGCTAGCCGAGTCGAGGCTGAAGGAGTAGGGAATGCTGACGCTGGTGTTGGACGTCGGGTTGGGGCCGGCGGGGTTGGTGTCGCCGCTGCGGCTCGACCAGGTCACGTTGTCGAAGATGTTGCCGCTGACCTGCCAGTAGCCGGCCTGGTCGGTGTAGAACGTGCCCAGCACGTCCTTGGAGTTCTGGAAGTAGTTGTTGTCCACCTTGGCCTGCGCGCCGGCCCGGGAGTTGATGCCGGACTTGTTGAGCCGTACGTAGTGGTTGTTGTAGATGTGTGAGACACCGCCGCGCAGCAGGGGAGTCCGGGAGTCGATGTTCTCGTACAGGTTGTGGTGGAAGGTGACGAAGCCGTTGGACCGGTCGCTCTCGCTGGAGCCGATCAGGCCGCCCCGGCCGGAGTTCCGCAGGATGCTGTACGACAGCGTCACGTACTGCGTGTTGTTCTTCATGTCGAAGAGGCCGTCGAAGCCCGCCGACTCACCACCCGACGCCAGCAGGGTGACGTGATCGACCCAGACGTTGCGGACGGTGGCCTCCATGCCGATGGCGTCGCCGCCGTTGGACGTCGGTGAGCCCGACTTCTTGACGTTCCGCACCGTCACGTTCTGGATGATGATGTTGCTGGCCTCGCGGATGTGGATGCCCAGCTGGTCGAAGACCGCTCCGTTGCCGACCCCGAGGATCGTGACGTTGCTGATCTGCTTGAGTTCGATCACGTCGGCGGCGGTGTTGCAGCTCGACCCCGACACCTTTGTGGTGTTGCCGTGGTTGATGGTTCCCTCGACCTGGATGATGATCGGGGTGCTGCTGCTGGCCCGGTTGCAGAGGGCGGCATGGATCTGGGTACCCGTGGTGGCCCGCACCGTCTGCCCGCCCGCCCCGCCGGTGGTGCCGCCGTTACGGGTGGCGAAGCCGGTGGCGCTGCCGACCGCTGCCGATGCCTGGGGCGTCGTCAGGGCCACGCACACCGCGGCGCCCATGGCCGTCGCGGCCAACGTCGCCAGGAGTCGCAGGGTGACTGGTCGTTTCATCCTCGTCTCACCTTCCTTGCTGTCGGTGGTGGTACTGATTGCCGTCGGGAGTAAGGAAGGGCCCCGGTTGATGCTGGGGTGGAGCAGGGGCCCCCTGTCAACAGAGCCGGACTAGAGCGGCAGGCGGTCGGCGCCGGCGAGCGGGCCGACGACCAGCGGCACCAGAGGGGCTGGCAGCACCGGGCCGCGCCGCAGCGTCGGCGTCCAGCCGGCGTCCGGACTCAGCTGGGGCTCGTGTGTGGCGTTGTACGCGGCCACCAGGTCGACCGGGCGGGGTAGCCCGCCCGCCTGCCTGACCCAGTTGCCCCGGGTGGTGATCGCGGTGCCGCCCCAGTCGAAGAGCAGGTCGGCGGCGGCGACGCCGGCGCCGAGGGTGAAGTGGTTGTTCTCCGCGTACACGGCGGACTGCACGCCGACACCGATGGCGTACTCGAAGCCCTCGCCGTCGAGCCGGTAGGCGTTGTTGTAGACGTCGACCTGGCCGAAGCGGACCCGGGGCAGCCGCTGGAGTACCCGGTCGAACAGGTTGTGGTGCAGGGTGACGTCGAGCCGGCCGACATCGGGGCCGACGGTGTTGGACGAGCCGATCAGCATCAGCTTGTCCCGCCCGACGAAGCGGTTCCAGGAGGCGGTGACCAGGCTTGCGGTGTGCGTGATGTCCAACGAGCCGTCGTGGGCCTGGTACGGACGCCCGAAGTGGATCGGTTGGGCGCTGTCGGGGTTGTCGCCGTCGGTGAACGTGTTGTGGTCGATCCAGACGTTCTCGCTGCGACGCACCGACACCTGGTCGTACTGGGAGTTCCAGTTGCCGGTGTCGCCGTCGGTGGGGGACCAGGCGGGGAAGCAGTCGCGGGCGTCGTCGAAGGTGATGTTGCGGACGATGACGTTCGGCGCGCGGTCGATCATGAGGGTGAGGCCGGTCAACCGGGCACCGCGCAGCCCGATGATGGTGGTGTTCGGTCCGACGTTGATCTGGGTCTGCCGGGTCTGGTTGGTCACCGACCGCACCCGGGCCTGTTCCACCGGCCCGCTCGGCGTGACCCGACCCCACACCACCGGGTCGTACGCGGCCAGGTACGCCGTCAGCGAGTACCCGGGGTCGGCCAGGTCGGTGCAGTCGAGCAGTCGGCCGTCGGTGTCCTCGAACCCGTCGATGGTGCCCTTGACGTACACGATCTTCGGGGTGGTGTTGCTGGCGTTGCTGGCGTTGTCGCCGCCGAGGGCGGTGACCAGCTCGGTGCGGCTGCCGACCAGGTGGACCTGGTCGGCGGTGGCGGTGGCGCCGCCGGTGGTGCCGGGCCCGGCGGCGGCCCAGCCGTCGCCGGTGGGCAGTGTCTGTCGGCCGAGCTGGCGGGCCAGCGGTGACGGGCCGGTCCCGCCACCGGGCGCGGTGCGGGTGGTCGACAGTGTGACCCCCCCGCCGTTGCCGGTCGGTGGATGTGCCGCCGCCGGGGTGGGGGCGACGGTCAGGGTAAGAGTGATCAGTGCCGCGCCGGCGGCGATTCTGCGCATCGGCTCATTCCTTCGTCGTTGTTTCGTATCAATGACGAAGGTTACGGTTATGCTTTGATGGAGGTCAATATAAACGATGTGCAGAATTGTTGCAGTAAATGGCTTCGGGTGGCATCGTCCCGACCTGTTGCGGTCGGGAAACCGCTGGTCATCGCATCGGCCTCGGTCCTGGCCGAATCGGGGATTTGCAGTCCGTTGCGGCGATGCCTCCTATTCTGGCTTGGTCAGGTCGATCCGCCAGGGAGCAACCGCCCACGGCACCCCGAGCTCCGACGGCAGCGCGCCCGCCACCGCGGCCCGCCGCAGCACCTCGTTGACCCCCGGTATCCGCAGCACCCGCTGCGGGCCGGCACCGACCGTGTCGAGCAGGTCGTCCCCGAGCAGCGTCGGCTCGGGTGCCGCCTGTAGGGCGGTCAGCACGGCGGTGAACGGCGCGGTCCGGGCCAGCGGCACGATCAGCGGTACCCGGGGATCCGCCCGGTGGGCGAGCAGATTCTCCAGCAGTCCGCACCGGCCCGGCAGCTTCTGCGCGGCCGCCTCACCGGGCAGCAGCAGCCGGTCGGTCGGGTACTCCAGCACGGCCTGCCCGGCGTCGCCGGCAACCAGCACCTCTCCGGCGACGAAGTCCTCGCCGACCAGCGTCACCGCCGCCACGATCGGCGGACCCCGGCGTGGCCGTACCCGCAGCACTGCGGTGTCGTCGACCTCGATCGGCCGTAGGCGGTACCGCTCCACCTCGATCGTCGCCAGTTCCACCGGCCCGCCGCCGACGGCCTCGGCGACCGCCAGGCACTGCATCACCGCGTGCGCGAAAGGATTGGCCAGTGCACCGTCGAGCACCGGTCGGCCGTCCAGCAGACGTCGCCCGGCCCAGGGCGCGCGGACGTAGTAGGCATCCGGGCGCTGCCACGCGGCTACCGCGGCGATGCCGCCAACCGCACCCAACCGGCCCGCGGACACCGCGTCGGTCAGCGCCGTCAACGCCGCCGAACCGAGTGCCTGGAATCCGACCTGCGCCACCCGGCCGGTGGCGGCCAGCACTCCGGCCAACTCCTCGTGTTCGGCGGTGGACAACACCGGCGGCTTCTCCAGCAGCACGTCGGCGCCGGCAGTGACCGCATCCCGTGCGATCGTCAGGTGCGTGTGCGGCGGCGTGCAGATGACCACCACGTCCGGCGCGACCTCGCCGAGCATCGCCCGGTGATCGGTGAACATCCGCACGTCGGCCGGCACCGGCGCCGCCGGCTCGGGCTCGATCGGTCGGGTGTCCACCAGCGCGACCAGGCGTATCCGGCCCGCGTCGTGCAACGCGCCGATCACCCGACGGTGCCATCGCCCGTGCCCGTTCGCGCCGACCAGGGCCACGCGCGGAACGTTGAGCGAGGTCCCCTGCTCACCCGCAGGCGTCAACACAAGGAGCCCCTCCCTACTGTCATGACGCAGCGGCCAGGGTGGCGGGGACGCCGTGGCGGTGCAGGGCGGTGAGCCAGGTGACCACGTCGGCGCGTACCTCGGCGTCGGTGGCCACCTCGGGTGGGACGACCTCGTCGAGGGCGAACACCGCGTCGACCGCACCGGCGGGGGTCTGCGGCGCGGCGGCGAGCGCCACCCTGATCCGCCCGGCCAGCGGATCGTCCAGCGGCAGCGACCGGCCGTCGTCGGCGGTGCCCTGGGCGAAGCGGATCCAGGCGGCGACGGCCAGCGCGGCCCAGCGGGCGGGCCGACCGGCCGCCCGCAGGTCGCCGACGGTGTGCAGGATCCGCTGCGGCAGCTTCTGTGACCCGTCCATCGCCACCTGCAGGGTGCGGTGCCGGATCGCCGGGTTCTCGAAGCGCTCCAGCACCTGTTCGCCGTAGTCGACCACGTCGACGCCGGCGGGTGGCACGAAGCTGACCGCCACGTCCTCGGCGATCAGCCGACGCAGCACGGTGGCCAGGTGCGGCAGCGCGAGCGCGTCCGCGATGGTTTCGCAGCCGGCCAGGGCGCCGAGGTACGCGGTGGCGGAGTGCACGCCGTTGAGAGTGCGCAGCTTCAGCCGTTCCCAGGGACCCGCGTCGGCGCACAGCACCGCTCCGGCCCGCTCCCAGGCGGGTCGCCCGGCGGGGAAGTCGTCCTCGATGACCCACTGGGTGTACGGCTCGGCCGCCACGGCCGCGAGGTCCTCGACGCCGAGCGCCCGCTGGGCCGCCACCAGGGTCTGCGGAGTGCTGGCCGGTACGATCCGGTCCACCATGGTGCCGGGGAAGCCGACCTGCGTGGCGACCCAGTCGACCGCCGGCTGCGGTGCGCCCGCGTACGCCAGGGACTGGGTGACCAGACCGCGTAGCCGGCGGCCGTTGGCGGGCAGGTTGTCGCAGCTGACCAGGGCGATCGGCCCCGCCTCGGCGGCGGCCCGGGCCAGCAGTCCACGGACCAGCAGCCCCGGCACGGTGGCCGGGGCGCGGCCGGTGGTCAGGTCGGCGACCAGTTCGGGGTCGGGACGCAGCGTGCCGGCGGCCGGATCAAGCTGGTACGCCTTTTCGGTGACCGTCAGGGTGACCACCCGGATCGTCGGGTCGGCCAGCAGTGCCACCACCGCCTGCGGGTCGGCGGCGGCCAGCCGCACCCCGGCCAGGGCACCGATCACCCGGGTCCGTCGGTCGGCGGCGGAGAGCGTGCTGACGCTGAACAGGTTGTCCTGCGCGGCCAGTGTCCGCACCAGCTCGGCGTTGCGCGGAGCGACTCCGATGATGCCCCAGTCGCCGCCGGCCAGTGCGATCGCCTGCTCGGTGTAGACCGCCTGGTGGGCGCGGTGGAAGGCACCGAGCCCCAGGTGCACCACGCCGGCGGCGACGGCGCCCGGGCGGACCAGGGGGCGGGCCTCGGCGGGCAGCCGACGCACCGCGTCCAGGTCGAGCCGGGACGCGCCCACGGTCACCGCCACGCCGGACCGTCCGGGAAACGGAAGGTCGCGATCGACTCCGGGCGCATGGTGGCGCTGTAGCCCGGTGCCGTCGGCAGCAGGTAGCGCCCGTCGCGGGTCCGCACCGGGTCGACGAAGTGCTCGTGCAGGTGGTCGACGTACTCCACCATCCGCCCCTCAATGCTGGTGCCGACCCGCAGGTAGTCGAAGATCGCAAGGTGTTGCACGTACTCGCAGAGGCCGACGCCGCCGGCGTGCGGGCAGATCGGCACGCCGAACTTGGCGGCCATCAGGATCTCGGCGAGGACCTCGTTGACCCCGGCGACCCGGCAGGCGTCGATCTGCATGACACCGATTGCCTCGGCCTGCAACAGCTGCTTGAAGATGACCTTGTTGGCGGCCACCTCGCCGGTGGCGACACGGCACCGTCCACCGGTCAGCTCGGCCATCGCGCGGGCGACGCGGGCGTGACCGAGGATGTCGTCGGCGTGCGTCGGCTCCTCGATCCAGTACGGGTCCACCTCGGCCAGGGCGGTCATGTTGGTGATCGCCTCGTCGACGTCCCACACCTGGTTGGCGTCCATCATGAGTAGTGCGTCCGGGCCGATCTCCGCCCGAATGATCCGGGCGCGACGCAGGTCGTCGGCGGGCGGGCCACCGACCTTCATCTTCATCGCCCGCCACCCCTGGGCGTACGCGTCCCGGGTCAACGCCCGCACCTTGTCGTCGGGGTAGCCGAGCCACCCCACCGACGTGGTGTACGAGGGAAAGCCGTCACGCTCCAGCAGCGCCAGCCGGTCGGCCAGCCCGTCGCGCCCCTTGTCGAGGATCGCCGCCGCCTCGTCGGCGGTCAGCGCGTCGGTGATGTGCCGGAAGTCGACGTTGGAGACCAGCTCGTCGGTGGGCAGCTCGGCGAGGTAGCGCCACATCGGCTTGCCGGCCAGCTTGGCCCGCAGGTCCCACACGGCATTGACCAGCGCGCCGGTCGCCATGTGGATGACCCCCTTCTCCGGGCCCAGCCAGCGCAGCTGCACGTCGGCGACGAGCGAGCGCCAGAAGGCCACCGGCTCGGCGGTGATCTCCCGCACCGTACGGCCGACCACGTGGTGCCGCAGGGCGCGGACCGCGGCACAGGTGATCTCGTTGCCGCGGCCGTTGGTGAAGGTGAACCCGGCACCGGTCGGACCGCCGTCGGTGCCCAGCTCTACGTAGGTGGCCGAGTAGTCGCCGCGGTTGATCGCGTCGGAGCCGTCGCCGCTGGCGGCGGTGGGAAACCGCACGTCGTGCACGGTGACGTCGGTGATGGTGGTCATGAGCTCTCCCCGAACTTGAAGACCTGCTTCGGCAGCCGGTAGGCCAGGTCCACGATGGTCTCGGCGGCCTCGTCCATGGGTAGCCGGTGCTCGGCGACCAGCCGGGCCAGGAATCCGGCGTCGATGCGACGCGCCACGTCGTGGCGGACCGGGATGGAGCAGAACGCCCGGGTGTCGTCGACGAACCCGGCGGTGTTGTAGAAGCCGGCGGTCTCGGTGACCGTCTCCCGGAACCGGCGCAGCACCTCGGGGGAGTCCAGGAACCACCAGGGCGCGCCGAGCAGCAGGGCGGCGTACCCGCCCGCCAGCGGCGCCAGCTCCCGGGTGAAGGTGTCCTCGTCGAGGGTGTAGAGCACCACCCGCAGCCGCGGATCGTTGCCGTAGGCGTCCAGCAGTGGCGCCAGCGCGTGCACGTACTCCGTGACCTGCGGGATGTCCCCGCCGACGTCCCGGCCGTGCCGGGCGTGCAGCCACCGGTTGTGGTTGCGTACCGCGCCGGGGTGTAGCTGCATGACCAGGCCGTCGTCGAGCGACATCCGGGCGAACTCCAGCAGCATGTGCGCCCGGAACGCCTCCGCGTCGCCCGGCTGCGCCGCGCCCCGGCGAGCCCGGTCGAATAGCGTGGCCGCGTCGGCACCGAGGTCGCAGGTGCGGGCCGTGGGGTGGCCGTGGTCGGAGGAGGTGGCGCCGGCGGCGATGAACGCGGCCCGGCGCGAGCGCAGCGCGGCCAGGTAGCCGGCGTACGTGCCGGTGTCCTCCCCGGCGATCTCGCCGAGCCGGTCGACGTTGGTCGACCAGTCGTCGAAGTCGAGGTCCACCACGTTGTCCGGGCGGAAGGTGGTGACCACCCGCCCGCCCGGGCCGCCCCACCCGTCGACGGCGAGTTTCGCGTGGCGCCCCAGATCGTCGAGCGGTGACTCGGTGGTCGCGAGCACCTCGATGTTGAACCGTTCGTACAGCGACCGGGGCCGGAAGTCGGGCTCGGCGAGCTTTGCCGACAGGGCGTCGTACACCTCGTCGGCGGTCTGCGGCGTCAGCCCTGTCTCGACGCCGAACACGCCGGTGAGGGTCTGTTCCAGCCACAGCCGGGAGGGGGTGCCCCGGAACAGGTGCCAGTGCTGGGCGAAGCGCCGCCAGATGCGTCGCCCATCGGTCTCCACGGGCGTGCCGTCGCGGGTGGGTACCCCCAGCTCTGCCGGGAGCACGCCCTGGCTGAACAGCATCCGGGTGACGTAGTGGTCGGGCACGATGAGCAGCTGGGACGGATCGGGGAACGGTTGGTCCTCGGCCAGCAGCGCCGGGTCGACGTGTCCGTGCGGGGAGATGATGGGCAACCGCGCCACCAGCGCGTACAGCTCCCGGGCCAGCGCGCGTTGGCCGGGCTCGGCGGGGAGGAGCAGGTCGGGTCGGGTCGAGGTGGGCACGGGCTGCGGCTCCTGTGGTCGAGATCAGTCGAGGGTGAGCAGGTCGGCGACCCGCACGGGGGTGCCGGTGTCGAAGGACCGGTTGGCGGCCAGGCCGGTGAGCAGGGCCAGCGCGCCGTCGCGGGCGCTCGCGGCGCGGTGCAACGGATCGGGTACGCCGCCGAACAGCACCTGGGTCATCCGGGCGTCGGCGCCGCCGTGGCCGTGGCGGCTGTAGCCGTCGACCTCGATGAGCTGCGGCGGGGACCAGAAGGGGCGCAGGGTCAGCGTGGCTCCGCCCCCTTCGGCGGCGGCTTCCGTGCCGTGTAGCGCGGCGCCCTTGAGCGCGCCCGCCGCGGCCGGGCTGACGAACTCGCTCTCGGTGACTTCCAGCTCCAGCCGGCCGCGGCTGCCGTTGACCATCACCCGGTAACCCTCCCAGGGCGCGTACGCGGTGAGGTGGTAGCTCATGGTGGCGCCGGTGGAGTAGGTGGCCAGCACGGCCATGTCGTCCTCGATGCTCACCCCCGGGGCGAAGACGTTGCGGTCGCGGTGGTAGCCGTCGGAGACCTCCGCGTCGAGGTACAGCTCACGTAGGCGGGGGTGCTCGGCCAGCCGCAACGCGAACGGGTCGTTGTCGGCGGCCGGGCTGCCGTGGGCCCGGTCGTAGTCGCGGGCGTAGCCGTGCCGGCGGCCGTCGGCGCCGTAGAAGAAGAGCCGGCCGGCGGCGTACACCTGCACCGGCGTGGCGTCCAGCCACCAGTTGACCAGGTCGAAGTGGTGGCTGGCCTTGTGCACCATCAGGCCGCCGGAGCTGGCCTTGTCGCGGTGCCAGCGGCGGAAGTAGTCGGCGCCGTGCCGCACGTCGAGCAGCCACTCGAAGTGCACCGAGCCGATCTCGCCGACCGCGCCCTCGGCGAGCAGTCGTCGAAGCTGTTCGTGCAGGGGGTTGTAGCGGTAGTTGAAGGCCACGGTCACCCGCCGGCCGGTGCGTCGTACCGCGTCGAGGATGCGTTGGCAGCGCGGCGCGTCGGTGGTCATCGGCTTTTCGGTGACCACGTCGCAGCCGGCCTCCAGGGCGGCCACCACGTACTGGTCGTGCGTGACGTCCACGGAGGTCACCAGGACGACCTCGACTCGCTCCTTGGCCAGCATCGCGGTGAAGTCATCGGCGTGGTACGTCGGTACGGGCGGATGGCCCAGCTCGCCGAGCCACCGGTTGTGGGCGTCCATCCGGGCCTGGTTGAGGTCGGCGAACGCGACCAGTTCGGTGGTGTCTGCGTGGTCGCGGACCAGTGCCCGGACGAACATCTCGGCGCGGGCGCCGGTGCCGACCACGGCGTGCCGGACTCGCTTGCCGGGTTGCGGTGACACAGACCGATCCTCCTCGATCTTTATGCAAACCTTTGCACTGAAGTAACCACGGTCGATCCAGCGGAGTCAACGGGGCGCAACAAACCGGTGGCCTTTGCCCCCTTTGATGGCTGTTCGGCACACAAAAGGAGCGTCTCCGCAACACAGCTGTAATCATTCGTCGTTGACACTGAGGCAACCGTTTGCATTAATTGGCGGCACCGTGACCGCCGACACATCGATGAGGGAGGCCTGAATGCCAGTCACCATCCGGGATGTGGCACGAGCCTCCGGCGTGCACATCTCCACGGTCTCCCGCACCTTCTCCGCGCCGCACCTGGTCAACCCCGAGACCCGGGTGCGGGTACTGGCGTGTGCCGAGGATCTGGGCTACCGGCCGAACCGGGCCGCCCGCGCACTCATCACGGGTCGTACCCACAACATCGGCCTGATCATCGCCGACATCGCCAACCCGTTCTTCCCGCCCCTGATCAAGGCGGCGGAGAGCCAGGCCCGGCATCGCGACTACCACGTCTTCGTCGCCGACACCAACGAGGACGCCGCAGCCGAGGAAGAGCTGGTCCACGCCCTGGCCAAGCAGGTCGACGGGGTGCTGCTGTGCAGCCCACGCATGAGCAACAGCCTGATCGAGCAGCTCAGCCGGGAGGTGCCGTTGGTGGTGGTCAACCGCCAGTTGGCCGGCCTGCCGTGCGTCCTGATGGATGTCGGTCAAGGTGCCCGCTGCGCCATCGAGCACCTCGCCGGACTGGGGCATCGGGAGATCGCGCTACTCGCCGGCCCACGGGGCTCCTGGACCAGCCGGGAGTTGCGCCGGGCAGCCGGTGTCGCCGCCCGGGCAGCGGGCGCCGACCTGACGGTACTCGGCCCCAACCCGCCGACGGAGAACGGCGGTTTCGCCCAGGCGGAGCAGGTGCACCGGGCCGGCGTCACCGCCGTGCTCGTCTACAACGATCTGATGGCGATCGGCCTCCTCGAGGGGCTCGACGCACTCGGGATCCGGGTGCCGCAGGAGATCAGTGTCGTCGGCGTCGACGACATCTCCCTCAGCCGGCTCACCCGCCCCAAGCTGACGACGGTGGCCACGCCAACCGCGGCCGCCGGCCGGACGGCCGTCGACATGTTGCTGCAACATGACACCGACTTTCCCCGCTCCGGGCGCGGGGGCGGTGCCACCGTGGCTGTCGGCGTCCGTCGCACCACCGCACAGGTAATGCTCCAGACCGAGTTGGTCATCCGCGACTCCACCGCGCCGGGCCCCCATGCCGGCCGGGAACGTTCCGGTGCCGCTGCCGCTGGCCCGGGTCCGCATCGCCGTGCGGACCCGGGCGACCCGATCGTGGCCGCCGGTGACGTCGTCGCCTCCTAACGCCAAGGAGTTGAGCGCACATGCACCCCGCAACGCACCCCACCGTCGACGCGCCTGACCGGCGCACCCACCGTACCTCCCTGTTCCGCCGCCGGTTGTTGCGCGGCCTGCTCGCCGCCGTCGTGGCCCTGCCGCTGGTCGGCGCGGCCGCGGCCTGCGGCGATGATGCCGCCTCCGACGGCACGACCAAGATTTCGATCTTCTGGTGGGGAGGCGAGGCCCGGGCCCAGCTCACCGAGCAGGCTCTTGATCTCTACACCCAGAAGAACCCGGACGTCATCTTCGAGAAGACCTGGCAGGCCAACCAGGGCTACTTCGACAAGCTGGCCACCCTCACCGCCGGCGGAAACCCGCCGGACATCTTCCAGATCGACGACAACTTCCTCGCCGAGTACGCCGCCCGCAACACCACCCTGGACCTCAAGCCGCACCAGGACTCCGGTGACCTGGACACCACCAAGTTCCCGCCCAGCCTGCTGCAGTACGGCGTGGTCGACGGCAAGCTCGCCGGCCTGGCGGCCGGGGAGAACACCCAGGGTCTGGTCTACAACAAGACGCTGCTGACCAAGAACGGGCTGCCCGAGCCGACCACCGGGATGAGCTGGGAAGCGCACATCGCCTGGGCCGAAGAGGTGGCCAAGAAGACCAAGGTGCCCGGCACCCAGGACCCCAGCGCCGACTACAAGGCGTTCTGGGTCTGGCTACGCCAGCAGGGCAAGGACCTCTACGCCGGCAACGACCTCGGCTTCACCGCCGAGGACGTGACGAAGTGGTTCGAGCTGTGGAAGGGCGCCCGGGACCGGGGTGCCACCCCGACCCCCGACGTGATCCACGAGGGCAACGCCACCGACATCACCAAGCAGCTCGTGGTGACCGGCAAGTCGGCCACCTCCTGGGTCTGGGTCAACCAGATGCCGGAGTTGAAGAAGAACACCGCCGACGAGCTGGGTGTCATCGCCTACCCGGGTGATCCCAGCGGTCAGTGGGCCCGTGCCTCGATGTACTGGTCGGTCTTCCAGGGCAGCAAGAACGCGGAGATCGCGGTCGACGTGATCAACTTCCTGGCCAACGACCAGGATGCGGTCAAGCTGCTCGGCACCGACCGGGGCCTGCCGTCCAACCTCGACCTGCGCCGGGTGGTCAGCGACGACACCACCGACGAGGCCATGAAGCAGTCCATCGCGGTCGAGACCGAGCTTGCCGCGTCGTTCGGCGAGTCGCCCCAGGTGCCGATCAAGGGCCACAGCAAGGTCCGCGCCGAGTTGACCAAGGCCGCCGAGAACGCCCAGTACGGCCGGGCCACTCCCGCCGAGGCCGCCGCCCAGTTCGTCGAGGCGTGCAAGGCAGCAATCGCCTCCTGATCCGCCGCAGTACCCGGAGAGGAGCAGTTCGTGGCACCGACCACGGCGCCCGACCCGACCCGCCGCGGCACCGGATCCGTCCGGCCCGACGCCACCAGGCGCGGGACCGGACGGATCCGGCACGGGGAAGGTCTGGCCGGTTACGTCTTCCTGTCGCCCTGGCTCATCGGTCTGATGGGCATCACGGCGATACCCATGCTGTTGTCGCTGTACCTCAGCTTCACCGACTACGACATCCTGACCCCGTTCTCCGAGGTGCAGTGGGTGGGGCTGACCAACTACGAACGGATGTTCACCAGCGATCCGTCGTGGTGGCACTCGGTACGGGTCACTCTCAGCTTCGCCCTGATCGCGGTGCCGTTGAAACTGGCCGCGGCGCTCGGGGTGGCCCTGCTGCTCAACCGGGCCTGGCGCGGCGTCGGGCTGTTCCGCGGCCTGTTCTATCTGCCGTCGCTGCTCGGCGGCAGCGTGGCGCTGGCCATCGTGTGGGTGAACATGTTCAACCGCGAGGGGGCGTTCAACTCCTTCCTCGCCTTGTTCGGCATCGAGGGCAAGCCCTGGGTCAACGACCCGGACTGGGCGCTGGAGACGCTCATGGTGCTGGCCATCTGGCAGTTCGGCGCACCGATGGTGATCTTCCTGGCCGGGCTCAAGCAGGTGCCGACCGAGCTGTACGAGGCCGCCTCGGTCGACGGCGCCGGCAAGTTCCGGCAGTTCGTCAACGTGACCCTGCCGATGCTCTCCCCGGTGATCTTCTTCAACCTGGTGCTGGAGACCATCAACGGATTCCAGGGGTTCACCGCCGCGTTCGTGCTCAGCAACGGCACCGGCGGGCCGGTCGACTCGACCCTGATGTACACGCTCAACCTCTACATCACCGGCTTCACCGACCTGGAGATGGGCTACGCCTCCGCGATGGCGTGGGTGTTCCTGATCGCCATCGCGAGCATCACGGCCGTCTTCTTCAGCACCGGCCGGTTCTGGGTGCACTACTCCGACGGAGAGGACCGCTGATGGTGGCGAGCACCGTGGCCCCGCCCGTGGCGACCCGCCCGCAACGCCCGCGCAGCCGCTCCTGGCTGCGGCTGATCGTGCTGCTGGCCATCGTCGCGGTCGTGCTCTACCCGCTGATCTGGATGATCGGCACCTCCTTCAAGTCGCAGGAGGAGATCGTCAACAACATCGGCCTGCTGCCGGAGCGGTTCACCCCGGGCAACTACACCAACGGGTGGGGCAACTTCGACGTCAGCTTCGGCAGGTTCTTCCTGAACAGTGTGATGGTCAGCATGCTCACCGTGGTCGGCAACGCGGTGAGCTGCCTGCTGGCCGCGTACGCCTTCGCCCGGCTGAGATTCCGGCTACGCGGGATGTGGTTCGCCGTCATGATCGGCACGCTGCTGCTGCCGGGGCACGTGCTGATCGTGCCGCAGTACATCCTGTTCCGCAGCCTCGGCCTAGTCGGCGGCGAATGGCCCTACCTGCCGCTGCTGATCCCGCAGTTCCTCGCCACGGAGGCGTTCTTCGTCTTCCTCATGGTGCAGTTCATGCGGAGTATCCCGCGCGAGTTGGACGAGGCGGCGCGGATCGACGGCGCCAACGCGTTCGGCATCTTCCGGCACGTCATCCTGCCGCTGAGCCGTCCCGCCCTGGTGACCACTGCGATCTTCTCGTTCATCTGGACCTGGAACGACTTCTTCCGGCAGCTTGTCTTCCTGTCCAGCCTGAGCGACTACACGGTCCCGGTGGCGTTGACCCTGTTCATCGACTCGACCAGCCAGAGCGCGGTCGGACCGATGTTCGCGATGTCGGTGCTGTCCCTGCTGCCGGTCTTCGTGTTCTTCGTCGCCTTCCAACGGATGCTCGTCGAGGGGATCAACACCAGTGGACTCAAGGGCTGACTCTCCCCCCGGGCGGCGTGAGCCGGCTCGGGACTGGCGGGACACCGTCCGGGACGCGGCCGACCTGGCGTTGCTGGGCATCCTGACCGTGCTCGCCGCGGCACCGGTGCTGACTGCCGGCGCCGCGGTCGGCGCCGCCAGCGCGGCCGTGCACGACTGGCTCACCACCGGCAGTTGGCCGACGGCGCGGCGTACCGTGTCGCGGTTCGGTCGGGGCCTGCTGCCGGGCCTGCCGGTGGCCCTGATCGTGCTGGCCACCGTGGGCCTGCTCGCCGCCAACCTGACCGCATTGGCCGCCGGTCGAGTGCCGGGCGGGGCGGTGGCGTCGAGTCTGACCACCGCCGTCGCGGCGGGGCTGCTCGGGTACGCCGCCGCGGTGGTGGTCGAGGTGGGCCGGACCGGCGGCATCGGATGGCGGACGGCGGCCGTCCAGGCCGCCCGGGTCTGCCTCGATCATCCCGGGCACTGGGCCGGACTGGCCGGCACCACCGCGGTCGCGGCGCTGCTCGGTGTGCTGGTCACCCCGGTCGCGGTGCCGATCCTCGCGGGGTATCTGCTGGCCGCCGTGCACGCCGTGGCCCGCCGCCGGCCGGTCGTCCGGGCGGAGTTGCCGTGACCGACGGCGACGCGGATCTGCTGGTCGGTGGTGTGCCGGTCGCCCGCTACGTGCTCGCGCCCGACCTCGACGCCAGGCACGGACCCCGGCCCTACCTGCACCCGGTGCGTACCCTGGCCGGCACTCCGGTGACCGAAGCGCTGCCCGACGACCACGTCTGGCACCTCGGTGCGTCCCTGGCGGTGCAGGACGTCGACGGCACCAACCTCTGGGGCGGGCGGACGTACGTGCGCGACGTCGGCTACACCTGGCGCGCCGACCACGGCCGGATCAGCCACGCAGGTTGGCGACACCGCGCCGACGATCGGCTCGACCACCTGCTGCACTGGTGCGATCCAACCGGGTCGGTGCTACTGACCGAGCGACGTCGGCTGACCGCCACGGCGGTGCCCGGTCATCCGGACGCCTGGCGGCTCGACGTCGACAGCACCCTCACCGCTCCGATCGGGCGGGACGTGACGCTGGGCAGCCCGGCCACCAACGGCCGTCCCGGAGGTGCCGGCTACGGCGGGTTCTTCTGGCGGGCGGTCGCGGCCGAGCCGCCCGAGGTGTTCACCGACTCGCTTGACGGTGAGGTGGCGGTCAACGGGTGCGACCAGCCGTGGGTGGCGTTACGCGGGCGGGCGCCGCAAGGGGGGGCGTACACCCTGGTCTTCTCCGGCTTGGGCGCTGACGACCGGTGGTTCGTCCGGACCACCATGTATCCGGGGGTCTGTGTGGCCTTCGCCTACGAGCGGACCACGGCCGTCCCGGCCGGCACCAGCCGGCACGGCCGTTATCGGGTCGTCGTCGCCGACGGGACTTTGCACCGCGACACGGCCGCCGTCCTCGCCGGCACCTCCTGACATTCTGCTGGTGCCGCTGCGGCTCGCCGCACGTGGCTCGTCGGCCGCCGCCTCGTCACGAATGCCGGGAGGCGCCGCATCTCGCGAACGCCGTCCGCCAGGACCTACGCGGTGGGAACCTCGGACGGGGCGAGGGGGCGGCAGGAGGCGCGGACGACCAGTTCGGTGGGGAGCCGGATGTGGATGTCGCGTTCGACGCCGGCGATCAGGTCGACGAGTAGGCGAAGCGCCTCGGCCCCCATCTGTTGCAGCGGCTGCATGATCGTCGTCAGCGGCGGGTTGACCAGCGCCGACTCCGGGATGTTGTCGAAGCCGATCACCGAGAGGTCGTCGGGAACGCACAGGCCCATGCCCCGGGCCACATCTACGGTGGAGATGGCGGAGAGGTCGTTTCCGGCGAAGACGGCGGTGGGTCGGTCGGGGAGCACGAGCAGCTCGGTGGCCGTGCCGGCGGTGCTCTCGACCCGGAAGCCGCCGACGCGCACGAGCCGCTCGTCCACCGGCATCCCGGCGTCGGCCATGGCCTGGCGGAAGCCCGCCTCACGCAGCCGGGACGACTCGAGGTCGGGGCGTCCGCTGATGTGTCCGATGCGGCGGTGCCCGAGGGACAGCAGGTAGTTGGTCGCGAGCACCGCGCCGGCGAAGTTGTCGGAGTCGATGGTGGGCAGGCCCGACGGCCCGGTGTGCGGGTCGACGGCCACGACGTGGAAGCCCTGTTTGGTCTCCACCACCGTGGGCGTGACGATCACGGCCCCGTCGATGAGGGTTCCCGACAGGCGGGCCAGTGACCGCCGCTCCCAGCCGACCGCCCGCCCGGCGCCGTCGCCGCCGGAGTAGGCAAGCAGTTGGTAGCCGGTGCCGGCGACCTGCGTGGAGGCGCCCTTCAGCAGCTCGGTGGAGAACGGCTCGAACTCGGCGACCAGGATGCCCAGGACGTTGGTGCGGTGACTACGCAGACTCTGCGCCCCCAGGCTGGCCTCGTATCCGAGCTGGTGGATGACCTGCTGGACCCGTTCCACGGTCGCCTGTGCGACGCCGTAACGGCCATTCACGACCTTGGATACAGTAGCCACCGAGACGCCGGCCGTGCGGGCCACGTCCGACATCTTCACACGCTGCGGGAACACCACGCCGACGATGATAGAGGGCCGTCCGCCCCGCGTTGCAGGCGAGTCGAAAACGTTATCGACACCGATTGACACTTAGTTACAGGGCTGTAAAACTCGCCGTCAGGCCGAGCACCCGACTGACTGGTCGAGGAGAAACCCATGGCTATAAAGCGTCGCGTAACCACCGTCCTGGCACTGTCCATCACCACCGCACTGCTCGCCGCCGGCTGCGGCGGCGGCGACTCCGAAGCGCCTTCCGAGAGCGAGCTGTTCAAGAACCCGGTGACCCTGACCTGGTGGCACAACGCCTCCCAGGACGGGGCGGGCAAGACCTACTGGGAGAAGGTCGCGAAGGACTTCAACGCGCTGCACCCCACGGTCACGATCGAGATAGAGGGCATCGAGACCAACCAACTCCAGCGCACCCGGCTGCCCGCCGCGCTGCTGAGCAACGACCCGCCGGACATCTTCCAGGCGTGGGGCGGCGGCGAGATCCGCGAGCAGGTCGAGGCCGACTACCTCAAGGACATCACCGAGCAGGTCAAGGACGAGGCTGCCAACATCGGCAGCGCGGTCGAGATCTGGCAGGTCGACGGCAAGCAGTACGGCCTGCCGTACCGGATGGGCATCGAGGGCATCTGGTACAACAAGGACATGTTCGAGCGGGCCGGCATCGCCGCTCCGCCGGCCACGTTCGACGAGCTGAACGATGCCGTCACCAAGCTCAAGGCGATCGACGTCATTCCGATCGCTGTCGGTGCCGGTGACAAGTGGCCCGCCGCGCACTGGTGGTACAACTTCGCGCTGCGTGCCTGCTCGGTCGACACGCTGCGGAAGGCGTCCCTGGAGAACGTCTTCGACGACCAGTGCTTCGTGAAGGCCGGCCAGGACCTGAAGGCCTTCATCGACACCGAACCGTTCCAGGACAACTTCATCGCCACGCCGGGCCAGAACGACCCGACCAGCGCCAACGGCCTGCTGGCCAACGGCAAGGCCGCGATGGAGCTGATGGGCGACTGGAACAAGGGCAGCCTGGACACCATCACCACCGACCAGGCGGCGCTGAACAAGTTCATCGGCTGGTTCCCGGTGCCGGCGATCACCGGTTCCGCTGGTGACCCGAAGGCGGCCCTCGGCGGTGGCGACGGCTTCGCCTGCGCCAAGAACGCCCCGGCCGAGTGCGTCGAGTTCCTCAAGTACATCGCGAGCACCGAGGTGCAGAAGGGCTACGCCGAGACCGGCACCGGCCTGCCGGTCGCCAAGGGTGCCGAGGAAGGCGTCAAGGACCCCGCCCTCAAGTCCATCCTGGAGGCCACCACCAGCGCGACCTACGTGCAGCTCTGGCTGGACACGGCCTTCGGCAGCACCGTCGGCAACGCGATGAACGACGCGATCGTTGCCATCTTCGCCGGCAGCGGCACGCCCGAGCAGGTGGTCGAGGCCATGAAGGCGGCCGCGCGCAAGTGACCTCCACCAACCCAACCGTGGACCCCGCCGGCGGCGCAGCTGCGCCGCCGGCGGGCCCGCGGCCCGCTCGGCGCCCTTCTTCCCGGGCCGCCGAGACCCGCCGCAAGTGGTACGAGATCATCGGCCTCACGACGCCAGCCGTGATCGTCTACGTGATGTTCGTGCTGGTACCGATGGGCTTCGCCTTCTACTACAGCCTCTTCCGCTGGCGCGGCGTCGGACCGCCCACCGACTTTGTCGGCTTCGACAACTACGTCCTGGCCTTCCAGGACCCGATCTTCCTCGACGCGCTGCGCAACAACGGGATCATCGTGTTCGGGTCGCTGCTGATCCAGGGGCCCATCGCCCTGGGCGTGGCCCTGCTGCTGAACCGCAACTTCCGCGGGCGCACCGTGTTCCGCCTGTTGGCATTCGTGCCGTACGTGCTCGCCGAGGTCACCGTCGGCATCATGTGGAAGCTGCTGCTGTCCGACGCCGGCACGGTCAACGCGTTCATGCAGTCGCTGGGCATGGGCGGCCTGGTGCAGGCGTGGCTCGCCGACCTCGACCTCGTCATCTGGACGCTGCTGTTCATCCTCACCTGGAAGTACGTCGGCTTCGCCATCATCCTGCTGCTCGCCGGCCTGTCGAACGTTCCGCAGGAGTTGAACGAGGCCGCAGCCATCGACGGCGCCGGTTGGTGGCAGACCCAGCGTCACGTGACCCTGCCGTTGCTGGGCCCGACGATCCGGATCTGGATGTTCCTGTCCATGATCGGTTCGTTGCAGGTCTTCGACGTGATCTGGGTGACCTCGGTGCCGGCGGTACGGTCGCTCGGTGCGTCGGCCACCATGGCGACGTACATGGTGGACAACGGATTCTTCGCCCGGTTGTGGGGTTACGGGAACGCGGTGGCGGTCATCCTGTTCGCCATCTCGTTCGTGGCGGCGGTGCTGTTCCAACGCTTCCTGCTGCGTCGTGACATCGAGGGCGCCATCACCAGAAAGGCGAACTGACCGTGACCGCGAACGCCGTCCTGTCAACGCGCGCGAAGCGCCGCCCGGTGTCGTGGGGTAACCCGCTCACCTACGCGCTGGCGCTCGCGGTCGCGGCCGTGTCGATCACCCCGGTGGTCTACGTGATCATCGGAGGTTTTCGCACCACGCCGCAGATCGTCGCGGACCCGGCCGGGCTGCCCGACCCTTGGGTCTGGGACAACTATGCCCGGGTGCTGACGCAGAGCGATTTCTGGCGGCAGGTGTTCAACAGCGCGGTGGTGTCGTTGGGCACGACGCTCGGCGTCGTGGCGCTCGGCGTCAGTGCCGCGTTCGTGCTCGCCCGCTACAGTTTTCGCGGACGGGAGGTGCTCTACACCTTCTTCACGCTCGGCCTGCTCTTCCCGGCCGGGGCGGCGATCCTGCCGCTCTACCTGATGCTGCGCGACCTCAACCTGATCAACTCGTACTACGCGGTGATCCTGCCGCAGGTCGCCTTCGCGCTGCCGCTGACCATCGTGATCCTGCGGCCGTTCCTGACCGCCGTCCCCCGCGAACTGGAGGACGCCGCCGCGATCGACGGCACCGGCCGGCTGGGCTTCCTTTGGCGCATCATGCTGCCGTTGTCCCGGCCGGCGCTCGTCACCGTCGGCATCCTGGCGTTCGTCACCAGCTGGAACGCGTTCCTCCTGCCGCTGCTGGTGCTCGGCGACGCCAGCCTGCACACCCTGCCGCTCGGCGTGCAGAACTTCTCCAGTCAGTACACCTCCGACACAGCGGGCATCCTCGCCTTCACCTCGCTGGCGATGTTGCCGGCACTAATTTTCTTCACGTTCGCCGAGAAGCAGATCGTCGGTGGCCTGCAAGGTGCGGTCAAGGGCTGAGCGGTAGCGGCATGAGCAACAGAGGGGTAGTTCAGCATGACTGAGGTCCGCGAGGTCGTGAGCGGGCCGGCGCCAGCGCCGGCCCGGACAGATCCGGCTCACGACGGTCCGGACGGGCGCCACGGGCCGGACGGCGAGGCGCGGGTACGTGAGCTGCTCGGCCGGATGACGATCGAGGAGAAGGTCGCGCAGCTTGTCGGCTTCTGGGAGAAGGCAGACGGCGAGGCCGTCGCACCGTTGCAGGGTGAGTTCAGCGAGGTCGTCAGGATCGAGGACTTCTCCCGACACGGGCTTGGCCACCTGACCAGGGCCTACGGCACCCGCCCCGTCGAGACCGCCGCCCGCGCCGCCTGGCTGTGGAAGTTCCAGTCGGACCTGGTGACGGGCACCCGGCTCGGCATACCGGCGATCGTCCACGAGGAGTGCCTCACCGGGCTCTCGGCGTGGAAGGCGGCCACCTTTCCCACCCCGCTGGCGTGGGGCGCCGCGTTCGACCCCGACCTCGTCACCGAGATGGCCGCGTCGATCGGCGCGTCGATGCGGGCCCTGGGCATCCACCAGGGACTCGCCCCGGTCCTCGACGTCATCCGTGACCCGCGCTGGGGGCGGGTCGACGAGTGCATCGCCGAGGACCCCTACCTGGTCGGCACGATCGGCACGTCGTACGTGCGCGGCCTGCAGTCGCAGGGGGTGCATGCCACGCTCAAGCACTTCGCCGGCTACTCCGCCTCGCGTGCCGGGCGCAACTTCGCGCCGGTGCACGCCGGCCCGCGGGAACTCGCCGACGTGCTGTTCCCGCCGTTCGAGATGGCCCTGCTCGACGGTGCCGCGCGTTCGGTCATGCACTCCTATGCCGAGATCGACGGCGTGCCCGTGGCCGCCGATCCGACGATGCTGACCGGCGTGCTGCGGGACAGGTGGGGCTTTGACGGCACAGTGGTGGCCGACTACTTCGGCGTGGCCTTCCTGAACCTGTTGCACCACGTCGCGGGCGACCACGGCGAGGCGGCCGTGCAGGCGCTGACCGCCGGTGTCGACATCGAGCTTCCGACGGGCGACGCCTACCTGACCCTGCCGGAGACGGTGCGGGCCGGAAAACTCGACGAGGCGGTGATCGACCGGGCGGTGCTGCGGGTGCTTCGCCAGAAGCTCGATCTGGGGCTGCTCGACGCCACCTTCACCGACGGACCGACCGCGTCGGTCGACCTGGACTCGCCCGAGCACCGGGCGATCGCCCGCCGCCTCGCGGAGAAGTCGATCGTCCTGGTCGCCAACCAGGGAACGCTGCCGCTACCGGCGGGTCGGCGGGTGGCGGTGATCGGCCCGAACGCCGACCGGCAGAGCGCGCTCTTCGGGTGCTACTCGTTTCTCAACCACGTGCTCGTGCAGCACCCGGGCGTAGAGATCGGCATCGAGGTCCCGACGGTCCTCGACGCGATCCGGGCCGACTTCGGTGCCGAGCGCGTCAGCTGGGCGCAGGGTTGCGACCTCGACGACGACGACCGGTCCGGCTTCGACGAGGCGGTCGCCACAGCGTCCGCCGCGGACGTCGCGGTCCTGGTCGTCGGCGACCACGCCGGCCTCTTCGGGCGCGGCACGGTCGGCGAGGGCTGCGACCGCGACGACCTGGAACTGCCCGGCGTCCAGCGCGAACTCGTCGAGGCGGTGCTGGCGACGGGGCGCCCGGTCGTCCTGGTGCTGCTGACCGGCCGACCGTACGCGGTGGACTGGGCGCTGGCGCGGTGCGCGGCGGTGCTCCAGTCGTTCTTCCCCGGTGAGGAGGGCGCGGGCGCGATCGCGGGCGTGCTCTCCGGGCGGGTCAACCCGTCCGGCCGGCTGCCGGTCAGCCTGCCGGCGTCGGCGGGGGCGCAGCCGTACTCGTACCTGCATCCCACGCTCGGTGAGGGCAGCGAGGTGACGAACCTGTCGGCGACGCCCGCTGCCCCGTTCGGCCACGGCCTGTCCTTCACCACATTCGAGTACGCCGATCTGATGGCACCCGCCACAGTGCCGACCGACGGTGCCCTGCCGGTGACCGTACGTGTCACCAACACCGGCGCGGTCGCCGGCGAGGACGTGGTCCAGCTCTACGGCCGCGACCTGGTGGCGTCGGTGACCCGGCCGGTGGCGCAGCTGCTCGGGTACCGGCGGCTGAACCTGGAGCCGGGCCAGTCGGTCACGGTCGAGTTGACGGTGCCCACCACCCGGCTGGCGTTCTCCGATCGCACGCTCACCCGGGTGGTGGAGCCCGGTGACGTCGAGATCTGGGTGGGCTCCAGCGCGCGCCGCGACACCCAGACCCTCGTTACCCTCACCGGTGACACCACCCCGATCACCACCGCCTCCCCCCGCTGGACCACCTCCGTAGTCAGCTGACCCCACTTCGCGTCGATCTAGGAGTTTTCGTCGTCGTTGGAGATCGACTGACGACGAAAACCCCTAGATCGACGCGGGTGGCCGCTGGCTAGTGGTGAGGGTCGGGTTCGGCGCGGAGGGCGGCGGTGGCCCGGATCGCCTTGACGATCGCCGGGATCGAGCCGATGAGCAGCACCAGCGCCCAGATGATGGCGACTACCGCGAAGACGATCGCGCCGACGTCGTCGAGGATGCTCGTCACGATCACCGGCACCACGTTGTGCAGGAATTCCAGGACCACCGTGCAGAGCAGGCTGGTCAGGATCAGCAGGACCAGGCCCTTGTTCTGCAGAAACCCCGGCTGGGCCAGGATCAGCAGTCCGGCCCAGGTCAGCTTGAGCAGCAGCACCAGGCCGAGCAGCACGGCGGCGTCGCCGACCGGGAAGAAGCCCCACAACGCCAGGTACGCCAGTGTGCCGAACGGCGGCGCCAGGAACAGGGACACCATGATCATAAGCTCGACGAAGGCGATGATCAGCGCCACGAGGGCCACAATGATCAGAATGATGGAGAAGATCAGGGTGGCGACGCCCTGGATCCGCCCGTGGAGCCGGTCGGGTAGCAGCAGGCCGAGACAGAACAGCCCGGTCGTCCAGAGCGCCACCACGTCGACCAGCGCCAGGTAGCCGGTGCCGCGGCCGGATGGCTCGCGTACCCCGCTCACGTCGTCGACCTCGACGCCGAGGTCGGCGGCCCCCCCCGACCAGCGCCGCTCCGGCGTCGCCGCCGCCCAGCAGCAGCCCGGCCCCGGCCTCGACGCCGACCGCCAGCACCAGGGCGAGCATCGCCAGCACCAGGAACGGTTTACGCAACGCGCCCATCGCGGCCTCCCTCAGTCCCGCGCGACCGTGACGAGGCATTCGCCAGGGCAGCTCACCAGCACCGTGCCGGCCCGGTCGACGGCGATACGGGCCACCGCGCCGCTGCCGTCGTCGGCTGTCGTGACCTCGTCGGTGACGGTGAGGTCGGCGTCACCGGGGGCGCCGGCCCGCACGGTGAACGCGTCCCGGCTGCGCAGGACCAGCGTGCGCAGCCCACCCGGATC
This sequence comes from Micromonospora sp. LOL_024, assembly GCF_048060415.1. Lineage (NCBI taxonomy): Bacteria > Bacillati > Actinomycetota > Actinomycetes > Micromonosporales > Micromonosporaceae > Micromonospora > Micromonospora sp. LOL_024. The sequence continues at coordinate 84,812 of NZ_JBHMIS010000012.1, forward strand.
TGCCACCCGCAGCGCGCAGCGGCCGGCGACGACCATCCGGCCGGGCGCCTGCGCGCAATCCGCGTCCACGGTCGCCGGGTCGACCGTGTCGCGTCCGCCGCCGGCCCGGCCGAGCAGTTCGACCAGCGGGTTGCGGGCCGACGGGTCGCCCCGGTCGCCTCGCCCTGCGCCGACCGCCACCGCGAACACCACCACCAGTACGCCGAGTGCGGCCAGCAGGGCCTTCTGCTGACCGCTCACCGGCTGTCCTCCGGGCGGACCACGCTGAACCGGATCATGTCGACGCCGGCGAAGTAGCGGTCCGTGCTCTGCGTCTTGCCGACCGTGACCAGGGTGACCCGGTGTGCTCCGGCGCCGAGCCGCACCCGGCCCACGTCGACCCAGTCGGTGACCTGCACCGTGGGCGTGAAACCGAGGAACGGGTCACCGACCTGCCGGTCGTCGATCAGGAACACGATGTTGGCGTAGTCGAAGGAGGTGGTCAGCACGGCGGAGAACTGCCACGTCGCCTCCGCGGGCAGCTCCACCGTCACGGTCACCCTGTCGTTGACCGCGCGGCCCTGGAAGAACAACTGGGTGTCCTGCGACCAGGTCACCTGGCAGCAGTTCCGCTGCGCGACCACGGTCGCCGCGGAGCCCGCCGGCGACTCGACCCGCGCCCCGGGAACCAGGACCTCCGCCTCGATGGTCACCACCGGCAGCTGCGGTGGCGGCTCGTCGTCGCGGGCGACCAGGAACACCACCACCGCCGAGACCACCAGCACCAGCGCCGCTGCCGCGGCTATCCACGACCAGGGCGTACGCGTCGGCGGCGGCACCGCCCGCACCTCGTAGGTGACCCGACCGCTGGAGCGGGAACTCTCCTCGGGGGCGGTGTTGGCCGAGTACGCGAATCCGGTCATGTCGTAGCGTCGGGGTGGTGTCCCCGGCGGCACGGCCAGGCGGACCAGGAACGACACGGAGCCCTGCCCGGGGACCACCCGCTGCGGCTCGGTGACGGTGAACCACGACCGTTGGGTGCCGTCGCCCGGCGCCACGTCGAACACCACCGTGTCCGGCGCGACACCCGGGTTGGAGACGGTGAAGGTCAGCTCACCGCCGTTGCGGGTGTCCAGGGTGAACTGTTCGGCGGCGGCGACGACGGTCCATTCGGTGGTCATGACGGCTCCTCGATGATGATCTCGGCGGTGACGGCGACGGGCTTCTCCGCCTCGACAATGCGGCTGACCAGGGCCAGTTGGTCGGCGGCGGTCGCGGGCACCCGGACCACCACGTGGAAGGGCCGTTCGGCCGGTTCGTCGAGGACGAAACCGGTGACCCCGGTCGCCAGCTCCAGGGCGGTGCGCAGCCCGTACGGGGTGCCCCGCCAGGCCGCCAGCGGCGCGCCGTGCGCCACCAGGTCCCGTAGCCGGCTCAACGGCAGCGGCAGTGGCGCGTCCCGCCGGGGTACGGCGACCACGTGGTCCATCGCCATCCAACGGGCCAGGTAGGACACCATCGGGCCGGGCGCCCGGTATGGCGCGAACAGTGCGTCGACCTCGGCCAGCAGCGCCTCGTCCGGGGCGTGCAGCGACTCCATCACGTCCAGCAGCGCCCGTAGCACGCTGCCCGGCACGTCGGCCCGTTGGTAGGCCGCCGGCAGCAGCCGCTCAATTCCCGCTCGACGCATCCTGTCGCACCACCTCGATGTCGTGCTCGCCGGAGCAGAGCAGCCAGGTGTCGGGAACCGTCACCACGTCGGCGGTGGCCTGGTTGGCGCTGGCCGACCAGTCCGCCGCGTCGGCGCTGCGGTACACCCCGTGTTCGCCGCCGGCCAGCACCAGTCGCTCCGGCCCGGCGGTGGTGGCGACCGCGTCCACCGGCACGAACCGGGTGCGGTCGCGCAGCGGCAGCCCGCAGTTCACCGACACCGGCGACCACTGCGGCTGCGCCGCCAGGGTGTCCAGGCGCAGCACCCCGCCGCTCTGCGTCGCGGCCAACGCGAGGGTGCCGCTGAAGGCGAGCTCCCGGCAGGTGCCGCCGATCCAGCCCGCCTGCACCGCCTGCCACTTCACGTCGGACTCGAACAGCCGGGCCCGGAAGCAGCCCTGTCCGGGTTTTTTCGGGTCGGGCTCACCGGCGCCACTCCACAGCAGGGTGGCCGGGCCGTCGTACTGCACGGTGAGCACCCGGTTGTCGACGTTGGCCAGGCCGACGTGGTGGAAGCTGCCGGGGCGGCCGGCGTTGCCGGACAGGTACACCCCGAAACCGGCCTGGGCCGCCACCGCCACTCCGGCGCCGCCGCGCTCGGAGACGAACGCCCGCACCGCGTAGAAGCCCCGGTCGGCGTCGGCCGGGTCGACCAGGATCTGCAACGGCACCGCGCCGGGCAGCAGGGACACCTCGTACAGGCCGGTGTCGGTGGCGACCAGCAGCGTTCCCGCACCGTCCCGGTCAATCCACGCCAGGTCGCTGATCCGCGAGTCCAGGTCCGTCAGCAACGACCAGGTCTCACCCAGATCAGTGCTCAGGTGTACCCGGGAACCGCCGCCTTCGCGGGCGGTGGCCACCGCCACCGAGCCGGGACGGGGCACGATGCCCGGGCGGAGCGGAGCGGGGGCGGGCGCGACCCGCTGCACGGTCTCCCGGTCGAAGCGTCCCGCCGGCTCCCAACCGGCGCCCGCGTTGGTCGACCGGAACAGCACCGCGCGGCTGCCGGCGTACCAGGTGCGGGGCTGGTACTCGTCGGCGGCGAGCGTACGCGCCTGGTTGTCCGGCGCCTCGTCCACCACGAACCGCACGGACTCGACGTAGCGCACCCCCGGTTCGGCGTGCTCCAGCAGCCGGTACACGTTGGACGCCCGCAGCGGCTCGCCGAACGCCCAGCCGGTCGGGTTGTGTGCGGTCGGCAGCGGGCTGAGTGTCTGGTGCAGCCGGTCGTGGATGCGCCGGCGTACCGCGTCGATGTCCTCCTCCCGGCGGACCACCACCCGGGCCCGGATCGAGACCGCCTTGTACCGCGCCCAGGAGGCCCGGCAGGTGGTGCCCAGCGAGCGGCGGCGTTCCAGGTCCGCCTCGACCCGCAGCCGAGCCTCCCGCACCTCGTGTTCACGCAGCACCGCGACCGGCAGTTGCCCGCCGGGCCGTGCGTCGGCCGGCACGTACGGCACCAGCACCACCTCCACCTCGCCGGGCCGGGCGAAGCTGTAGACGGCGGCGCGGGTGAACGCACGGGCCCGGCTGACCCCACCGGCGGCGGTGGCCAGCACCTCGAAGTCCCGGGCGGTCACTGCCCGCTGCTGGGCGACGAACGCGTACGGCCCGCGCAACAGCACCGACTCCATGACTTCCATCTCCCGGCCGCCGACCGCCGGCCGCGGGTTGACCGCCTTCACGCCGGGCAGCGGGTCACGCAGGCTGGTCAGCGTGCCCGCCGCCACGTTGCCGGTGGGTCCGCCACCGGCGCGGTACCACAGCCGCACCTGCCGCCCGGCGGGTGGCACCGCCGCTACCGGACCGTCCGCGACGGCCGGCGAACTGTCGGCCGGCCCCCGCAGGTCCAGCGCGGGGGCGAAGGTCACCGTGCCCGAGCACCGGTCCACCAGGTACGTCTTGTCCTGCGGGCCGAGGCCGGCGAAGCTGTCCACCGTCCGCCAGATCTCGAAGGTGTGCCCGTCGTGTTCCCGGGCCGCCGCACCCAACTCCACCGACCCGGCCGGCACCTCGACGCCGAGCAGCAGGTCCAGCGCTTCGGCGGTACGCGCCAGCGGCGTCCGCCCGGCGCGTAGCACCTGCCCCGGCTGCCCGGTGCCCACGCCCAGCAGCTCCGCCTCGACCGGCTCGCAGTGGTGCATCCGGACGGTGACCTCACGTTGCCCGGCGGCGAGCAGCGCCGGCTCGCAGGTGACGAAGACGACCGGCCGCGGGTCGGCACCCCGGGCCGCGGCCACCCGGGTGCCGGCCGGGATCCGCAGCGGGGCGTCGTCGGCGCCGGTGCGGGTGAACCTGACGTCCGCCCAGGCCGCTGCCGGCGGGTGCCGGGTCACCCCGAGCAGGTTGAGGAAGGAGACGTACGCCTTCTCCGGCAGCTGGTTCAACCGATAGATCATCACCTCGGTGAGGTGGGCGAACGCCTCCAGCAACGCGACACCGGGATCGTGCGCGGACAGGTCGGTCCAGCCCGGGCAGGACTGCCGGATCCGGTCCCGGGCCTCGGTCACCAGGTCGAGGAACGTCCGGTCGTCCAGGTGCGGCACGGGCAGCGTCATCGCGCCTCCTCGGCGTCGGGATCGGGTGTCGGCCCGGTGGGCGGCTCGTCGTCGCCGGGCAGCAGGTCGACGGAGAGGACCAGCTGACCGGGGGTGAGGCTGGCCCGGATCCGGTAGTCCAGCCGGATCACCAGGCGCCACGGGTCGTCCGGGTCGGGACCGGCGTCGACGTCGAGCACGTCGATGCGTGGCTCCCAGCGGGCGATGGCCGCGCGGACGTAGTGGATGGCCAGCCCGGCGGTGGTGTCGTCGTTGGGGGCGAAGACGAGCCGGTGCAGGCGTGAGCCGTACCCGGGTCGCATGAGTCGTTCGCCCGGGGTGGTGGACAGCAGCAGGAACAGCGCCTGGCGTACCGTCTCGTCGCCGTCGGTCATGGCCAGCCCGCCGGCAGCGGTCAACCCCAACCCGCCGCCCTGGCCCGGGTCGAAGCCGGCGCCGAGGAAGCGGATCGCCCTCACCGGTCGGCTCCCACGAAGCGCTGCCGGGGATCGCGTACCCGGTAGGTGAACTGGCCGGGCGGGCTGCCGTTGGTGAAACCGGACAGGTGGGACAGCACCACCCGCCGGCCACCGACGCGCACCCAGTCGCTGTAGCCGGCGCGTACCGGCTCGGTGCTGGTGCACGGCTTGACCGTGGTGCCGTAGTTGGGGCACGCGACAATCGGCCGGCCCTTCGGGTCGTCGGCCACCAGCACCGGCACGCCGGCGACGGTGACCCACTGCTGGGACGCCTGGTTGCGGACCCGGCCGTCGTGACTGCACCTGATCACCGAGTCGCGATGGATCCAACGCATCAACCGCCTCCTTCGTGGTGGGCGCGGGCGAGGACGCGGGCCCGCTCGGCGGCGGTCTCCGGATCCTCGACCGCCTCGGCGTGCAGGAAGTCGACGCTGCGGGCCCGGATGACCATCGCCCGGCCGGGGGCGGAGAGCACCATGTCGGTGGCGGCGTGCAGGGTCGCCAGTTGCGGGGTCAGTTCCAGCCAGCTGCCGGCGTCGGTGCTCAGCCGCAGGCTGCCCGCCACGTCGTCGATGACCACCTGCTGGCCACCCGAGGTCCGTAACGACCAGCGCCGGGCCCGCCCGTCGTGCACCCCGGTGTCGTACGGCTCGACCGTGCCGAACAGCGAGCCGAGCACCACACCGGAGGCGGGTTCACCGCCGGGCAGCGCCACCAGCACGTTGTCCTGCGGATCGGGTAGCGCCACCAGCCCCTTGCCGTGGCCCGCGCCGGGGCACAGCACCGCCAGCCAACCGGCGTCCGCCCCGCCGTACGCCGGTAGTCGCACCCGTATCCTCCCCAATCCGTCGGGGTCGGTGACGTCGGTGACCGTGCCGAGGGTGACCACTGCGGGGGTGGGTTGCCCGGCGGTCGGTTGCGGAGGCGGCACAGTGGAGAAGCGGCTCAGGTGGCCGTCGGCGTCGACGGTGTGCACCACCTCGGTCAGCACGTACGTGCCGGCCACCGCGTCGGCGACGCCGGTCAGGTGGATCCGGCGGCCGGGTCGTAGCGCGGGGTCGCCCTCGGCCGTTCCCTCGGCGGTGACCAGGGCGGCGGCCCGGCAGTCGAGCCGGGCCTGGGCCAGCGCGGCGATCTCGTCGCCGCTGCGTCCCGGCTGGTCCAACGCGGTACGGGGGCCCTCCGCACCCACGTCGGCCGGGTCCGGCCGGACCGCCGTGTCCCGTCCGCACCGGGGGGTGGTGGCGCTCTGGTTGATCGGTTCGGCCCGCTGCGGGTGCCAGCCCAGCGCCGTGCTCTCCCCGATCGTGGTGTCGGAGTTGACCGACAGGCGCAGGCCGTGCACGTCGCGGCCCAGTTCGAGGGGGATCGGCTCGCCGTGACCGTCCAGGGTGACCAGGCGCAGCACCGCGCCGTCGACGCACAGGTGCAGCCCGGCCCGGCCGGTCACCTCCAGCAGCAGGTCCAGGTCGCTGGGCCGGTGGTGCGGCAGCCGGTCCAGTCGCGGCCCGTCGACCTGCGCGTCGACCCGCAGCCCGAGGTCGGCGCAGAGTTCCCGGGCCAGCTCGGCGGCGGTAATCGACTCGAAGACCCGCAGCCGTTGCCGCTTGCGCAGCCGGTGCAGCGCGTCGTACCCGCGTACCCGCACGGTTGCGGCGCCGTCGGCGGCGTACTCGACCTCGACGGCGGTGACCTCGCCGGTGAACAGCGCCTCCGGGTGCCCGTCGAGGTGGACGTCGAGGCTCGCGCCGACCCGGACCGGCCCGGTCAGCGCGGCGCTGCCCGGGTTGACGTCCAGCGCCACCTCGCACTGGGTGGGCCGGTCCAGCCGGGCGGCCACCCGCAGCGAGCTGACCCGGCCGCGCAACGTGTCGGGCAGCGGCGCTCCGTCGAGCAGCACGGTCAGCGCCCGGGGCGCGGCGGCGGTCACGGCCCGCTCCCGCTGAAGACACCGGACCGCGGTGGCACGGCGAGCGCGGGCGTGGCCGGTGCGGCGCCGGGCAGCGGCGGCACGGCCAGGGCGGTGCCGGCGGGTACGGCGAGCGGGTTGGTGATCCGGTTGTGTTCGGCCAGCAGCCGCCAGCGCAGCGGGGAGCCCAACGCGTCGTGGGCGAGCAGGTCGAAGCGTACGCCCGAGGAGTCGGCGGTGGTGGTGCCGTCGCCAGCGGCGACGACGGCCGTGCCGGGCGCGACGGCCGGGGTCTGTGCGACGGACAGCTCCTCGGCGAAGCCTTCCCGTGCCCGGTTGGCGTCCTCCGCGACCCGGACCAGTTTGAGCCGGAGCCAGGAGCGGCGCGGTGATCCGGTGGCGGTGAAGGCGTCGAAGCGTTCCGCGACGGCGACGATCACGCCCGGCACGTTCCACGTCTTGCCCCAGACCAGCCGGACCGGTGGTGGTCGCAGCCAACCGTGTTCGACCGTCGAGTTCTCCGCCAGCATCCACAGCGGGCGGGTGAGGGCCCGTACGTCGGCGGGGCGGACCTGGCCTTCGGCGAAGTCGGTGTCGAAGAGCAGGTCGAGGACGAGTTCGGTGCGGCCACCGCCGGTGAAGACCAGCGGGTCGTCGGCCAGCCCGGCGCCGGTGAGTTGGCTGCCGGCGCTGCTCCGTGGCCGGATCCCGGCGAGCCGGGTCACCTGGACGGTCTCGGGATTGAGCAGGCAGTCGATCCGCTCGCCGGTGGTGTCGATGAGGAATGCGACGCGTTCCATCAGCCACCGGCCTGCTCACTGTCGAGCCGGCGCAGCCGTTCGGCGTCCGGGCGGCCCGGGTCGGGTGGCGAGCACCGGGTCCGGTCGTCGGGCAGAGCGGGCCACGGATCGGGTAGCTTCCAGCCATCTCGTGGGGGCTGCGGTTCCACCTTCGGCCAGGACGGGTTCGCCGTCGGGTCCCGGCGTCTGTCCTCGGCCGGAGGTCTGCCGTCGGGTCGGTGCCCGGCAGTACGGGTGGGCGGTCGGGCGGAGACCGGGTTGCGGGTGACTCCGGACGGGCTGTGGGCGTTCGCCCGCCAGGAGGTGCCCGAGCAGGGCCGGGTGAAGCACTACTTCTGTGCCGCTACCCGGGCCGGGCAGCGGGACGTGGTGCTCGGCGAGGGCGCCGCCCTGGTCTTCCTCCCGGCGGCCGAGATCCTTGACGGTCGTCCATACACCCCCGGCACGATGGAGGTGTTGACCCGATTCCTCGGCTCGGCGGAGTACTCCCGTCTCACCGCGTTGGCCGCGCCCGACTGAACCGCCCGCCCGGGAGCGTGGGCTGTGGCGGGTGAGCGGCTGCCCGTGCGGTCGCGTGTGACCGGACCGGCTGCGATGGGTGCCAGTGGACGTGCCGGGCCAGCTCGCAACGCGGTCCGGCTCGGCGTCATCCGCAGCACCTCGGGCAGGCGCCTGCCCGAGGTGCGTTGACCCGCCAGCCCCCCGTCGGTGCAGCGCGAGGGCGGCGGCCAGCCTGCCGACCTCCCCGCCGCGAGCCGCGCCGACCTCACCGCCGCCGTCCGTGACCTGCTGCGCGCCTTCGCCGGCTGACGGTGTTCGCCCCCCGCGTCAGGCGCTGTCGCGAAGGACCAGCGCTGACGGGAAGACGGTCGTCGCCGGTGTCGGGCGTTGCTCCAGCACCATGGTCGCGGCCGTGGTGATGATCTGCCGAACCGGATGGCTGGCGGTGGTCAGCGCCACCGTCGAGGCCAGTGGGATGTCGTCGAACCCGGTGACCGCGACGTCCTCGGGCACCCGGAGGCCGTCGGCGCGCAGCCGGCCGATCACCCCGAGCGCGGTCGCGTCGCTGATCCCGACGATGGCGTCGGTGTCGGGCCATCGTCGCAGTACCTCCCGGGCGGCGGCCTGCCCTCGGGCCGCGCTGAAGTCGCCGACCACTTCCCGGGTCGGCAGGCCGGCGTCGCACAGCAGTTCCCGGTACGCCTGCCGTGAACGGTCGGCGCAGGCCAGCCAGCGCGGTCCGGTGACCATGGCGATCCGTCGGCGTCCGGTGGCGTACAGGTGACGGACGATCGCCGCGGTGCCGCCGCCGTTGTCGATGTCCACTGACGGCACCGTTGCCGAGCCGATGCCGATCGACACTGTCCGGCCGCGCAGCCGGCGTGGCACCAGCGCCAGCAGTGACGGGGTCGTGTTGAGCAGAACCAGGCCGGCCACGCCCCGGTCCTCGGCCAGCTGGGTCAGCCGCTCCGGCGCGTCCAACGGCAGCCACTGCAGTGCGACTCCCAGGTCGTGCGGTGCGCAGGCCCGTGCCACCGCGGCGACCGCCTGGTCGACGTATGGGTCGTCGAGGGCGGCCGGGCCGGTGCCCGCCACCGCCACCAGCAGCCGTACCCCGGTGCCGTGCACCAGCGCCCGGGCCGCCGGGTTCGGCAGGTAGCCGAGCAGGTTTGCCGCTGTCCGTACCCGCTGCCGTGCGGTGGTGGAGGCGAAGCCCGTACCCGCGATGACCCGCGACGCCGTCGAGCGGGACACCCCGGCGGCGCGGGCGACGTCGTCCAGGGTTGCCGGCCTGCGTGCCGTCGTCATGATCGTCTCCCCGTCATGTGGAACCCGCCGGAGTGGCGTGCGCCCATCCGCATCATGCCGCCCCGGACGGCGGACGGTAAGGACCCAAATCGGTTGTGGTGGTAGCGCTCCCAGGTGTCTGATCGTGTCAGTGCTTGAAGAGAGGACCGGAACGTACGTGGACCCCGCTGTCACCGCCCCCACCACACCGTCGAACAGCCCGGTTCCAGCGCGGGCGGTGCTGGCCGCCCGCAACGGTGTCGCGGTGGTGTTCGCGTTCAACGGGCTGGCCGTGGCCACCTGGTTTTCCCGGGTGCCGGCGGCCCGCGACGGGCTGGAGCTCAGCCCCGGCCGCCTCGGCCTGCTCCTGCTCGCCATGTCGGTCGGCGCGATCCTTGCCATGCCCACCGCGGGGCTGGTGACCCAGCGGCTCGGTGCGGCCCGCGCGGTGGCGCTGTCCACCCTGCTGGTCGCGCTCGGGCTGACCGTCGCGGGGGTGTCGGCCGGGGTCGCCGGTTCGTTGGCCGGGGTGGCGGTGGGCCTTTTCGCCCTCGGCTACGGCTCTGGCAGCTGCGACGTGGCGATGAACATCGAGGGAGCCGCGGTCGAACGGCGGCTCGGCTGGACCGTGATGCCCCGGTTCCATGCCGCCTGGAGTCTCGGCTCGGTGGCCGGTGCCGGCCTCGGCGCGGGCGCCGCCCGGCTAGGTGTGCCGGTGGGCGTGCATCTCGGCGTGCTGGCGGCGATGGTGTTCGGCGGCACCCTGCTCGGGGTGCGCGCATTCCTGCCGGCCGCGCTGGAGTCCGCAGGCACCGCCGCCGCGCGCCGGGGCCGGCTGCTGACCGCCTGGCGGGAACCCCGGACTCTGCTCATCGGCCTGCTGGTGCTGGCGGCGGCGTTCGCCGAGGGCAGCGCCAACGACTGGGTCGCGGTGGCCTTCATCGACGGTTACGGCTTCAGCGAGGCGGCCGGCGCGGCGGTCTTCGGTGTCTTCGTGGTCGGCATGACGCTTGGCCGCACCCTCGGCACGGTGGCGCTGGACCGGTGGGGCCGGGGGCCGGTGCTGACCACGACGATCCTGCTCGCCGCCGGCGGTGCCGGCCTGGCGGTGCTCGCCAACTCCGGCCCGGTCGCGGTGGCCGGCGTCGCGCTGTGGGGCATCGGCGCCTCGCTCGGCTTCCCGGTGGGCATGAGTGCCGCCGCCGACGAGGAGGAGCACGCCCACGTCCGGGTCAGCGTGGTCGCGGTGATCGGTTACACCGCGTTCCTGGCCGGCCCGCCGCTGCTGGGCCTGCTCGGCGATCAGGTGGGCACGCTGCGGGCGCTGCTGGTCGTACCGCTGCTGCTGCTGCCGACTCTGTTTCTGGTCCCCGCGACGCGGCCGCCCGCCGCCGGCAACACGGGGGTGCCGGCGCGGGCGGGCTCAGTGGACCCACCCGCCTAGCGGACCGGCGTCAGCGGAGGGCGACCACCGCGGCGTCGCCGCCGCCGCGCCACAACGTGCCCACCTCGCGGAAGCCTGCTCGGGTGAGGGCGTCCAGGTGCCAGGAAGCCGGCGGGGTCCACTCCGGGCTGTGGCCCGAGGGGTAGATGGCGTGCCGTCGCTCGACCAGTGGGCGCAGGGTCTGATCCTGTGCCGCCTGGTCCCACCACTGTGACCAGGACAGGGCGGCACCGGCGGAGTGCCGCGCGACTCGGCGTTGTTCGGCGCGGGCGAGCAGGCGTTTGGTCAGCTCCGGCAGGGTGTCCTCGGGCATGTGGTCGGCGTTGACCAGCAGGCCGCCGGGCCGGAGCAGGTCACGGAGTTCGGCGTAGAGAGTGGTCAGCCGGTCGGCGGGCAGCCAGTGCAACGCGGTGGCGGTGAGCACCGCGTCGTAGCTGCGGAGCGGCAGGGCGGCGTGCCAGTCGGGCTGCTTGAGATCGGCGGTGACGATGGTGGCGCGGTCGCCGAGCGAGGCGACGGCGAGGGCGAGCAGGGCGGGGTCGAGGTCGACCAGGGTCACCTCGGCGTCAGGGAAACGGCGCAGCGCGCGTAGCGAGATCGTGCCGGTGCCGCCGGCCAGGTCGAGCAGCCGTAGCGGCGCGGTCTCAAGGGCCGCGTCGACCGCGTCGAGCATGGCGGTGAACCGGTGCTCCCGATCCGGCAGGTACGCCTCCTGCTGTCGGTCCCAGCTCTCCTGCCAGGCGTCCGGATCGGTGATGTAAGGAGTCATGCCTAGAAGGCTACTTACCGACCGGCCTTCCTGTCCAGCCTTGTTGCCTAGGTCTTGCAATTGCACAAGTATGGCAGAGCGGTGATCGGGCCGGGGGTGGATCGGGACGCCGATCCACCCCCGGCTTTCGCTGACCGGCGGTGACATGATGTCCGTCCGAGGGCGACGCCCTGCCGAGACGGCCCCGGGAGTCAGGTGGACCCGCAGCGCACCGCCGCCCACGAGATGTTCGACGCCGACGCCGCGTCCAACCGGCTGGGCATCGAGCTGGTGAGCGCCGCCGACGGTGCCGCGGTCGCCCGGATGCGGATCACCGACGGCATGGTCAACGGTCACCGCATCGCCCACGGCGGTTTCGTGTTCCTGCTGGCCGATACCGCGTTCGCGTTGGCCTGCAACAGCCACGGTCCCGCGACTGTCGCCGCTGGCGCCGACATCACCTTCGTCCGCCCGGCCCGGCAGGGCGACGTTCTCGTCGCTCGTGGGACCGAACGTACCCGGTACGGCCGCAGCGGCATCTACGACGTCACGGTGACCCGCGAGGACGGGGAGGTGGTCGCGGAGTTCCGTGGGCAGAGCCGCGTCCTGCGCCCGGTTGTCGCGCCCGGACACGGCAGATCGGCGCCGGAGGATCGGGACGGCCCGGCAGCCGGCGACCACGACTGAGCCGGGCGGCCGGCGCAGAACCCGCGCGTGCCGGTCCGGTCTGGTCCGCGGCGTCCGGCACGATGTGCCGATGCGACACGTCGTGCTCTTCCACTCCGTCTACGGGCTGCGACCGGCCGTGCTGGCCGCCGCCGACCGGCTGCGCGCCGCCGGGCACCGGGTGCACGTGCCCGACCTGTACGGTGCGCCCGGCGTCGACACCGTCGAGCAGGGCTTCGCGCTGCTGGACCGGACCGGCCGGCAGAACGTGCTCGACCGCGCCCGCGCGGCCCTCGACGGGTTGCCGCCCGAGACCGTGCTCGCCGGGTTCTCGATGGGCGCCGGGGTGGCCGGCGCGCTGCTGGCCGATTGTCCCGACACCGCCGGGCTGCTGCTGTTGCACGGCACCGGAGCCTCCCCCGAAACGGTCCGCCCCGGACTGCCGATCCAGCTGCACCTGGCCGACCCCGACGCCTACGAGCCGCCCGAAGAGGTCGATCAGTGGCAACGGGAGATGAACTCCGTCGGAGCCGACCTCGCCGTGCACCGCTACCCGGGAGCAGGGCACCTCTTCACCGACCCGGCCGTCGCCGACCACGATCCGGCCGTCGCCGAGCTGGCCTGGGGCCGGGTTCTGGCCTTCCTGACCCACCGCTGACCCGGCCTGCCGTGGCCGGTAGGCCGGGGTGTGTCGGGGCCGGCGATCCGCTTCGACGCCCGGCGTCGCGCCCGCCGCGCAGGTCCGGACGAGCCGTCCAGGGCGCGCACCGGCCTCCGCCGAGGTCCCGGGGTCGGCACGGCGGGTGAAGCTGGCCCGCACTGCCCGGGGCAGCCGGGCCGCGGCGACGTGCCGCACCAGCGGGTCCCGGACCTCGTACCCGCCGGCCGGGAATGGCACGAGAAAGCCCGAGCAAGTCAGCGCGGCCAGCTCCGCCGCCGTCTGTGCGGCCGGCCAGCCGAGGACCCGGGCCAGCTCCCGCGCGGTGCGGCCCGGCGGGAGCGCGGCGACGGCCATCAGGGCCGCCCGGCGCGTACCGTCGATGCGGTCCAGGCGGGCATCGACGACCCGACGGATGCTCTCCGGTACGGGAAGCTGCGCCGGATCGCCCCCGCAGAGCGAGTGCACGTACGCCACCGCGTGCCCGGGAACGCCACCGACCAGCGGGATCAGCGGCCCGGCCAGCCTGACGGGCTGGCCGGCCCGGCGCAGCAACCGGCGCAGCAGCCGGCCGGTGGTCATCGGGTCGAGTGGACCCAGTGGCACCCGCACGGCCGTCCGGCTGGGACCGCTGGTGTCCGGGCTGCCGGTCGCGACCAGCACCAGCGGCAGGCCGCTCACGTTGGCCAGGTCGACCAGGGTGTCCAGGTGGCGTCGCAGTACTGGTGCCGCGCGGTCGAGGTCGTCCACCGCCAGCACGACCGGCTGCCGCCGAGCCAGGCTCAGCAGGACCGCCTGCCAGTGCGCCATCGCCCGGGCAGCGGCCGGCGCGCCGGCCGTACCGGACAGGTCATCGACGGTGTTCAGCGCCGGTGCCAGCAGATCCGCCGGGACCAGGGCCCCCAGCGCGGCGGCCAACCGTCCGCGTACCCGGTCGGGGTCGTCGGTGGGACGGGCCCCGGCGAGCCCGCGGACCAGCTCCGCGGCGGGCTCCAGCGATCCGTCGGGGCAGGGTGGGCAGGCGGCCCGGCACCAGCGCACCGGGACACCGTCCACGGTGGGTGTGCTCCGGACCAGTTCCCGCAGCAGCCGGCTCCGTCCGCTGCCCGCCGTGCCGAGGATCAGCAGGCGCCGCGCGCCGCGGTCGCGTACCGCCTCGGTGAGTCGGTCCCGGGCGACGGCCAGTTCCCTTCGCCGGCCGAGCAGCGGATCGTCGTGCTGCGGCTGCCGGGGCCGAAGGGTGCCGGTGGCGTGCCAGATCTCGACCGGCAGCGCCTTGCCGGTCACCGGCACCGCTGGCGCCGGGCGCTGCGCGATCAGCCCGGCGACGGCCCGGCGGGTGGTGCCGCATACCGCCACCCCGCCGGGCGGAGCGAACTCCTGTAGCCGGGCGGCGAGCGTGATGACCGCTCCGCTGGCCATGCCGTGCCCGCCCTCGTGGCTGACCGCCAGGTCGACCACGGCCTCGCCGGTGGCGACCCCGACCCGGACCCGCAGCTCTGGTGCGCAGGCCAGCGGACGCCGGTCGAGGGCATCCTGGATCTCCAATGCGGCCCGCACCGCCCTGTACGCCTCCCACCCGTCGCCGCGACGCGCGCCGAACAGGGCCATCACGGCGTCGCCGACGTACTTCTCCACCACGCCCTCCCACCGGCGCAGCACCTGGGCGACCGTGTCGAAGTAGGCCCGTTGCAGGGCGCGGACGTCCTCGGGGTCCAGCCGATCTATCAGCCGGGTCGATCCGACGATGTCGACGAAGAGGACGGTGACGGTCCGTCTCTCCTCCGCCACGGGCCAGGTCGGCCGCCTGACGGGGTCGGGAGCTGCGACAACAGACATGGGCATGGAGATCCCACCCGCCTCACCCCCCGTGTGTTCTGACTGTGTTCGGAGCGTGTCACCCCTGGTCTGACGGCGGATCGGCAGAACGACGTATGTCGGCCAAACGCAACCTTTGGTCGCAATGTCGACGCGATGAGTAGGAGAGGCGGGTGGTCGCGGTAGAAGGGGGGCGCCGCCTGTGACTAGGCTGCGAGCATGGCCAGCGATGTGGACACCACACCGCTCGTCGGTCGGGCCGACCTGCTGGTGACGGTGCGCGCCGCACTGCTCGACGACGTGGCGCCCGGACACACGGCGGCGGTGTTCCTGACCGGCGAGAGCGGCGTGGGCAAAACCCGGCTGCTGCGCGAGGTCGGTGACCGGCTCAGCGACAGCGGCGCCCTGGTGCTCTACGGCTCCTGTCTGGACATCGGCGACGCCTCGCCGTTGCACCCGCTGCGGCAGGCGCTGCGTCGCCTCGACGCCGGTCCGGCCCCGACCGCCGAGGCCTCGGTCCGTGCCCTGCTCGCCGTGTTCGCCGAGGACGGTGCCGGTCCCGACGGCGCGGGGGCGCTGCTGGAGCGGGTCTCCCGTGGGTTGAGCGTGATCGCCGGTGGTCGTCCGCTGGTGCTGGTCCTCGACGACCTGCAGTGGGTCGACCGGACGACCCGCCAGCTGCTGCTCTACCTGCTGGCCGGCCTCGGTGACCTCCAGCTGTCGGTGCTGGCGGCGGTGCGGTCGGAGTCCCTGCAGGGGGCGCATCCGCTGCGGCGGGTGCTCACCGAGCTGCGCCGGCTGCGGTCGGTGCGTGTGCTCGACCTCGCGCCCCTGGGCCGGGCGGGCACCGAGCAACTCGCCGCGGCGGTGACGCGCCGTCCCCTCGCCCCCGAGGCGGCCGAGCAGTTGTGGCGGCGCAGCGGCGGCAACCCCTTCGTCATCGAGGAACTCTCCCGGGATCTGCGCGACGGGCGGGACGGGCTCTCCGACACCCTGCGTGAGGTTTTCCTGGCCCGGGTGGACGCCCTGCCCCAGCCGGCCCACCGGGCGGTGCACGCGGTCGCCGCCGGAGTGGAACCGGTCGAGCACTGGCTGCTCGCCCGGGTGGTCGAACTGCCCGAACAGGAGCTGCTCGCGGCGGTCCGGGCGGCAGTCTCGCACCGGTTGCTGGTCGGTACGAACGACGGCTACCGGCTGCGCCACCGGCTCGTCGCCGAGGTGCTGGAGGACGAGCTGCTCCCCGCCGAGCGGGCGTTGCTGCACCGTCGTTACGCCGAGGCGTTGACCTCGGTGCCCGCGGAGCTGCACCAGGCCCGGCTGGCGCACCACTGGCGGTTGGCCGGCCAACCGGAGCGGGCGTTGCCGGCGGCGGTGGCCGCCGCCGAGGAGGCGGAGCGGCTGTACGGCTACGCCGAGGCGCACCGGCACTGGTCGGTGGCGGTGGACCTGGCCGAGGGGCTACCCGGAGCGGACCGGGCGGCCCTGCTGGGGCACGCGGCGGAGGCCGCCCACCACTGTGGTGAGTACGCCCGGGCGCTGGCGCTGCTTGAGGAGCTGGCGGGCGCCGACACCGGCCTCCCGGCGTGCGAGCTGCACATCAGGCGGGCCCGCTACCTGGCCGCCGCAGGCCGGTCCGCGTTGGCCGAGGTGGAGTACCAGCAGGCGCTCGACGTCGCCGACTGCACACCCGGGCAGCGGGCCACCGCCGCTGCCCGCCTGGCGGAGTTGTTGCTACAGCTCGGCCGGTACGCCGACGCCGGCCAGCGGGCGCGGGAGGCGCTGGCACTGGCCGAGCAGGTGGACGGTGCCACCACGGAGGTGGTGCTGGCCAGCGCCGCGCTGGGCTTCTCCGAGGCGTACCGCCAGGACCCGGACGCGGGCCTGGCCGTGCTGCGCCGGGCGCTGGCCACCGCCGAACGCGCCGGCCGCCCGGAGGACGTGGCGTTGGCCTACCTGCACCTGGCCGAGCTGCTCACCGGACCGCTGAACATCCTCGAGGAGGGGGTGGTGGTGGCCCGCCGGGGTGCCGAGCGGGTGGCCGAGCTGGGACTGGGTCGCTCCTACGAAACCCGGCTTTTGGCCATCGCCACCAACGGCCTGTTCCGGGTGGGGCAGTGGGCCGAGGCGGAGAAAGTCCTCGCGGCGGCACTGCGGCACCGCCCCTCCGGCGCCGACGCGGTCGAGTTGCTGCTGGCCCGCTGCCGGCTCTCGGTCGGCTACGGCGACATCGAGGCGGCCGACCGGGACCTCGACGCGGTGGCGACGATCCTGGCTGGCGGCGGGGCCCGGCACGTCATCCCGCTGCTCACCCTGCGCGCCGGGCTGGCCATGTGGCGGGGGCAGCACGACGTCGCGCGGCACGCCGTGCAGCGGGGGCTAACCGAGACCCGCTCCGACGACCTGGTCATTCTCGCCGTGCTGGTTTGGCATGGCCTGCGCGCCGAGGCCGAGGCGCACGCCAGCCGCACCGTCGCGGTCGACGAGAGCGCGGTGCGCCGGCTGCGTGAGATCGCCGACCGGGTCGCCAGCCGCAGCGAGCGGGCGGCTCGGCCGGTGCGTTACGTGGTCGACGGATACCTGGCCCTGTGTGCGGCCGAGGTGAGCCGTCTCGACCGGGCGGACCCGGAGTTGTGGGCGCTGGCCGCCGCGGAGTGGGATCACCGCAACCATCCATACCCGGCGGCATACTCCCGGCTGCGCCAGGCAGAGGCGTTGCTGGCCAGCCGCCGAAAGACCGCGACCGCCGGCAAGCTGCTCCGGCGGGCGTACCAGATGGCGCAGGGGCTCGGGGCGGTGCCGTTGACCGACGAGATCCGTGCGCTCGCCGGCCGGGCCCGGGTCGCGCTGGAGGACCGCGTCCCGGCGGTGGCGGCGGGGTCGACGGGGCCGGGCGGCGAGGAACTCGCCGCGCTGACCACCCGGGAACGCGAGGTGCTGGCCGCGGTGGCCGAGGGGCTGACCAACAAGGAAATCGGCCAGCGGCTGTTCATCAGCGAGCGGACGATCGGTGTCCACGTCTCTCACATCTTCGACAAGCTTCAGGTACGTACCCGCGTGCAGGCCAGCGCAATCTTCCTACGAAGCCACGGTTAGGCCCCGGATACGTTGTTCTACTGATGTCCGTCGGCGTCACGGCTGAGAGGCTGGCTGCGGCGTCGGCACGCGACGACGGCGTCGGCGAAGCAGAGTGGAGGCGGGCGTGAGTGAGCTGGTCTGGGGGCCTGTGCACCGGGACATCGTCGACCTGCTCGCCGATCATCCGGCCGACGTGCCCGCCGTGGTCGACCACCTGACCAAGCTGCAGGACATGCTGGTCCGCCTGCCTCCGCTGCTGGACAGTTGCCCGCTGGCCGACTTCAACAAGCTGTATCTCACCATCACCACCAGCGTGCTGGATGGGCTCTATGCCGACCGGTTCGTCGACCCGGTCTTCCTGTCCCGGTTGGACGTGGAGTTCGCGGCCCGCTACTTCGACGCTCTGCGCATGTGGAGCGATTCCAGTCCCAGCCTGCCGAGGGCCTGGGCGTGCCTGTTCGAGCGGATGCAGGGCCCCGACGCCCGCCCGCTGCCCTCCGCGGCGGCCGGCGTCAACGCGCACATCAACTTCGACCTTCCGTTCGCGCTGGTCACCACGTTCGACCACCTCGAATCCGAGCCGGTCGACGGCAGCGACCAGCACCGCGACTACCTGGAAATCAACAAGATTTTCGCCGACAAGATCCCGGGGCTGCGCCGGGGCTATCTCGAGCAGTGGCAACTGCTCATCGACATGCTCAACGGCGACATTGACGACTGGTACCAGGGTGAGCTGATCGGGTACACCCGCGATGTCGCCTGGCGCAACGCGCAGCGGATCTGGCGGTGCCGGCACGACCCGCACCGCCACGAGCGCGAGCGCAGGCGGCTCGACGACACGGCCGCCGCACTCGGTCGGTTGCTGCTGTCGCCCCTCGGGGCGTTCCTGCAGTAGCCGCGACGGGGGGTTCCCGCGCTCCGCCACGGGGGCGGAGCGCGGGGGCAACCGACTCGTCCGGGCGATATCGCCCGGACGAGAGCACGGGGGAACAGGGGCCGGCCGGCCCGGGGGGTGTCGGCCGGCCCCCGCGGGGTACGCCCCGGCATGACCGTAGTACCCCGGCGTCGCCCCACCGGCCGGCCTCGACCGCGTCCCGCCACCCCGCACCGTCCCGCGCGGCCGGGAGAGCGCGCCCGCCGGGGAGGCCGGGGATGACGGCGCACCTGTTCGGCTTCCGGTTCGACCCGCTGTTCCGCCCCGCGCTGGCCGTGCTCGGCGTCCGGCCGTCGACGGCCTGGGTGCGCGTCGACGCCGATGACCTGGCGGTCGGGTTCGGGCCGTGGCGGCTGCGGACCGGGCGGGAGAACATCGCCGACGTGCAGGCCGGCGGCCCGTACCGCTGGTGGCGGGTGATCGGTCCGCACCTGTCCGTGTCCGACCGGGGGGTCACCTTCGGTAGCAGCACGGCTGCGGGGCTCTGCGTCCGTTTCGTTCGTCCGGTGCCCGCCCTGCTGCCCGGTGGCTGGCTGCGGCATCCAGGGATGACGGTCACCGTGGTCGACCCCGCTGCGCTGGCCGGGGTGTTGACGTCGCCGGGCGGTGGCTGAGCCCGAGGGTGCGGTGGCCACGGCCACCGTCTGTGGTTCTGTTCGGCAGCGGCGAGGGCGGGGGCATGGGGGACGGGTCCAGAGCACGGCGAGGCCGGGGCCGGCGTCGTCCGGCCCCCGGGGCGCCCGAACCCGCGCTGCGGGCGGCGCGGGATCCGACCCGCAGGGGTGAGCGGGCGGGCCGAGCGGTCACCGTACCCGAGCATGTGGCGGTCCCGACGGGTCCGGTCCGGGCGGAGAGCCGGCTACGCCGGTGGCTGCTGGTCCACCGGGTGCAGCCGGTCGGCCCGGAGACCGCCGAGGGGCAGGCCCGCTCGCATGCCTGGTGGCGGGTGATGTGCCTGACCGGCGTCGACTACTTCTCCACCCTGTCCTACCTGCCGGGTATCGCGGCACTGGCGGCCGGGGCGCTGTCCCCGGTGGCGACGTTGCTGATCGTGGCGCTGACCCTGTTCGGGATGCTGCCGATGTACCGCCGGGTGGCCCGGGACAGCCCGCACGGCCAGGGTTCGGTGGCGATGCTGGAGCGGCTGTTGCCGTTCTGGCGCGG
This sequence comes from Micromonospora sp. LOL_024, assembly GCF_048060415.1. Classification (NCBI taxonomy): domain Bacteria; kingdom Bacillati; phylum Actinomycetota; class Actinomycetes; order Micromonosporales; family Micromonosporaceae; genus Micromonospora; species Micromonospora sp. LOL_024. Next base: position 104,521 of record NZ_JBHMIS010000012.1, read on the forward strand.
GAAGATCTTCGTGTTGGTCCTGCTCGGTTTCGTCGCGACCTCGTGGATCGTCACGATCACCCTCTCCTCGGCTGACGCGACGGTGCACATGCTGCAGAACCCGTACCTGCCGGAGGCGTTCGGCGGGACGGCCGTGGCGGTGGGCGTGACCGTGGTGCTGCTGCTCATCCTCGGCGGGGTGTTCCTGCTCGGCTTCCGGGAGGCGGTGGCGGTGGCCGTCCCGCTCGTCGCGGTGTTCCTGGCGCTGAACGCGGTGATCGTCGGGGTGTCGCTGGTCGAACTCGCCGATGATCCGCGTCCACTGACCGGCTGGACGGCGGCGCTGACCGCAGGCGGCGGGCCGGGTCAGGTGGCCCTGACCGCGGCGCTGGCGTTCCCGCTGCTGGTGTTGGGTCTGTCCGGCTTCGAGACCGGCGTGAGCATGATGCCGCTGGTCGCCGGTGACGGACCGGACGCGCAGGCCAGGCTGGCCGCACGGATCCGCAACACCCGGCGGCTGCTCACTCTCGCCGCGCTGATCATGTCGGTCTACCTGCTCTCGACCACCTTCGTCACCACGGTGCTGATCCCGCCCGAGGAGTTCGCCCCAGGAGGTGCCGCCAACGGACGGGCGCTGGCCTATCTCGCCCACGAGCGCGTCGGGGAGGCGTTCGGTACCGGTTACGACGTGAGCAGCGTCCTGATCCTCTGGTTCGCTGGTGCCTCGGCGATGGCAGGTCTGATCAACATCGTGCCCCGTTACCTGCCCTCCTACGGCATGGCGCCGGAGTGGGCGCGGGCGGTCCGACCCGTGGTGATCGTCTACACCCTGGTCTGCGTCGTGCTGACCGTCGTGTTCCGCGCGGACGTCGACGCGCAGGCGGGGGCGTACGCCACCGGGATCCTGGCGATGATGGTCTCCGCCGCCGTGGCGGTGGCGATCGCCGCGGTCGGCCGCCGGCGGCGAGGCGTCGCCGCCGGCTTCACCGTGCTCACCCTGGTCCTGTTGTACGCGCTGGTGGAGAACGTGATCGCCAAGCCGGATGGGCTCGCCATCTCGGGGCTGTTCATCCTCGGCATCATCGCTGTCTCGCTGGTGTCCCGGGTCAGTCGGACCACCGAGCTGCGGGCGGAGCGGGTCGAGTTCGACCAGGCGGCACGGCGGTTCGTCGCCGACTCGGTGGCTCACGACGGCCGGCTGCACGTGATCGCCAACAAGCGGCACAGCGGTGCGGTGAAGGAGTACACCATCAAGGAGCGGGCGCAGCGCGGGTTGAACCCGGTGCCGGGAGCGACCGACGTGCTCTTCCTGGAGATCGACGTGATCGACCCGTCCGGGTTTCGCCACGTGCTGCGGGTGCGGGGTGTCGACGTGGGCGGCTACCGGGTGCTGCGGGCCAGCAGCCCGGCGGCTCCCAACGCGATCGCCGCGATCCTGCTGGCGCTGCGCGACGCCACCGGGGTACGCCCGCACGCGCACTTCGAGTGGTCGGAGGGGAACCCGATCGCGCACCTGTTGCGCTATCTGATCCTGGGCCGGGGGGACACCCCGCCGGTGGTCCGGGAGATCCTGCGCAAGTCCGAGCCCGATCCGAGTCGTCGACCCGGGATTCACGTCGGCGGGTAGTACGACCTCCTTTGCTGTACATGAAGGCGAACGGCTTACTTGTTCATATATGCCTGATTTGTTCTTTCTGTCACCGTACGGTGGCCTCTGGTGGCTGAGGCGACGTCAGCCACTCCGCGCCCGTTTCGGCGTGGCCGTGTTTCGCAAGCACGAGAGGCAGGAACCCTGATGTCCACGTACCGAGGGAGCCCCGTTTCGGCGTGGCCCGGACGCCGATCCCGCTGGTTGGCCGGCGGTCTGGTGGCGGGCAGCCTGGTGGCCGGAGCGGCCGGGCTGAGCGCCGTCACCGCCTCGGCTGCCGACCGTGATCCGGCGGCGGCGAATCCGAGCCGGCCCGCCGCGATGTTGCAGCACGACGTGCCCGGTGTCGAGGAGACGCCGGCTGGCGGCCAGCCGGACCGGCAGCGGGCCGAGTGGCGGCACGACGACGGCGGCGCCCCCGACCGACCCACCGAACGCAACGGCCGCCCGCCGCAGCACGCGGTGCTGCCGGTGCCCTGTGACTCGGCGCAGCTCATTGCCGCGCTGGTTCGGGCCAATGCCGAGGGTGGTGCCACGCTGCGGCTGGCGGACAAGTGCACCTACCCGCTGACCCACGCCTTCCAGCAGGCCGACGAGTACGACGGCGGTATCCGCGACGCGCGGGAGGCCGCCGACGCCGCCGAGAACCCCGGCGACGCCGAGGCTCCGCCGCGCAACCCGGCCGACGACAAGGCCGGCCTCCCGGTGATCTACCACGGCATCACCATCGAGGGTTCCGGCGCGACCATCGTGCGTGGTGTGCACGCCGACGAGTTCCGGTTCTTCACCGTCCGCGACGGCGGCGAGCTGACCCTGAAGGACGTCACTTTGCGCAACGGCCGGTCGGCGGCGGAGGGCGGCAGCATCCACGTCGTGCACGGCGCCTCGGCGGTCGTCGAGGGCGTAACCGTCCTCGGCAGCACCTCCCGGTCGGCGGAGGGCGGCGGTGGCGCCATCTTCAACGACGGCAACCTGCTGATCAGCGACAGCAAGCTGATCGGCAACCGGGCCGCCGGTGCCCAGGGCAAGGGCGGCGGCCTGCTCAACGGGGGTGTTATGACCATGCACCGGACCGAGTTCCGGCACAACAGCGCGGTCAGCTACGGCGGTGGCCTGGCCAACTTCCGGGCCGCGGGTGAGGTTCACTCCTCGACCTTCGTGCAGAACAACGCCGCCCAGGGCGGTGGCCTGGCCAGTTTCTCGGCCCGCACCAAGGTCTTCGACAGTCTCGTGGCGCACAACGACGCCGAGGTCGGTGGTGGCCTGGCCAACTCCGACGCGGTGCTCATCGCCCGGCAGTTGACCGTGCGGGACAACGCCGCCAGCGTCTCCGGCGGTGGCATCTCCACCTTCCAGGGGCTGCTGCCACTCGACGACAGTGTGGTCAGCGGCAACACCACGCGGGGCAACGGGGGCGGCATCCACAGCGAGAAGTCGAACCTGCTCGTACGCGGTAGCGACGTCGAGGGCAACGACGCGGTGGGCAAGCGCTCCCAGGGTGCCGGCCTGTTCGTGACGGCCGGCTCCACCTCGCTATACCGGAGCCGGGTGACCGGTAACCAGTCCACCGTGAACGCCGCCGGAATCCAGGCCGAGCGGGCCCAGGTCAAGATCGACGATGAGAGCGTCGTCATCGAGAACAACCCCACCAACTGTGAGGGAAGCAAGGTGCCGGTGGCGCACTGCTTCCGCTGAGCGGCACGGCTGACCGTCACGTGTGGCCTCGCCTCCTCCGGTCAGGAGGAAGGCGGGGCCATACGGCTCTGGGGACACGTCGGGTGCGGGCAGGACGCTCAGGCCGAGATGGCGTTACTGGGAGGGCTGGGGCAGTTCGCAGTCGACCTTCGGGTTGGCGCCCGCGTAGTTCAGCGGACCGGCGGCGATGGTCACCAGGATGGTGCCGATCTCGGCACAGTTGGTCTCCTCATCGCTGTAGTAGCCGCGCTGTCCGCCCGCGACGGCGCCGATGATGAGCCAGATCACGACGAGGACTCCGAATATCGACGTGCCACGCATGGCTTCCTCCACGGGTTCGGGATGAGTTGCAAGGTGTCAGGCCCTGTACCCAACCGGACCGAGCGGCTAACGGGCCGGTCGGAGCGGCCTGTCGCGGCTGCGGGCCAGCGTCCGCTCATGCTGCGACGCACTCGTCACGGACGGCCACTTCGGCATTGTGCTGACGGCCGGTCGTGGGCTTTCAGTCGACCACGCCGCGTGGGTTACGTAGGAAGCCGGCACCGATCCACCAGTCCGGTAAGCCAAGGTCGGCCGTAGCCCGAAGGACTCTGATTGCTCCCGGGTCTGACCCGATCACGCCTACGATATCCCGCGCGCCCATGACCACCCCAGAGACCCTGGACCTGTTCGAGGCCAGCCTCGTCGGCGGCGCGTGCGACGGACCGGAGGCACTCGGGCGTTGGCATCGGAGCCACATGTCTGGGGGGCGGGCGTCTCGGGCGGTTCACCGAGGCTGCGCGGAAATCGCGCAGGGCCACTGCGGTGCGGACCAGTGGGCCACTGTCGCCGGTGCCCGGATGAGCACCGGCGACAGCGGCGCAGGTCCGGTCAGGCGTTGTCGTCGGCCTGGGCGGCCAGCACCTTCGCCTGCTGGGGCCAGGTGACGAGGCTGGCGGTGGCGCGCAGCCCGGCGCTCTTGACGGTGTCCCGCAGCGTGGCCTCGTCGAGCTCCGCCAGTTGCCGGTAGGTGCGGATACCCGCGCCGTGCAGCGCCGCGGCCATCTTCGGCCCGACGCCCTGGATGCGTCGGAAGTCGTCCGCGCCACCCTCCGGGGCCACCGCGACGGCGGCGGGCTCCGGGGCGGTGACCGGCTCCGGGGCTGGTTCCGCGACGACGGCCGGCTCCGCGGCGACCAGGGCGGGTTCGGGCGCCGTGGTGGGCTCGGTGGCGGCGCTGGGTCGTACCGGCGGGACGGCGACCGCCGGGCGCGGCGTGGGGGTCGCGTCCTCGGCCGGTCCGTCGAGGGCGGACACGGCGGCGGCGTCGGTCGGCGCGTCGGTCGGCTCGGTCCCGGTGGCTTCCGTACCGGCGGCTTCGGCGCCCGCCCGCGCGGACTCGTCGGTCGGCGGCTGCGCCTCGGCGGCCGGCTGATCGGTTCCAGCGGTGGCCGCCGGGGCCGCTTCGGTGGTCCCCTCGCCCGTCGTTCCGGTCGTCGGCGCCGGGGGTTCGTCCCGCCGGCGGCGCAGCAGCACCCAGCCCGCCGCCAGGCCCACCAGAAGCGCCACGAGCAGTATCAGCCAGCTTCCGAAGGACTCGCCCACGGTAAACCTCCCTGGAGTTCACATCTGGATCGTCGCGAGAAAAACTCGCCGCAGCTTCGCACACGTGCGGCCGGGGCAACAGACGGGCCAGGTAACAGTCCGTACGGGTCGCACGGGAGCTACGGCTGGTGTTCGACGCGGGACGGACGGTGTGGATGGACCGGACGGACACCACGAACCCGGCGCAGGTGTCGGCGCCGGGGTCGTGGGTGCGTCGGATCAGTCCTGTTCACCTCGGTAGGTGTAGAAGTCGTCGACGAACTTGCGCCGCAGCCGGGGAACCCGGCTGGTGACCCGGAAGTAGCCCCGGGCGCCGAGCAGCGCGAGCCGGCCGAACACCGGCTGGTACATCCGGTCGTCGCCGTTGGTGCCGCTGCGGCCCAGCGAGTCAGCGACCCGGGCGAAGCCGTAGGGCGCCATCACCGCCTCGTAGTCGGCGACGGCCTGGACCAGGGTCTTCTCGCTGGAGGTGGCGAGGATCAACTGTCGTCGCAGCAGGTTCGCGTCACGCAGCGCGGTGTTGGCGCCCACTCCCCGGCCCGGCGTCATGGTGTGGATCGCGTCACCGAGGAGGGTGACGTTACTGCTCTTCCACGGTGGCACCGGCTCCGAGGTGGACACCCTGATCGGCAGCGCGCTGTCGGGGTCGGCGAGGCTGAGCAGTTCCCGCAGGTGTGGGTGCCAGTTGGCGGTCAGGTCCAGGGCCACCTGGATCAGCTCCGCGCCGCGCCGACACATGACGTCCGGCGGGAAGCGGCGGGCGGTGCTCCAGACGACGAGGTTGATGTTGTCGCGGGTGGGGTCGTGGCGTAGTCCCGACCAGCCGGCGAGCAGCGCCGCGGCGGCGGGGGCGATGTCCGGCTTGAGCTGGCCGGCACGGTCCCATTTGAACTCCATCACGTGCAGCACGCCCATCACCCCGCCGGTACCGAAGATCAGCGAGATGCCCCGTTGTACGGTCTCCGGGAGCAGCGCCCGGGTGTGATCGGTGAGCGGCACCCGGGTGGCGATGTTGACGGTGCCGGCGTCCCGGATGGCCGCGTGCGGCAGGTACTGGCGGCGGACCGTGGAGTGCGTGCCGTCCGCGGCCACGAGCAGGTCACCGGTGGCGGTGCCGCCGTCGGCGAAGTGGGCGGTGACCGTCGCGTCGTCGTGCTGCTCGTACCGGGTGAAGGTGCGGTCGAAGTGCACGGCGTCCGCGATGTCGGTGAGCAGCACCTGGCGCAGCGTCATCCGGGCCACCGACCGTTCCGAGTCGACCGGGTGGGTGTCCGGCCGCAGCGGAAAGGACGCTGTGTGGCGCATCTTCTGGTTGAGCACGTTGAAGTAGCGGGGTGAGCGGGCGCAGGTGGCCAGGTAGATCTCGAACAGTTCGGGCGGCAGGCAGTCGCGCAGGGCCCGGCTGCCGGTGGGGCCGATGCCCACCCGGTAGCCGAGCAGCCCGTCGCCTCGGCCGCGGTGCCGTTCGTAGACGGCAACGCTGATCCCGGCCCGGCGCAGGCCGTGCGCCAGGCAGAGGCCGCCGGTGCCCGCGCCGACGATCAGGACGTGCGGTGCTCGGGTGGCCACGGCGTCGCCCGTCAGCCGGCCACACGTGGGGCCGGCACGCTCGTGTCGTCCCAGCTGTAGAAGCAGTTGGCGATCGCGTCCCGCGGCGAGCGCCAGGTCGGCAGGTACGGCGAGGTGTGCGCCGAGAGTCGCTCGTTGACCTGGCGGTAGAGCGGGTGGTTGCGGGCCGCCGCGAGGGCGTCCGCACCCACGTCGTCGGTCTCCATGAGGTGTACGCACAGGTCGTGCAGGCAGTACAGGGACCGGTGGCGTACCCCGGTCAGGCCGGGCAACTCGGACGTGTCGGACTCGGCGAAGATCTGCGCGACGCGGCTCTCCGCGCCCGGGATGATCCTGTTGACGATCACTAGACGGCTCATCGGACCCCTCTCACCGGTGGTCCGGCCCGGCGACGCCGGGTCTCGGACCGCTGTCCTGCCAACCCTGTCCGCAGCGCAGTCACCTGTCCGTCAATGTCCGGGCGGGGTGCGGTGACGCACGGTCAGCGGGTCTGGAACGTGGTCCGCTCGACCAGGTGCCGGCGGGGCCCGCTCGTCGGCCGGCTCGCCCGGCGGATCGGTTCGAGGGTTTCGGCGAGCAGCGCGCTCATCGCCGGTGACGGTTCCAGCCGCAGTTCCCGCAGCAGCAGGTCGCGGTAGATGTAGTAGGCGTGCACCGCCTCGAAGGCGTTGCCCTCGGCGAGATGGATGCGGACCACCAGCCGGTGCGGGGTCTCGCGCAGCGGCTCGGCGGCCATCGCCTCCAGTGCCGCCTCCAGTGCCTCGCCGTGGCGGCCGGCGTTCAGGTGGTGGCCTGCCACCTGTTCCAGCATGTGCAGCCTGAGTTGGCGTAGCCGCTCCCGGTCGGCCAGCACCCAGTCGTCGTACCAGCCGGGAAGCAGGTCGTGTCGGCCGGCGGCGAACACCTGTGCGGTGTCGGCCGGCGGCCGGCCGTGGCGGACCCGGGCGGCTGTGTCCACCAGCTGGTCGACGTCGACGCGAACCAGCGGGTCGAGGCGGACGGTGTCGGCGGCCGTGGTGAGCGGGCAGTAGGGATCCTGGCGCAGCCGCCACAGCGCGGTGCGTAGCGAGGAGAGAGCCCGTTCCTCCGACGTCTCCGGCCAGAGCAGCCCGGCGAGGTGGGTGCGGGTGGCGCCGGGGCGTAGCCCGATCAGCGCGATGATCCGTTGCAGGCCCCGGGGCACCGCGACCGTCGTGCCCCCGTGGGTCAGTCGGAATCCGCCGAGCAGGTGCAGGCACACGTCGGCGTCGCGGCGCTGGCCGGTGGTGGGCGTGGGTGAATCGGCAGCCACGGCGGCACCCCCCTGCGGAACGCGTCGGTTGCGGGTCCATCTCCGGCCCCGGCGCGGCCGCCGTGACGCCACTGTCGACTCGCTGGGGCCGCCGCACGTCGTGTGCGGAGCCCGGTCTGACTGCCGCGAAGATTATCAATAGCAGTTACTCTGAGTCAACGATGTAGTCGGTATTGCAACACGCCCGCATCCATGAAAACGCCTCTGAACTGCGAAAGAATCTTGGTCGAGCAAAACCCTGCCGTTCAGCTCACGCACAGGATGCGTCAACGCACCGTCACCACAGCAGGGGTCGATCAGGAGGCGCCGGTGACGCTCGGATGACGCCGTGCTCCGCATCGTGTCGGCAGCCGTCGGGGCATCCCGGTGGTCTCGCCACCGGCCATGGGGGAGGACCAGCATGGACCGAACGCTGATCGTCGCGAAGGTGGTTCCGACCGCCGAGGCGGCGGTCGCCGAGATCTTCGCCGAGTCCGATACGACCGACCTTCCCCGACTGGTGGGTGTCCGGCACCGGTCGCTGTACCGCCTGCACGACCTGTACGTGCACCTGTTGGAGACCGGGTCCACCGGCGACGGCGCGGTGGAGGCGGCCCGGGAGCATCCCGAGTTCGTTAGGGTCAGCGCACGGCTGCGACCGCACATCTCGCCGTACCTGCCGGACTGGCGCTCACCCCGGGACGCGATGGCCCACTGCTTCTACCGCTTCGACGGGCGGCAGCCGTGACCGCCACCGCGCACCCCGGCGAGACACTGTGGTCCCGGTGCGGCGGCTGCGCCACCCTGTTGTACCGCAAGCGGCTGCGCCGCAACCTCGACGTCTGCCCCGAGTGCGGCCTGCACACCCGGCTCGCCGCGCCCGAGCGGGTCAGGCAGCTGGTCGACCCGTCGTCGTTCCAGCCGCTGCCCGACCGGGCGGTGGAGGTCGACCCGATCGACTTCGTCGACGTCCTGCCGTACCCGCACCGACTCGCCGCCGCCCGCATAGAGACCGGGATGCCGGAGGCGGTGCTGTGCGGCACCGCCACCATCGGCGGATTCCGCTGTGCGCTCGCCGTGATGGAGTTCCGGTTCCTCGGCGGCAGCCTCGGCTGCGCCGTCGGCGAGCTGATCACCCGTACCGCCGAGCGGGCGCTCGATGCGGGCCTGCCGCTGATCCTGGTCACCGCCTCCGGTGGCGCCCGCATTCAGGAGGGCGCACTGTCGCTGATGCAGATGGCCACGGTCAGCCAGGCGATCGCCGCGCTGCGCGAAGCCGGGTCGCTCACCGTCAGCGTGCTGACCGACCCGACGTACGGGGGCGTGGCGGCCTCCTTCGCCACCAGCACGGACCTGGTGCTCGCCGAGAGTGGCGCGCGGATGGGCTTCGCCGGCCCCCGGGTTATCCGCCAGGTGACCGGACGTGACCTGCCGGAGGGCTTCCAGACCGCCGAGTTCCTGTTGCGGCACGGCCAGGTGGACATGGTGGTGCCCCGGCACGCGCTGCGTGCCCGGCTGGCGACCCTGCTCGCCACGGTGGGCACCGCCCGGGGCACCGGACGCACCGTGGTGCCGAGGTCGTCGGCGCCAGCCGACCGGGCGCCCGACGGTGCTCCGGCGCCGGCACTCGACGCCTGGGAGACGCTGCGCCTGGCGCGGCATCCGGGCCGCCCTACCACCCTTGACTACCTGGAGGGCGCCTTCGACGGGTTCACCGAGCTGCACGGCGACCGGCTCGGCGGTGACTGTCCAGCGGTGGTCGGCGCAGTGGCCCGGCTTGACGGCCGGCACCTGATCGTCATCGGCCACCAGAAGGGGCACACCACCGCGGAGTTGGCGTCCCGCAACTTCGGGATGGCCACCCCGGCGGGGCATCGCAAGGCGCTGCGGCTGATGCGGCTCGCCGCCCGTCTCGGCCTGCCCGTGGTGACCCTGGTGGACACACCGGGGGCCGACCCGGGCATCGACGCCGAGGAGCACGGCCAGGCCGCCGCCATCGCGGAGAACATCCTGACCCTGTGTGCGCTGCCCACACCGGTCCTCGCGGTGGTGACCGGGGAGGGAGGCAGCGGCGGCGCACTGGCCCTGGCCGTCGCCGACCGGGTGTTGATGCTGCAATACGCGGTCTACTCGGTGATCAGCCCCGAGGGCTGCGCCGCGATCCTCTGGCCGGGTCGTCCGGCCGCCCCACAGGCGGCTCGCGCGTTGCGGCTGACCGCGCCGGACCTGCGCCGGCTCGGGGTCGTCGACGACGTGGTGCCCGAACCGGCCGGCTCGGCCGCCGCCGATCCGGAGGCGACGGCCAGGGCGGTACGGCAGGCGGTGCTGGCGAACCTGCTGCCGCTGCTGGACGTGCCGGCCGCGGCCCTCGTCCAGCGGCGCCGACAGCGCTTCCGCCGCTTCGGCGCGGCGCGCGCGAGCATCAGGGTGGGCGTCCGATGAGCGGCACGGTCCAGGCCGGTGCTGCGCCCGCGACGCCCGCGCAGCACCGGCCGCACACCACGCCGACGGCGTTCGTCGACGGCCCGCCGGCGGACGGAGCCGCGGTCGCGGTGCCGGGCCGCACCGGGCCGGCGGAGATCGATGCCACCCTGGCGGCCCTGCGCCGGCACGCTCGGCAGTTCGTCGCCGAGCTGGCCGGTCCGGTCAACCGCCTCCGGCTGCGTTGCGCAGACGCCGAGCTGGAGGTGGAGTGGTCCCGGCCGGTCGGGCCCGGGTCCGTCCCGGCGGCACCGGCCACCGTGCCGGCCGACGTCACACACCCGAGCCTCCGTCCGGCCGCGACCCGCACCAGTGTCCGCTCACCGATCGTGGGCACCTTCTACCGGGCGGCGGAGCCCGGCGCGGCACCCTTCGTGGCCGTCGGTGACCTGGTCCGGCCCGGACAGGTCGTCGGGATCGTCGAGGCGATGAAGCTGATGAACGAGATCACCGCCGACCGGGCCGGACGGGTCGCCGAACTGCTGGTCGCCGACGGACAACCGGTCGAGTACGACCAACCGCTGGTCGCCCTGGACCCGGCCTGAGGTGGTGGGCGATGTTTCCCAAGGTGCTGATAGCCAACCGCGGTGAGATCGCGCTGCGCGTCCTGCGCGCCTGTCGTGAACTGGGCATCCGGACCGCCGTGGTCTACTCCACCGCGGACGCCGACTCGGCGGCGGTGCGGCTGGCTGACGAGGCCGTCCGGATCGGGCCCTCGGCGAGCCGGCGCAGCTACCTCAACGCTGCCGCCATCGTGGAGGCGGCCCGCAAGGTCGGTGCGCAGGCGGTGCATCCCGGCTACGGCTTCCTCTCCGAGGACGCCGACTTCGCCGAGATCTGCGCGGACAACGGGCTGACCTTCGTCGGGCCGCCCCCGCACGTGATGTCCGTACTGGCCGACAAGTCCGCCGCCCGGGCGTTGATGAGCCGTGCCGGGCTGCCCCTGGCGCCGGGCGCCGTGCAGCCGACACCGACGGCCGCCGACGCCGCGGCGGTCGCCGCCGAGGTGGGGTACCCGGTCATCATCAAGGCGGCGGCCGGGGGTGGCGGCCGGGGGATGACCGTGGTCCACGCCCCGGCCGAGCTGCCCCGGGCGTACGCGCGCACCCGGGCCGCCGCCCAGGCCGCCTTCGGTGACGACCGGGTGTACGTCGAGCGGTACCTGACCGATGCCCGGCACGTCGAGGTGCAGCTGCTCTGCGACTCCCACGGCAACGGTGTGCACCTGGGTACCCGGGACTGTTCGGTGCAGCGCCGGCACCAGAAGCTGGTCGAGGAGGCGCCCGCTCCGGGGCTGTCCCCGGCGACGCTGGACTCGATCGCGCGGATCGCCCTGCACGGCGCGCTCGACGTCGGGTTCACCGGCGTGGGGACGGTGGAGTTCCTGGTCGACGCCGAGGAGCGGTTCCACTTCTTGGAGATCAACTGTCGGATCCAGGTGGAGCACCCGGTGACTGAGATGATCACCGGGATCGACCTGGTGCACGAGCAGTTCCACGTCGCCGCCGGGACTCCGCTGCGCTGGCGGCAGCAGGACATCCGGCTCACCGGTGTGGCCATCGAATGCCGGGTCAACGTCGAGGACCCGGACAGTGGCTTCGCCCCCACCCCCGGCAGGCTCGACCGGTTCGTGCCACCCGGTGGCCCGTTCACCCGGGTCGACACCCACGGTCACGCCGGATACCTGGTGGGACCGTACTACGACTCGCTGCTGGCCAAGGTCGCGGTCTGGGCACCCGACCGGGACCTGGCCCTGAGCCGGCTGGAGCGGGCGCTCGGTGAGTTCGACATCTCCGGTCCCGGAGTTAGCACCACCATCCCCTTCGTCCGGCGGGTACTCGACGACGCCGACTTCCGCAAGGGTCGCCACTCCACCGGCCTGGTCGACCGACTGATCGCCGCACCGATCCCCGCACATCCGAGGAGGAAACGATGACCGTCACCGACGGCCGCTCACTGACGGCGGAGATAACCGACATCCTGGTGACCAACTGCGGGCTGGACCCGGCCGCCGCGTCCCGCGCGCCGGCCGCCTCGCTGCAGGAGCTGGGGATGGACTCCCTCGCCTTGCTCGAACTCACCGCCGTGGTCGCCGACCGGTGGCAGGTGAGCATCCCGGAGCAGGCCGCGCAGCTGAGTATTCCCGCCGTGGCCGACCTGGTGGCCCGGCGGGCCGACCCGCCCGGACACACCGAGAACTCCATCGTCATCGCCGCGCCGCTGGAGTTGGTCTGGTCGGTCACCAACGACGTCGCCGGGTGGCCCGACCTGTTCACCGAGTACGCCCGGGCCGAGATCCTGGACCGCGCCGGAGACACCGTCCGGTTCCGGCTGACCATGCACCCCGACGAGAACGGGGTGGCCTGGAGTTGGGTCAGTGAACGCACCGTCGACCCGGCCAGCGGTCAGGTGCGGGCCCGCCGGGTGGAAACCGGGCCCTTCGAGTACATGCGGATCCACTGGACCTACACCGAGCAGCCGGACGGCACCCGGATGACCTGGGTGCAGGACTTCGCCATGAAGCCGAGCGCGCCGGTGGACGACGCCGGGATGACCGAGCGGATCAACACCAACAGCGTGGTGCAGCTGGCTGTGATCAAGGACCGCCTCGAACGGTTGGCCCGTGAGCGGGCGGGCGTCGTGCCCCCCGCGACACCGACGCCCGTGCCGGCCGGCGGAACCGGAACAGGAGCCGACGATGAGTGACCTCGCCCTGGTGGCGGCCAGGGACGTGCCGGCGGACCGGCGACGCGGCGGCGAACTGCGCGTCCTACTCGGCCCTCGAACCGTCGGCAGCACCTCGGGCTTCATGGGTGTGGCCAGCATGGCGCCGGGGGAGCGGATCGCGGAGCACTACCACCCGTACAGCGAGGAGTTCCTCTACGTCGCCCGAGGCTCGATCACCGTGGATCTGGACGACGAACCGGTGCCGCTGTCGGCGGGCGAGGCGCTGTTCGTGGCCCGCAACGTCCGGCACCGGCTGCGCAACACCGGCCACCTGCCAGCCGAGGTGGTCTTCCACCTCGGACCGCTGGCCCCCCGGCCGGAACTCGGCCACGTCGACACCGAACTGGTCGAACAGCGGGACGGGTCGTGACCGGCCGCCGCACGGTGGTGACCGGCGTCGGGGTGGTCGCTCCCGGCGGCGTCACCCGTGACCGGTTCTGGAAGGGCATCACCGAGGGGCGTACCGCGACCAGGCGGATCAGCTTCTTCGACCCGTCGCCGTTCCGGTCCCAGATCGCCGCCGAGTGCGACTTCGACCCGGACGCCGCCGGGCTCACCCCCGAGCAGCGGCAACGCGCCGACCGGTACGTGCAGTTCGCGTTGGCCTGCGCCGCCGAGGCGGTCGCCGACAGCGGACTCGAACTCACCGAAGCGCAACGCGACCGCGCCGGCGTCGTGCTCGGCACCGCGGTCGGCGGCACCACGGCCCTGGAGCAGGAGTACGTGACGGTGAGCGACAGCGGCCGGCGCTGGTTGGTCGACGCGGCTCTCGGCGGCCCGTACCTGTATCCGGCGCTGGTTCCCAGCAGCCTGGCCGCCGACGTGGCCTGCCGGCACGGCCTGCACGGCCCGGCGCAGGTCGTCTCCACCGGATGCACCTCGGGCATCGACGCCATCGGCTACGCCCACCAGCTCATCGTCGACGGCGAGGCGGACATCGTGCTGGCCGGCGCCGCCGACTCACCCATCTCCCCGGTCACCGTCGCCTCCTTCGACGCCATCAAGGCCACCAGCCCGGACAACGACGATCCGGCGCACGCCTCCCGCCCGTTCGACGCCGACCGGCACGGCTTCGTACTGGCCGAGGGGGCGGCGGTGCTGGTGCTGGAGGAGGCCGGTCACGCCACCCGACGCGGCGCCCACGTCTACTGCGAGGTCGCCGGCTACGCCGGCCGCAGCAACGGCTACCACATGACCGGTCTGCGCCCGGACGGCCTGGAGATGGGGCTGGCCATCACCGACGCGCTCCGGCAGGCGAGGCTGGCGCCCGAGGACGTCTCCTACATCAGCGCCCACGGCTCCGGTACCCGGCAGAACGACCGGCACGAGACAGCCGCGTTCAAACGGTCGCTCGGCTCGGCGGCGTACCGGGTGCCGATCAGCTCGATCAAGTCGATGGTCGGGCACTCGTTGGGTGCCATCGGTTCCATCGAGATGGCCGCCTGCGCCCTGGCCATCGAGTACGGGGTGGTGCCGCCGACCGCCAACTGGACCACCCGGGATCCGGAGTGCGACCTGGACTACGTGCCCAACGAGTCCCGGGAGGTGCCGGTGGACGTGGCCCTCTCGGTGGGCAGTGGCTTCGGCGGCTTCCAGTCGGCGATGCTGTTCCGCCGGCTGTCCCGGAAGGTGACGTCGTGAGCCGCTGGTCCGCCCACATCGGCGGCGGGGTGACGGCGGCCGACGGGCGGGTGGCGGTGGTCACCGGCATCGGTGTGGTCGCCCCCAGCGGCGTCGGTGCGCCGGCGCACTGGCGGACGGTGCTGTCCGGTCAGCGCCGCACCGGCCCGATCACCCTGTTCGACGCGACCGGCTACCCCACCGGGCTGGGCGGGGAGGTGGCGGACTTCGATCCGGGGCGGTACGCCGACAGCCGGGCCCTGGTGCAGACCGACCGCTGGACCCATCTCGGATTCGCCGCCACCACGCTGGCGCTGGCCGACGCCGGTCTGCCGCAGCGGTCCCCCGACCCGTACGGCTGGGCGTTGACGCTGGCTAGTTCGTCCGGCGGCAACCTGTTCGGCCAGCGGGAGCTGCAACGACTCTGGTCGTCTCCGACGCGCACCGTCGGCGCGTACCAGTCGATTGCCTGGTTCTACGCGGCCAGCGTCGGACAGTTGTCCATCCGGCACCAGGCCAAGGGCCCCTGCGCAGTGCTGGCGACCGAATCCGCCGGTGGCCTGGACAGCCTCGCCCACGCTGTGCGGACCGTACGGCGGGGGGCGTCGGTGGTGCTGGCCGGCGCGACCGACTGTCCACTGAGTCCGTACGCGCTGGCCTGTCATCTGCGCTCCGGCCTGCTCAGCGAGGCGACCGACCCGGAGCGCGCCTACCGGCCGTTCGACGCCGCCGCCAGCGGCTACCTGCCGGCCGAGGGAGGTGCGGTGTTCGTGGTCGAGGAGTCTGCCCACGCGCGCGCCCGCGGTGCCCGGATCTACGGCGAGGTGACCGGCTGGGGCGCCACCCACGACGCCGTGCACACCTCGGCCGACAGCGCCGGCGACCCCCGCCAGTACGCCCGGGCGATGCGGTTGGCCCTGGGGCGGGCGGGGATCGAACCCGGTGAGGTGGATCTGGTGGTTCCCGACGCCCTCGGCGCACCCCGCTACGACCGGTCCGAGGCCATCGCCCTGCGCGCGGTGTTCGGTGCCGGCATCCCGCCGGTGAGTACCCACAAGGAGCTGACCGGACGGGCGAACCAGGGCGGTTCGGCGTTGGACGTGGCCACCGCCCTGCTCGCCTTCGCCCACGACACGCTGCCCGCTTCGGCCGGCCCGGACACCGTGGCCGACGGCTGCGAGCTGGGTTTCCTGCGAGCGCATCGACGCCCGCGAACCCGGGTGGCGCTGGTCTGCGCGCGGGGTTACGACGGGTTCAACAGTGCCCTGGTGCTGCGCGGAGCGGCACCGGCCGGAGGGGAGCGGTGATGACACGTGGCCGGGTGGTCTTCCTGGTCCGGGTGCCCGAGGACCGCACCCAGGACTTCCTGCGGGCGTACGAGGTGGTTCGGCACCTGGTCGCCGGCGGCGTACCCGGGCACCTGGTAGACCAGGTGTGCCGCTCGTCGACGGACCCGGAGCAGTGGCTGATCACCAGCGAGTGGGCCAGTCTCGCCGACTTCGAGGCGTGGGAACGCAGCCCGGAGCACCGTGATCTGGTCCGGCCGATGCGGGAGTGTTTCACCGACGCCCGCTCGATGCGCTTCCACATCCACGCGCAGACCCCGGTCCCGGCCTGAGCGGGCCAGCGGGTCCCGCCCCGGCGATCGTTGACCCGGCGTCGCCGTTGCGGGTGCCGCGCGCTGCGGCGATCAGAGCGGGCCCGGCCCGAGGTCGACCTCGGCCAGGTAGACGTGGCTGTGGCCCTCGTGCGACGAGTAGTAGCTGACGTGGAGCCGGCCGTCGTGCCAGGCCAGCCCGGGGTAGCCACAGTCGCCGCCCGAGGGAAGTGCCACCAGTTCCCGCAGCCGCCCCCGTGCCACGTCGAGCGCGCAGATCGCGGTCCGTACCCCGCCGTCGTGCAGCCGCACACCCGCGACGAGGCTGCCGTCGGGCAACCGGCGCAGCGCCGGCCCACCTACTCGTACGCTGAGGTCCGTCCAGGTCCACTCCCGGTACGGTGGGCGGGCTCGCCCGAGTTGGGCGGTGGCCGTGCCGCCGTCGCGTCGCAGCAGGCAGGTGGCGGTGCCGTCCGGGTCGAAGTCCAGCCCGGACTCGCTCGGATACCCGCCTGAGAACAGCGTCCGCACCACCGGGCGCAGGTCCAGCCCGTCCTCGCTGCGATAGAGCCGGACGAACCGTGGCTCCCGGGTCGCGTAGCCGACGCCGTACATCACGTCGCCCTGCCAGGCGGCCTGCCAGACCCAGATGTCCGCTTCACCGACCGGCCGGGGTTCGTCCCAGCGGTGGCCGTCGTCGCTGAGCGCGGCGACCGTGCGGAATCGTTTCGGCGTGCCGGTCGCGGCGGCGGCCAGCACCTGCAACCGCCCGTCGGGGCGCACCACGAAGCGCGGGTCGCGGAGGTCGGCACCAGGCTGGGCGAGGACGGCCGCGGTCCGCCACGAACGGCCGTCGGAGGAGGTCAACACCCGCAGGGCACCGTCGTCGGAGAGGTGTGACCGGCCCTGCCGGAACGCGCAGAACCAGGCTCCCGCATACCGGACCAGGTCGGTGAAGGCGCTGTGTGGGGCGGTGTCACCGATGCGGCGCAGGGAGCGCAGCTCGGTGGTCGCCGGACGGCTGGTCACGGGCGACGACGCTACGCGGGGTGGGAGAAGCCGGCGTGGCGGATGAACGAACAGGGCGCGAACGGGCGTGCCGGTCAGCCTTCCGGCCGGCTCGTCTCGGCACCGAATGCCGCCGCGAGTCGCTTCGGGGCGCGGGCGTACCAGGCCTCCACGATCAGTTCGGTCAGCTCGGTGACGTCGATGCGGTCCAGCCGCAGCAGCACCGCCGGGTAGCCGTCGAAGTGTGGCGTGGTGAAGAAGAGACCGGGGTCGTCGGCGAGCAGCGCCTCCTTGACGCCGAGGTCCGCCACCCGGACGCCGAGGATCGGGCCCTCGGGCGCGGCCGGGCCGAATGCCTCAAGCTCCTTGCCGCGCAGCGGGCGCTCCCAGACGAAGGGCTTGTCCTTCACCCGCCAGGCGGCCACTGCGTCGTAGGAGGGCCGCTCGCTGGTCTCCGGCAGACCCAGCGCGATCCGGCGTACGTCGTCCCAACTGGCCACCTCCCGACGGTACGCCAGCAGACACCTCCGCTGGTGACCGGTGTCGCCTGTGACGCTGGCGCGTCGCGGCCCGGTCAGCGATCGTGGACGCCATGGAGATCTGCTCAAGTCCGCCGTCGGTCTGTCTGGCCGATTTCGCCGCGCTGGCCCGGACGGCGCTGCCGCCGCAGGTGTGGGACTACGTCAACGGCGGTAGCGGCACCGAGGTCACCCTCGGTCACAACCGCGCCGCGCTCGACCGGGTCGGTGTGCTGCCGAGGATGCTGACCGGGGTGGCCACCCCCAGCCTGCGCAGTCGCCTTCTCGGGCACGAGTACGCGATGCCGGTGGGTGTGGCGCCGATGGCGTACCAGCGGTTGGTGCACCCCGACGGAGAATCGGCGCTGGCCGCCGCGGCCCGCGCGGCCGGGGTACCGTACCTGGCCAGCATCCTCGGCAGCACACCGATCGAGCAGGTCACCGCGACCGGTGCCGAGGTCTGGTTCCAGCTGTACTGGCTGCGTGAGCGGGCGCTCGTGGTTGAGCTGCTGGCGCGGGTCCGCGACGCCGGTTGCCGGGCGCTTGTGGTCACGGTGGACGTGCCGGTGCTCGGCCGGCGGCGGCGGGACCTGCGCAACGCCTTCCGGCTGCCGCCGGACCTGGTGGCGGCGAACCTGCCCGGGGGCCGCGACGACCTCGCCCACGGCGGTACGCCGGGCGTCACGCCGGTGACCGTGCACAGCGGCGCGGCCTTCGCTCCGGCGCTGAGCTGGGCGGACCTGCGGTGGCTGCGCGAGCACTGCGACCTGCCGCTGATCGTCAAGGGCCTGCTCGATCCGGTCGACGCCGTCCGGGCCGTCGAGGCGGGCGCGCAGGCCGTGGTGGTGTCCAACCACGGTGGACGGCAGTTCGACGGGGCGCCGGCCAGCGTCACCATGCTGCCCGAGGTGGTCGCGGCGGTGGGCGATCGCTGTGAGGTGCTGCTGGACAGCGGGATCCGGGGCGGTGTCGACGTGCTGCGCGCGTTGGCCCTGGGTGCCGTGGGGGTGCTTGTCGGTCGGCCGATGCTCTGGGCGCTGGCCAGCGGCGGGCAGGCGGGCGCGGGCAGGGCGCTGGCGCTGCTGGCCGACGAGTTGCGGGACGCGTTGGCGCTGGCCGGCTGCGCCGACCTGGCCGCCGCCCGGCAGCTGCGCACGGTGCAGACGGGATGAGCCGACGAGACGACTCACCGCGTTCACCGTTTAGCAACCTGTGACCGCTGCCCTGCCGCGGTCCTCGATGGACGGTCATAATGGGCGGCATGGTTGCCTGGGAGTACGCCCTGCTGGTCCGCCGCTATCAGGGGCAGGGACGGAATTTTCATGTGTCGTTCGTCTGGTACGGGCCGGACGGGTCCCGGAAGGACATCACGGCGTACGGCGACACCGCCGTCGCGCATCTCAACCTGGCCGGTCGCGAGGGTTGGGAACTCGTCTCGGCGGCCGAGGACGTGAACAACGTGCAGGGCAGCACCGAGGTCCACCGCTATCACCTCAAGCGTCCGCTGAGCTGAGAGCCACGGTGCCGCGACCGAGGCGCGGGCCCGGCCGTGGGGCCGGACCCGTGCCCGACTGCACCTCAGCCGAGGTCGACGTTCGGGTAGAGCGGGAAGGTGGCGAGTAGTTCGCCGGCCTGGTGACTGACCTTGTCGGCGAGGGCCGGGTCGAGCACGTACTTGGCCTTGGAGACGGTGCCGTCGGGGTTCGCGCCGGCGCTGGTCTGGCTGAGCACGGTGTGGATCAGCTCGGCGGTGCCGTCCATCTCGGCGGTGCCGAGCCCGCGGGTGGTCAGCGCGGGAGTGCCGATCCGGATGCCGGAGGTGTACCAGGCGCCGTTGGGGTCCTGCGGCACCGCGTTGCGGTTGGTGACGATGCCCGAGTCCAGCAGCGCCTGCTCGGCCTGGCGGCCGGTCAGCCCGTAGCTGGTCACGTCGATGAGCACGAGATGATTGTCGGTGCCGCCGGTGACCAGCGTGGCACCCCGGCGCAGTAGGCCCTCGGCGAGCGCCTGGGCGTTGTCGACGATGCGCCGGGCGTAGTCGGCGAAGTCGGGGCGGCGGGCCTCGGCCAGGGCGACGGCCTTGGCGGCCATCACGTGCGGCAACGGGCCACCGAGCACCATCGGGCAGCCCCGGTCCACCTGGTCGGCCAGCTCCGGGCCGCAGAGCACCAGGCCGCCGCGCGGGCCGCGCAGCGACTTGTGGGTGGTGGTGGTGACGATGTGGGCGTGCGGCACCGGGTCGAAGTCACCGGTGAACAGTTTGCCCGCGACCAGACCCGCGAAGTGGGCCATGTCCACCATGAAGGTGGCGCCGACGGAGTCCGCGATCTCCCGCATGATCCGGAAGTTCACCTTGCGGGGGTACGCCGAATAGCCGGCGACCAGTACCAGCGGCCGGAACTCGCGGGCCGCCTCGGCGACCTTGTCGTAGTCGACCAGCCCGGTGGCCGGGTCGGTGCCGTAGCTGCGCTGGTCGAACATCTTCCCGGAGATGTTGGGCCGGAAGCCGTGGGTGAGGTGACCGCCGGCGTCCAGCGACATGCCGAGCATCCGCTGGTCGCCCAGCTCCCGGCGGAGCGCGAACCAGTCCTGCTCGGTGAGGTCGTTGACGTGCCGGGCCCGCGCCCGCTTGAGCGCCGGAGCCTCCACCCGGTCGGCCAGGATGGCCCAGAACGCCACCAGGTTGGCGTCGATGCCCGAGTGCGGCTGCGCGTACGCGTGTGCCGCGCCGAACAGCTCCCGGGCGTGCTCGGCGGCGAGGGCCTCGACGGTGTCCACGTTCTGGCAGCCGGCGTAGAAGCGGCGACCGACGGTTCCCTCGGCGTACTTGTCGCTGAGCCAGTTGCCCATGGTAAGCAGGGTGGCCGGGGAGGCGTAGTTCTCGCTGGCGATCAGTTTCAGTGACTCGCGCTGGTCGGTGAGTTCCGCCCCGATCGCGTCGGCGATGCGTGGCTCGACGCCGCGGATGACCTCCAGGGCGCTGCGGAATGCGGTGGACTCGGCGTTCGGCGACATGCGACCTCCAGGTGATGTGTGGAAGGCCCAGGCGCTCGGCATGCGTCATCATGACGGGACCGCTTCCCGATGGTGCTCCATCCCACGCGCCAGTCACGGCCCCCGCCGATCCTACCGGGTCCGCCGTCCGGCACCCCGCGTACCGCCCCGGGGCATCCCTCGCCACCGACTGCCGGTCCGCATACGATCGGCGCATGACGGCCGAGGGCGGGGGAGCGCTGCTCGCGATCAGCGACCTGCACGTGGGGCACCCGGCCAACCGGACGGTCGTGGAGGGCCTGCGCCCCCACTCGTCGGCGGACTGGCTGCTGGTCGCCGGCGACGTCGGTGACACCGTGGCCGACATCGAATGGGCGCTGGGCACGCTCACGCGGCGCTTCGGCACCGTTGTCTGGGCGCCCGGCAACCACGAGTTGTGGACGCCGCCGTCGGATCCGGTGCGGCTGCGCGGGGTGGACCGCTATCACCACCTTGTCGAGCTGTGCCGGCGACTGGGTGTCCACACGCCCGAGGACCCGTACCCCGTCTGGCGTGGGCCGGGCGGGCCGGTGCTGGTGGCACCGCTGTTCCTGCTCTACGACTACAGCTGGCGGCCGGACGGGCTGGACACCCCAGAGGCGGCGCTGGCCGAGGCGTACCGCAGCGGCATCGTCTGCACCGACGAGTTCCTGCTGCACCCCGACCCCTTTCCGAGTCGGGAGCAGTGGTGCGCGCAACGGGTCGCGGAGACCGGACGACGCCTGGCCGAGCGGGACGACGGCCTGCCGACCGTCCTGGTCAACCACTGGCCGCTGGTGCGGGACCCGACCCGGGTCCTGCGATACCCGATCTTCGCGCAGTGGTGCGGCACGCAGGCCACGGCCGACTGGCACCGACGCTTCGACGCCGCCGCGGTGGTCTACGGTCATCTGCACATTCCCCGCACCACCTGGTACGACGGGGTGCGGTTCGAGGAGGTGTCGGTCGGCTACCCGCGAGAATGGCGGCCCCGGGGGACATCACCGGCCTGGCGCCGGATCCTGCCGGCCGGCTGAGACCGCCGCCGGCGGCTCGACTCAGAGCAGCCGGTCCAGCGCGGTGCTCAACCGTGGCGCCAGTGTTCGTACGTAGGTGGCGGTGAGATGGTTGTTGTCCCGGTAGACGAGCACGCCACCGATGACCGGGGCGCAGCGATCCTGCGGGCAGATCGCCTCGTTGAGGTCAACGAGGTGAACGTTGTCGTTCCGCGTCGCGGCGGCCTCGTGCGCCGGTCCGCCGCCGGCCGCGAGCACCTCCGAACGAGGCGAGGCGCACCGGGTGAGCCTGCCCGGGTTGGCAGAGACGCATTCGGCGATGTCGGTGCTGTGGTACGGCGTGTCCCGCAACACGATCACCGGCACCTGGGCGGACGCGATTTCCGCCCAGGTGCTTCGTAGCGCGTCCGCGAACACGGTTCGGGTGTCCTGTGTGACTGGCCGACCGTCGCGGATCATGAGATAGAACGAGGTGCTGACCACCAGCACGTCCGGCCGTTCGGCTCCGGTCAGGGCGGCACGCAGTTTGTCGTTCCACTCGACGCAACTGTCGTACCGCCGGCTGTCGAGAGCCACCGCGCCCTTGATGTAGGGGCAGGAGGACTTCGTGTAGGTCCGCAGGCGCCACTTGCGGTCGGTGGCCACCTGCTGCAGAGCGGGCAGCCACTGCGCGGCGTGTGAGTCTCCGGCGAGCGCGACGGTGAATCCCGAGTCCGGGTCACCGTAGCCGCACGACTTGACCTCGCTGCCGCGCATGTCCTGGTGGCACCCGTCACGCTGGGTGTCCGGGCCGTCCTGGGCGGCTACCAGCGGATCCGGTATGAACGTGGCGACCTGGTTGACCGGCTGACCGGCTTCGCTCTGGGCCGGGTTGTCACCCAGCGCTGCGGCGCCGAGCGCTCGGGATTCCGCCGTACCGCCGCTCGGGGAGCCGGACGGTGCGGGCGCGCCGAGCGCCGGCGGCGCCGGTGCCGACGGTGGTGGCCAGACCGTGAACTGAAAGGCCAGGCCGGCCAGCACCGCCACGCCGGTGCAGGCCGCGCCGAGTTGTAGGGCCCGAGCCGGTCTCCAGGACAGGGCGGGTGAGCGCCGGATCGGATTCTCGATGAGGCGGTAGGTGAGTATCGCCGGTACGACGGACAGCGCGATCACGACGGCGCCGCTGAGCGCGGTCAGCTCCCCCAGACGGGCCTCGGCGACCACGAGCAGCGGCCAGTGCCACAGGTAGAGCGAGTAGGACAGCGCACCGACCGCACGGACCGGCCGGACGTCGAGCAGGGCCGCCGGTCCGAGTCGGCCGGCGGCGAGGCCACCCGCGATGACGGCGGCGGTGCCCAGTGTCGGTCCGAGTGCGGCGTAACCGGGAAAGGCGGTCTCGGGCCGCAGCATGACTGCGGCCGTGATGATCGCGGCGAGGCCGAGCCAGGCGAGCCCGGCCGCCGCCAGATGGTGCAGCCGGTCGAACTGGTGGGCGAAGAGCGCGATGAAGCCGCCTACCGCCAGTTCCCACATGCGGGTGGTGGTGACGAAATAGGCGCGGGCCGACTCATCCGCGGTCATCCACACCGACCAGGCGAACGACGGCACGGCGACGAGCGTGAGCGCGACGGCGAGGTGACCGGTACGGAGCCGGTGCCGTACCAGCCAGGCCACGGCGACCAGCAACAGCGGCCACACGAGGTAGAACTGCTCTTCGACCGCCAGTGACCAGAAGTGCTGGAGGGCGCTGGGCGCCCGGTTGACGGCGAGGTAGTCGACCGACTGCTCGGCCAGGCGCCAGTTCATCGCGTAGAGCCCGCTGTACACGACGTCCCATCCGGTGGTCGACCAGCGGGTGCGGGGCAGGAAGGCAAAGGTCAACAGGAGGGTCGCGGTGAGCACCACCAGGGCCGCCGGCAGCAGGCGTTTGGCTCGGCGTGCGTAGAACGCGACCAGGGAGATACGTCCGGTGCGTTCCAGTTCCGTGACCAGAAGCCCGGTGATCAGGAATCCGGAGATGACGAAGAAGACGTCGACGCCGACGAAACCACCCGGGAGCAGGTTCTGGCTGGCGTGTCCGATCAGTACCAGGACGACGGCGAGGGCGCGCAAGCCTTCCACGTCGCCGCGGAACCTGACGCGGGGGCTTGCCGGACGACAATCCGTGTTGGTCACTCTGGGGCCCAGCTTTCGTGCGGAATGGTGACAACCCGTTGGCACGATAGTCGACGTTGTGCATGCTTTGGAGTGATATGCACGTTATGGGTGTTCGGTGCCGCCACGGCCCACTGTCAGGCGGTGGCCCACCCGTCCCGGTGGTTCGCCGTACCCTCGCAGGTGTGGCGACGGCGGCGGAGGAGATCCAGGTGGGGCGGCGGACGGTCCGCGTCTCCAGCCCGGACAAGCCGTACTTCCCCAAACTGGGCCTGACCAAGCTCGACGTGGTGCGCTACTTCCTCGCCGTCGGCGACGGCATCCTGCGTGCGCTGCGCGACCGGCCGACCATGCTGGAACGGTGGCCTCGCGGCGTCTTCGAGGGTGCGACCGTCGCCACCCGGCAGGGCAACCGGGGTGACGCGTTCTACCAGAAACGGGTGCCGGCCGGCGCACCCGACTGGGTGGACACCGCCCACATCACCTTCCCCAGCGGTCGTAGCGCCGACGAGGTCGCCCCGGGCGAGTTGGCGGTGGTGATCTGGGCGGTCAACCTCGGCACGCTGCGCTTTCACCCGTGGCCGGTCACCCGGGCCGACGTCGAACGCCCGGATCAGCTGCGCGTCGACCTGGACCCGTTGCCCGGGGTGGGATTCGACCAGGTGGTGCCGGTGGCGCACGAGGTGCGGGGCTTCCTCGACGAGCTTGGCCTGGTCGGCTTCCCGAAGACCACCGGCGGGCGCGGCCTGCACGTCTACGTGCCCATCGAGGCGCGGTGGAGCTTCGGCGAGTGCCGGCGCGCGGTGCTGGCCCTCGGGCGCGAGATGCAGCGACGCCGACCGGACCTGGTGACGACCACCTGGTGGCGGGAGCAGCGGGACCGGCCGGTCTTCGTCGACTACAACCAGATGGCCCGGGACCACACAATGACTTCCGCCTACTCGATCCGACCGACGCCTGCCGCGCTGGTCTCCGCGCCGCTGGGCTGGGCGGAACTGGACGAAGCCCGGCCGGAGGACTTCGACGTGACCAACATGCCGGGCCGCTTCGCCGCCCGGGGCGACCCGCACGCGGGGCTGGACGGGCGACGCTTCTCGCTGGAATCCCTGCTCGATATGGCCGACCGCGAGGGTCTGGAGTCACCGCCCGAGCGCTGAGCGGTCACCCCACGGGCTGCGTTCCCCGTCGTACTCCTCGAAGACCAGCCAGCTACGGGTGGACAGCACCCCGGCGATGCGCTGCACCCGGTCCAGCACCACGTCCCGCAGGGTGGCGTTGTCCGGCGCCCGGACCAGCGCGAGCACGTCGTGCTCGCCGCTGAGCAGCGCCACGTGTTCCACGTAGCGAACCTGCGCCAGCTCCGCGGACACCTCTCGCCAGGTGTCCTGCCTGATCGTCAACGCGATGTACGCCGAGGTGCCCAGGCCGGCGGCCTCCGGGGCGACCCGCGCGGCGAACCCGGTGACGACCCCGTCGCGCAGCAACCGCTCCACCCGGGCGTACGCGTTGGTGCGCGAGACGTGCACCCGTTCGGCGAGCGTACGGATGGACATCCGGCCGTCCTGGGTCAGCTCGTCGAGGATGCGTCGGTCCACCTCGTCGAGGGCGACAGCCGAACGTCCCGTTTCAGTGGGTCGGCCCGGTCCGTCGGCGGCCTCCTGGCTCATCAGAACCTCCATCTGGTGCCATTGGTCCCGCGTTTGCCGGCCATCTTGAGTCAATCATCCGACACCAGGAGCATAGGTCCACCACACGTCCAGGAGGTTCCGCCGTGACGACCACCCCCCAGGCGGCCCGCAGGGCATCCCCGCGCAGGCGCCGACCGAGCGCGCCAGACCCCTCCGCCGGCCTGCTGCCCCAGGCCGAGCCGGTGCGGCTGCTGAACCCCGACGGCACCCTGCTGCCGGCCCGCGCCGACTATCCCGAGCCGCCCTTGGAGGCGCTGCGGGAGATGTACCGGCGGATGGTCGTCGGCCGGCGCTTCGACACGCAGGCCACCGCGTTGACCAAGCAGGGCCGGCTCGCCGTGTACCCGTCCTCCCGGGGCCAGGAGGCATGCCAGGTCGGCGGTGTCCTCGCGCTGCGCGACGACGACTGGGTGTTCCCCACCTACCGCGAGTCGATGGCGCTGACCGCCCGCGGCATCGACCCGGTCGAGGTACTCACGCTGTTGCGTGGCGACTGGCACTGCGGGTACGACCCCGCCCGGCGGTGCACCGCACCGCAGTGCACCCCGCTGGCCACCCAGTGCGTGCACGCCGCCGGTCTGGCCTACGGCGAGTCGTACCAGGGCCGCGACACCGTGGCCCTGGTCTACATCGGCGACGGCGCCACCAGCGAGGGCGACTTCCACGAAGGGGTCAACTTCGCCGCCGTGTTCAAGGCGCCGGTGGTCTACTTCGTGCAGAACAACCGGTACGCCATCAGCGTCCCGCTGTCCCGGCAGACCGCCGCACCGTCGCTGGCCCACAAGGGTGTCGGCTACGGCGTGCCCAGCGAGCAGGTCGACGGCAACGACCCGGTCGCCGTGCTCGCCGTGCTCAACCGAGCGGTCGCGCACGCCCGCGCCGGTAAGGGACCGTTCCTGGTCGAGGCGCACACCTACCGGATGGAGCCGCACACCAACGCTGACGACGCCTCGCGATACCGCGACGCGGAGGAGGTCGAGGCGTGGCGTGACCGTGACCCGCTGACCCGGCTGGAGATCTACCTGCGCGGCCGGAACATTCTCGACGACGCGGCCGTGGCCGAGATCGCCGAGCAGGCCGAGACGTCCGCCGCGCAGCTGCGCGAACGGATGAACACCGAGCCCACGGTCGACCCGCTCAGCCTCTTCGACCACGTCTACGCCCAGCCCACCCCGCAACTGGTGGAGCAGCGCGAGCAGGTCCGCGCCGAACTCGCCGCCTCGGAGGAGGACGCCTGATGGCCACCATGACCATGGCGAAGGCGCTCAACGGCGCGCTCGCCGACGCGATGCTCGACGACGAGCGGGTGGTCGTCTTCGGTGAGGACGTCGGCCAGCTCGGTGGCGTCTTCCGGATCACCGACGGGTTGCAGGCGCGGTTCGGCGACAAGCGGTGCTTCGACACGCCACTGGCCGAGGCGGGCATCGTCGGCTTCGCCGTCGGGCTGGCCATGTCCGGGCTGCGCCCGGTGGTCGAGATGCAGTTCGACGCCTTCGCGTACCCGGCCTTCGAGCAGATCGTCTCCCACGTGGCGAAGCTGCGTAACCGCACCCGGGGCGCGCTGAGCG
Source organism: Micromonospora sp. LOL_024 (assembly GCF_048060415.1). Lineage (NCBI taxonomy): Bacteria > Bacillati > Actinomycetota > Actinomycetes > Micromonosporales > Micromonosporaceae > Micromonospora > Micromonospora sp. LOL_024. Next base: position 131,634 of record NZ_JBHMIS010000012.1, read on the forward strand.
TACCCATGGTGATCCGGGTTCCCTACGCCGGCGGCATCGGTGGCGTGGAGCACCACTGCGACTCCTCGGAGGCGTACTACGCGCACACCCCGGGCCTGAAGGTGGTCACCCCGGCGACTGTCGACGACGCGTACTCGCTGCTGCGGGAGGCGATCGACGACCCCGACCCGGTGGTGTTCATGGAGCCGAAGAAGCTCTACTTCACCAGCGCCGAGACGCCGCTGCCGGCGCGCACCGAGCCGTTCGGCCGGGCGGTCGTACGCCGGTCCGGCCGCGACGCCACCCTGGTCGCGTACGGGCCGGCGGTGCCGGTCGCGCTGGCGACCGCCGAGGCCGCCCGCGAGGAGGGCTGGGACCTCGAGGTGGTCGACGTGCGCACCATCGTGCCGTTCGACGACGCCACGATCGCCGCCTCGGTCCGGCGCACCGGCCGGTGCGTGGTGGTGCAGGAGGCGCAGGGCTTCGCCGGGGTCGGCGCCGAGATCGCCGCCCGGGTGCAGGAGCGTTGCTTCCACGCCCTGCACGCCCCGGTGCTGCGGGTCTCCGGGCTGGACATCCCGTACCCGGCGCCGATGCTGGAGCACACCCACCTGCCCTCGGTCGACCGGGTGCTGGACGCGGTGGCCCGGTTGCAGTGGGCGGACCAGCCGGATCCGCGCTGGCTGGCCGAGGGCAGCGCGGCATGACCGAGCGTGAGTTTCTGCTACCCGACCTCGGCGAAGGACTCAGCGAGGCGGAAATCGTGCGGTGGCGGGTCGCGGTAGGCGACATCGTGACCGTCGACCAGAGCGTGGTCGAGGTCGAGACCGCGAAGGCCGTCGTCGACGTGCCCTGCCCGTACGCCGGCCGGGTCGTCGCCCTGCACGGCGCGGAGGGCGAGGTGCGTCCGGTCGGCCAACCACTGATCACCGTCGCCGAACCGGCCGACGTCGACGCCCCGCCCGCCGGCCACGCCGTCTACCGCGAGGAGGAGCGGGCCGGCTCCGGCAACGTCCTGATCGGGTACGGCACCGGCCACGGCGGTTCCGGCTGCCGCCGGCGGTCCCGGCTCGCGGCGGTCACGCACGCTCCGGGCTCCAGCCGCACCCCCGTCCCGCACGTCCCTACGGCGGCCTCGCCCGGCCGGGCGGTGCCCCCACCCAATTCCGGCCTGCCGACTCCGGCGGTAGCCGGGCAGGATCCCGGAGCGCCTGCGGCGGCGCCGTCCCTGGTGATCTCGCCGATCGTGCGGCGGTTGGCCCGTGAGCGTGGGGTCGACCTGGCGACGCTTCGCGGCAGCGGTCCCGGCGGTGTGGTCCGGCGCGCCGACGTGGAGGCGGCCGGCACCGCCACCGGGGCGGTCGGCGTGCCTAACCCGGTCGGCGCGACCGGCTCGGCCCGGCTCAGCGCGGTGCCTGACCTGCCGGCCGCGTCGGCGCACCATCCGGCGCGGCTCGACGCGGCGACGGCCGGTACCGAGGACCTGGTCATCCCGTTGACCGGCGTCCGCCGGGTGATCGCGGACAAGCTGTCGCGCAGCCGGCGGGAGATCCCGGAGGTGACCATCTGGGTGGACGCGGACGCGACCGGTCTGCTGGCGACCAGGGCCGCGATAAATGTCGCCCGTCCGGATCAGCCGGTGAGCATCCTGGCCCTGCTCGCGCGGATCTGCCTGTCGGGGTTGCGCCGCTACCCGCGGCTCAATGCCCGGGTCGACACCGAGGCGCAGCGGATCGTCCAGGCAGCCGGGGTGCACCTGGGCATCGCCGCACAGACCGACCGCGGTCTGGTCGTCCCGGTGCTGCGTGACGCCCACCGGCTCACCACCGCGGAGTTGGCGGCCGAACTGGCGGCCACCACGGCGGCGGCCCGGTCCGGTGACCTGCCACCGGCCCGGCTCACCGGCGGGACCTTCACGCTGAACAACTACGGGGTGTTCGGGGTCGATGGTTCGACCCCGATCATCAACCACCCCGAGGCGGCACTGCTCGGTGTGGGCCGGATCGTGGACAAGCCGTGGGTCGTCGACGGCCGGCTGGCGGTGCGGAAGGTGACGCAGCTGAGCCTCACCTTCGACCACCGGGTCTGCGACGGCGGGGTCGCCGGTGGTTTTCTGCGGCATGTCGCGGACTGCGTCGAGCAGCCGGCGCTGCTGATCGCCGCCGCCTGACCGCCGCCCGCCGACCCGTGACGACCGGGGGTCACGTCCAGTTCCGGTTGGGTCTGGACGTTGACCTCCCTGGGCGGCAAACAGACCATTGGCCACAGCCCGCCGGCTATCGCCCGTAACGTCGTCTGACGGTATTCCACCGGCATTCTGGTGTGCTTATAGGAAAAATGTTCGCCGGGAAATGTCTCCGCTCTCGCCGGAATCGAGGATCTTGCCGGAAATTGCGGAAACGGCCACGCCGAGCCGCCAGAATATGGCGGAGGACGCGGCGATAAACGGGGGGACGCATCATGAGGTTGAGGCGGCGACTGACGCTGTTGGCGGTGGGTGTGGCGGCGGCACCGCTGGCGCTGGGCGCGTGCACCAGTGACCGCAGGCCCGGACAGTCGGCCGAGGCGCGGACCAGCCCGGAGCTGGCCGTCACACCGGCCGAGGGCTCCCGGGACGTACCGGTCAGCGGCGAGATCGGCACCGTCGTCAAGCATGGGCGGGTCACCGCCGTGCGGATCACCGACGACAAGGGTGCGGCGGTGGCGGTCGAGCCCCGCGAGGACGGCACCGGATGGGTGCCGAGCAAGGTCCTGGAGCCGAAGCGGACCTACACCGCGGAGGTGACCGCGACCGGAGACTCGGGAACCACCGTCACCCGGAGGACCACGTTCACGACCCGGCCGAAATCGTCGAAACCGGCGATCACCAGCGTTCTCTATTTCGCCGGAGATCGGACGTACGGCACGGCTATGCCGGTAACGGTCGCCTTCGACCCGCCAATTCCGAAAGAGGCCAGGACGGATGTTCAGCGCCGTCTGTTCGTGAAGACGGATCCGCCGCAACCGGGCACCTGGTCCTGGGTGTCCGACGGTAGCCAGGTGTACTACCGGGCGCCTGACTTCTGGCGACCCGGCACGAGGATCAGCGTCCGCTCGGCCTTGGAGGGCCTGCCGATCGGCAAGGAGAACGTCGGTGACGCCGATCGACGGGCGACCTCGAAAATTGGCCGGCAGGTCGAGTTGGAGATCGACAACGCGACCAAGCAGATGTCGGTGATGCGCGACGGCAAGCTGCTCCGCAAGTTGCCGGTCAGCCTCGGCAAGCCGAGCACCCCGACCTCCAGCGGCAAGATGGTGATCATGGACAAGCACGACTTCACCACATTCGACACGCGCGGCTCCGCCGACCCCTACGTGGTGGACGTCGAAGATGCGCAGCGGCTCACCTGGGGCGGCGAGTTCATCCACGGTGCGCCCTGGTCGGAGGGGGACCAGGGGTACACCAACGTGTCGCACGGTTGCACCAACCTCTCCGCGGCCAATGCGGACTGGCTGATGGGCATCACCCAGGTCGGCGACCTGGTGACCGTCACGGGGACCGAGGTCGAACTCAACGAGGGCAACGGCTGGACGGCCTGGAACGTGAGTTGGGACCAGTTCGCCAAGGGCAGCGCGCTGCCCGTGCCCGCCGGGCTGCGGCCCGCGCCCACCCAGGCGCCGGATCCGGGTGCGGTGGCCGGCGGCTCACCCGAGCCACAGCCGTCAGCCAGCGGCGGCTGACCGGGACCGGACGTGCCGGGCAGGGTCGTCGCGGGCCGGGCCGGCCTCCCCGGCATGGTGCCCGGACGCGGGTCGCGTCCCGACGGGGGATCGTCCCTAGGGTGGACGCGCGGCGGCTGAGGGTCGTGCCCTGGGCTTACCCGGAACCACCTCTGCGCAGGGTGGAAGTGTCGGCGGTGGGGGATAGGTTCAACTCATGCGAGAGCCCGAGGAGCGGTTCCACGTCGAGACCGACGTCTCCGACGACGCGGTGTGCGTTCGGGTGATCGGTGTGATCGACATTGCCACCGTCGCCGTGTTCCGCGCCGCCCTGTGGGCGGCTCCCAGCCGCCCGGAGCTGCGGGTAGATCTCTCCGGTGTCCGGTTGCTCTCCGCAACCGGGGTGCGCACGCTGGTCGCGGCCCGACTCTGGGTGCGGGCCCAGGGTGGCGAGCTGGTGCTGGTCGATCCGCCGCCCGTGGTGCAGCGCGTGCTGCGCGCCACCGGCCTGCGACGGATCATCCCGGTCGTCGGCGCGGCACCCGAGCGGACGCTCGCGGCGGCCTGACCCGTGCCGGCCGCAGGGTCCGGCGCCGGGCATGGGGGCCGGCGCCGGACACGCGGGTCAGCGGACGCCGAGCAGGTCGACCACGAAGACCAGGGTCTCGTTGGGCTTGATCACGCCACCCGCGCCCCGGCTGCCGTACCCGAGGTGCGGCGGGATGGTCAGCTTGCGCCGGCCACCGACCCGCATCCCCGCCACACCCTGGTCCCAACCGTCGATGACCCGCCCGCCACCGAGCGGGAACTCGAACGCCTCGCCCCGGTTCCAGGACGCGTCGAACTCGGCCCCGGTGGAGTGCGAAACTCCGACATAGTGCACGCGGACCACCTGGCCGGGCTGGGCCTCAGGACCCCCGCCCACGCTGATGTCCTCAACCACGAGGTCGGCCGGCGGGGCACCCTCGATCGGACCGATCTCGGGCTTGCTCGCTGCCTGGTTCATGCGGATTCTCCTGGGACGTCGGTTTCGGTCACCATGATTGTGCCGGATGCTACGACCGGCCGGGCCACCGGATGGTCCTGACCTCGGTGGCGGCCGTCGCGCCCGGCGACCGGCGCACATTTCGGCGGGCGTCACCCGGAGGTGACGCCCGCCCGCGCGGGGAGGCGTTGTCAGCGGAGCCAGCCGAAGCGCTGGACGACCGGAAGCCGCGCCCAGGTGCGGCCCAGGCCCCAGGTGCCACCGGCGTTGGTCACCGCGAGTAGTGCCAGCAGGCCGGCGTAGACCAGGTGGTCGTCCATGAAGGGATTGTTTTCGGGAGGCAGGACGGCCGTCCACATCAGCACCAGCATCAGGCCACCGGCTGCGGCGGCGACGCGTACCCCGATGCCGAGCATCAGGGCCGTGCCGATGGCCGCGAGGCCGATCATGAACAGCCAGTCGGCCCAGGCGGCGCCGGCGAAGCTGTTGTAAAAGCCCTGGAACGGGCCGGCGGCGCCGAAGCCGAGGAAGCCTTCGGTCGGGCTGCCCCCGTCGATCCAGGCGTTCTTTGCCTCGGTGGCGAACCCAAGGCCGAACATCTTGTCCAGGAAGGCCCAGAGGAAGACCCAGCCCAGCGCCAGGCGGAGCCCGCCGAGCAGGTGATGGGTGGCCCGGTTCCGGGCGGTGGGCTCCCGGACGGTCCCGGTCGCCGGGCTGTTGACGGCGGCGGTGTTCCGCTCGGTCATCGCGGTCATCGTGTCCACGTCCCTTCGCTGCTTCGCACCGCTGTCCCGGTGGCACTTCTATTGGACGCCCGGAGGGTGAGCCGCGGTCAGGGCCGACCGGGCCCCGACCGGGCGGGACCTTCGACCCCTCTCCATCGGGACCACTCGGCCACCGCCGGTTCCGCGAAGGGCGGCGCCCGTCGGTTCCGACGAGCGGTCAGCCAGCGACGACCGGGTGGGCGAGTTGTGCGGCCAGCACCCCGCGGGCCTCGGCCAGCGACGGGCCGTACCAGGTCAGGTGCCGACCGGATACCAGCACGCAGGGGATACCGGCGAACGCCTCCGGTCCGTCGTCCACCGTGAACCGGTACGGCTCGTCCGGCAGCACCGCCAGATCCGGCCGCGCCACCAGCATCTGCTCCAGGGCCGGCCGGGGATAGCGTTCCGGCTGCTCGGCGTACAGGTTGCAGACGCCGAGCCGGCGCAGCACGTCGCCGGCGAAGGTGTCGGCGCCGAGCACCACCCAGGGTCGCCGCCATACCGGCACCACCGCCCGTCGCGCGAGCGCCGTCGGCGCGGGCGCGGCCCAGGCCCGCCGGGCCGTGGCCAGCCAGCCGGGCTCGGCCGGGGTACCCAGATCGCGGAGCAGGTCGGTCACCTCGGCCAGCGCCCCGTCGACGCTGCGCGGGGAGTTCACCCGGGTCGGCACTCCGGCGGCGGCCAGGGCAGCGGCATCCTCGCGACGGTTCTCCTCGTTGTTGAGCAGGACCAGGTCGGGGCGGAGCGCCCGCACCCGGTCCAGGTCGGGATACTTGCTGCCGCCCACCCGCGGCACGTCCAGGTCGGCCGGGTGGACGCACCAGTCGGTCGCTCCCACCAGCAGCCCGGGGCGGGTCACCGCCACCGCCTCGGTCAGCGACGGCACCAGGGACACGACCCGCACCTCGTCCACCTCCTCGGCGCCCGCGACCGCACCGACCGGGTCCGGTTCGCCCGCCACCGGCGGGTCGAGGGACCCGCCGGAGGGGCCGGCCACAACAATCGTCATCCTAGACTCGGCGATCGGCAGCAGGATTGGTGGTTACGACGATGACCGGTGACGATTGCTGGCTGTCGACGGTGCCTGTCGGCGCCGGTCGCGGCCCCGCGTTGCTCCTGGCCCAGCGGCGGATTCACGTCGGCCTGCGGCTGGGTGAGCTGCTCCGGCGCCGGCCGCCGGGACTCACCGGAAACCAGTGGAGCACGGCCAGCCGCACGCTGCTCGACCAGGTGGTCTGCGCGGCGGACACCGGACGACCGGAGTTCGCGGTCGAACTTCGGGAACCATCGTCCGACCCGGCTGGCCGCCGCGTCGAGCGGACCACGGAGGCGGTGGTGGCGGCGGTCGGCCTGCCGCTGGTGCGGATCGTCTCCGCCACCCTGCGCGCCGCCGGGCACGGGCCGCGGATCGCCGGGTATGTCATCGATGCCCGCCGGTACGCCCAGGGCGCCGACGCGTCGGCGGAGTCGTATGTCGAGTTCCGTGACATCGTCGGCCGGCTGCCCGACGGGCGGGACGGCGCGGTCAACGACATCGGCGTGCTCGCCCGGGTCGAGGCGGTCGAGGCGTACGTGGCGCGGCGGCTGGCGGATCCGATACTGCGCGGGCTGCACGTGCGGTGGGCTTCGGGACCGGCCGAGGGATGGGGCTGGGCCGAGGTGCGGTCCGGTGGCTTCATCGTGGAGCGGGTGACGCTGGGCGCGAACGGGCTGCACTGCGGGATCGATGCGGCCCGCTTCGCCGAAGACCTGGCAGTCCTGGCCGTCGGCGAACGGTTGAGGAAAACGGAGACGGAAACGCCGACGCTGGTTTCGCGCGGGGATCTGCTCAGCGGCATCCGGCGGTTGCGGGCCCGCCAGGACGAACTCGTGGACCCGTTCGCCTACGAACACCTCTGCCAGGACTGACTGGACCGTAGCGGCAGTCGTCCCGGGCGGACGGTAGTGACTCCGACGCGGAAAGAGAAGCTCGAAAAAAGGTCACCACCCTTTGAACCGCCGTCGTGGCGGGGCCGTACCTCACCGGGAATGGACAGGATCTCCCCAACCCGCACCGGCAGGTGCGGGAGACGGTGCGGAAAGGGCATCGTCGCTCGTCGACGTGCCATCGGCGTGTTCGGACGGCCACCGTCGAGCAGGCCACCAGGATTCCGTTCGGTCCGTCGAGTCACGAATCAGGAACCGGATCGAGAAGGAGAGCAATTCGATGCGCAGGTCAACCCGGTCGCGCCGACCATCCGGTAACGCGCGGACCAAGCGACTTCTGGCCGTTGGCGCCACGCTCGCTGTCTTCGGTGGCGTGGTCGCCGTGACCCAGATCTCGTCGGCCGGTGACCGACGGCAGAACAAAAATCAGCAGCGCCCGGTGTCGGCCGACTGCGTGGAACCGAGCCCCGGTGCCACCGCGCCGGCCGGTCGCGGCGTCACCACCACCCGCACCTGGCAGAACGGCCGCTGGGTGACCAACCACTGGGGTGACGGTCAGCAGACCGTCGAGGAGTGTCAGGACACCCGCGCGGGGACCGGCGGCGCGACCGTCGGTGCCGTCGCCGTCGCCTGTCCGGATGTGGTCAGTCGGCTGCCGCAGGTGCCCGACCGGGCCCGCGCCGAGGTGGACCGCAACCTGAACGCCCTGCAGACCCAGATCACCGAGGCCGACCAGCGGCTCGCCGCCGATGGGAACAAGGGCCAGGCGTTCATCAACAACGCGGTCCTCGGCCCGCTGGCCAGCAAGCGTCGGGCGACCCTCGACCGGATCACCACCGCCATCGACCGCTTCGGCCCTCGGCCACGCAGCCTGGCCGGTCTCGCCGCCTGCCAGGTCCAGCCGGTCAACAACAACAACGGTGGTAACAACGGCGGTGGCGGCAACGACAACGATGACGGCAACGACAACGATGGCGGCAACGACAACGGCGGGGACAACGACAACGGCCTCGACGTGCTCGCCAGCAACTGCGACGACAGCCGGCTACAGCCGCACGACGGTTTCCAGAACGGCAACCGGTGCATCAGCACCGCCTTCGGTGAGGTTGGCGCCGCGGCCAACAACCCGTCGCTGCTGATCACGGACTCGCCGCAGGAGATCAACCGCAACGAGGGCTTCGCGCTGCGGGTCAGCACCCGCAACCTGATCCGGGACCGGTTCCTGCCGGCCGGTCAAGGCGGCTACTACCTGGAGAGCTCGCTGCTCAACGAGCAGGGCCTGACCCGCGGCCACTTCCACACCGCGTGCCGGATGCTGCCCAACGTCGACGAGGCTCCGGCGCCGGAGCCGGTGCCGGCCTTCTTCGTCGCCACCGAGGACGGTGGCGGCGGTGCCCAGCCGGACGAGGTGACCATCCAGGTTCCGGGTCTGCCGGATTCCGGTACCGCTCAGTGCGCGGTCTGGGCCGGTGACGGTTCGCACCGAATTCCGATGTCGGAGCGGGCGAACCAGACCCCCGCCTTCGACGCGGTGCGGATCCAGGTCAACTGACGCACACCGACCGGCGCCATGCGCGTGGGCCGTCCGGAGCATCCTTCCGGGCGGCCCCACGCGTGTCCGGGCCGAGCGACCCGTTTCGAACGTCGGCGACCTGGGCCACTGGGCCTTACTGCGGCAGAACGGGTGTACTCCTCCTCAGCGGCCCTTGTATGCCTCGACCACCTCAACGGGGATGCGACCACGTTCGGAAATTTTGTAACCGTTCTTGACCGCCCATTCCCGGATGGCGCGGTTCTGCTCACGGTTCATTCCGGGCGCCGGTGAACCGCTGGCGCGGCGCGGGGTGCGGCTGGTGTCGGGCCCCCCACGGCCGAGTCGACGGCCGGCATCGATAAAAGGATCCAGCGCCTTGCGCAGGACACCGGCGTTCTCGTCGGAGACATCGATGGTGTACGCCACGCCATCCAAGCTGAACTCGACCGTCCGGTCGGCCTTTCCACCGTCGAGGTCGTCGGTCAGGACCGTGATTACTTTTCTAGCCATCGTCAATTACTCCCTGTGTCTGGCGGGGTGTGGTCAAAGTTTGACTCATCGCCCCGCAATTGCGCAACAAAGCGCGCCTTGCGACGGTCCGCGTTTTGCGTGGCATCGGAATCCTCGATTCTGGTTCTCGCACGGTAGGCGAGGCGAAACGGCCGTCCGCTCGCCGTGGCCCGCGGTGATCGGTCCGACGTGTTCCAGGCCACACCACGGAACAACAGCGGCTTGCCCGAGCTTGAGTCATACACGCTCAACTCGACGCGATAGCAGGTGTTCGATGGCAACGTCGGCTGGGTGAAGGACCACCTGGCAGAGCAGGAGGTCACCGAGCAGATCAACTCCGATGTGCGCGACGGACTGGAGAAGTCGCAGCGGGAGTTCCTGCTGCGCCAGCAGCTCGCCGCGATCCGCAAGGAACTCGGCGAGGACGCACCGGACGGCTCCGCCGACTACCGGGCCCGCGTCGAGTGCGCCGACCTGCCGGCGAAGGTACGCGAGGCGGCGCTGCGCGAGGTCGGCAAGTTGGAGCGGGCCAGCGACACGTCGCCCGAGGCAGGCTGGATCCGCACCTGGCTGGACACGGTGCTAGAGATGCCGTGGAGCACCCGTACCGAGGACAACACCGACCTGGCGGCGGCGCGGGCCGTGCTCGACGCCGACCACGCCGGCCTGGCGACGTGAAAGACCGCATCCTGGAGTATCTGGCGGTGCGTAACCGGCGGGCCGAGCGTGGCCTCGACGTGGTCGGCGGTCGCGGCTCCGGTGCTGTCCTTGCCCTGACCGGTCCGCCCGGCGTCGGCAAGACCAGCCTCGGCGAGTCGGTCGCCCGGGCGCTCGGCCGCAAGTTCGTCCGGGTCTTCCTCGGCGGCATCCGAGACGAGGCGGAAATCCGGGGCCACCGGCGCACCTACGTCGGCGCGTTGCCCGGTCGCATCGTCCGGGCGCTGCGCGAGGCGGGTTCGATGAGCCCGGTGGTGCTCCTCGACGAGGTCGACAAGCTCTCCGTCGGGTACGCGGGAGATCCGGCCGCCGCGTTGCTGGAGGTGCTCGACCCGGCGCAGAACCGCACCTTCCGGGACCACTACCTGGAGGTTGACCTCGACCTGTCCGACGTGCTGTTCCTGTCCACCGCCAACGTGGTGGACAGTATCCCTGCTCGTGGTGGACAGTATCCCTGCTCCATTGCTGGACCGGATGGAACTGGTCAGCCTGGACGGGTACACCGAGGACGAGAAGGTCGCCATCGCCCGCGACCACCTGCTGCCGCGTCAGCGGGAGCGCGCCGGATTGACCGCCGACGAGGTTGACGTGGAGGCTTCCGCGTTGGCCCGGATCGCAGGCAAGTACACCCGCGAGGCCGGCGTCCGGCAGTTGGAGCGGGCGTTGGCGAAGATCATGCGGAAGGTCGCCGTGGCCCAGGCCGACGATCAGACGCCGGCCCGCGTCGACGCCGACGATCTGGTCCGCTATCTCGGCCGGCCGAGGCACACTCCCGAGTCGGCGGAGCGTACGGCGACCCCGGGCGTGGCCACCGGGCTGGCGGTCACCGGTGCCGCGGCAGATGTGCTCTTCATCGAGGCGACCAGCATGGAGGGTGATCCGGGACTGACCCTGACCGGCCAGCTCGGCGACGTGATGAAGGAGTCGGCGCACATCGCCCTGTCCTACCTGCGCGCCAACGGCCGGCGGCTCGGTCTGGACCCCAACGCCCTCGCCGGGCGGCGGATCCACCTGCACGTACCCGCCGGTGCGGTACCGAAGGACGGCCCCAGTGCCAGCATCACCATGGTCACCGCGCTGGCATCGCTGGCCAGCGGCCGTCCGGTCCGCCCAGAGTTCGGGATGACCGGGGAGGTGACTCTGTCCGGGCGGGTGCTGCCCATCGGTGGCGTGAAGCAGAAGCTCCTCGCCGCTCACCGGGCCGGCCTGACCGAGGTGGTCGTACCGGCCCGTAACGAGCCTGACCTGGACGACCTGCCGGCCGAGGTTCGCGAGGCACTGACGGTGCACATCTTGGCCGACGTCGCCGACGTCCTCGCCCTGACGTTGCGGCCGGCGGACATCGACGCGGCGTCGTTGGGCGGCGAGGGTCAACGCCTCGCCACCGCCTGAGGTGCAACGGCCGGTCGGGCTCGGGCCGCGCGTTGCCCGAGCCCGACCGGGCTGGCCGGTCGTGGCGCACCCGGGTGCGCGGCGATCAATCCGAAAGGTTCTTGATGACGGCCTCGGTTACCGTCTTCGTGTTGGCGTTGCCGCCGATATCACGTGTCAAGAGACCTTGGGCGGTGGTCGCCTCAATGGCGACGTTAATCTTCCTGGCCTCGTCGGGTAGGCCGAGGTGGGCCAGCATCATTGCGACACTACCGATAGCGCCGATCGGATTGCAGATCCCCATTCCGGCGATGTCGGGCGCGGATCCGTGGACCGGCTCGAACATGCTCGGGTATCGGCGTTCCGTATTCAGATCGACGCTCGGGGCGAGACTGAGACTGCCCGCGAGGGCGCTGCCGAGGTCAGAAAGGATATCCGCATTTCAGATTGGATGCGACGACAACCGAGAGGTCTTCGGGGTGGAGGACGAACTTGGCCGCCATCGTGTCCACCAGGACACTTTCCGTCTCGACGTCCGGATAGTCGGCGGCGACCCGCCGGAACGTGTCGTCCCAGAGGACCATGCCGTACTGCTAGGTGTTGCTCTTGGTGACACTGGCCACCTTCTTGCGGGTTCTGGTCCGTGCGAGGTCGAAGGCGAACCGCATGATCCGTTCGCAGCCGACCTCGGTGAACAGGTCAGACTGGACGCAACCTCTCCGCCCGTACCGCGGGCGGAGAGGTTGCGTCCACCGAGGCCGGCGCACTCGCCCTCGGTGTTCTCACGTACGACGACCCAGTCGAGTTCGACGGTGTCGGCTTTCCGTAGTGGGCTGGTGATGCCCGGCAGAAAGCTCACCGGCCGGACATTCGCCCACTGGTCGAAACCCTGACAGATGCGCCCTTTGAGCCGATGCCCCCGTCGAGGCACGACAGCGTCCATTCGCAATAGCAAGCGCACAGGAGAGATTTCTTTACGAGGAGTCCCGTTCGCCCCAGAACGCAATCTCACCACCAGGCAAGCACATCACTCGCCTTCCGTTCGGCCCGACAAGACCCCAAGCCTCATACTCGGCATGCGGAGCAACGATCAGTTGGGCTCCACTCTCAAATGTCACTTCTAGATTGCCACCGTTTCCTACGTCAGCCAAGGCAACGCTATCGCGCACTAACTGCGCGAGGTGGATGGCGGCAGCGGCTGGAGACTCCGGGTCGAACCGTACCAGGTCACCAGCAGGCGTTTTGATGATCGAATCGGTCTCCACGCGCAGTTCACAGTCCCCACTAGTAAGGATCGTGAGAGCAGCATCGAAGCAAACACGAGTTACCAGTTGGCCTTCAACGTTCAAGTCCACGTCTACCATCCAACCGGGGTCGGAAATGTGCCGTCGGGATTCATTGGGATGTGGGTTTCGGCCTTTGAGCCTGGCTTCCCGTTGAGCCCGATCGGCTGACCGTGACTGTTATGAAAGCGTACGTACCCATTCGGATACTGAGCGGTCGGGTTCATAGTGCGGACCATGTTCGCGTTCCCGGTCGTTCCAGGAGCTTGCCAGACAGTTCCCTTACCATTATCGGCCGTCCTCGCTGTCCAATCATCTCCGACTCCAGCAGGACGATGAGGACCGAGCGCCGGAACGTCACATGGCCCCGTATTGTGGACCAAGACCGGCATGTTGCCGGCGAGCACATAGTACGTGTGGGATTTTCAGCCCGTCACGCAGTGTGACTTACGTGTTTATGGCGTTTCACCTGGCCTTTCGCGTGTGACATCAACTCGCCGCATCGAAATCTATCGGTGTTGGCGGCGACGGTGACGGCAACCCGGGGAGACGGCCGCGCTTCTGAACGACCAAGGCATCGATGGGTGGCGCAAGCCGAGGTAGGAGGTGTCGCGACCTTCGGCGTGGCGGTGGGGGCGGAGGCGGACAGTGTCGTGGATGGGAGCGCTGCACGCGCGGTTCCTCGCCTGGCCACGCTCAAGCCACGCTCAGCAGCACTGCGCAACGAGTAGCAGCGCCCCGGCCAGGATCATTGGTCCCAGATGCGCAGGCGAAGCCCCCAGAGGCTGATGTGGTCGGCCACGGTGGGCCATCCCGACGGCACCGAAATAGATCGCATCGGAGTCGCGCAGCGTTTCCAGACCGTCGTCGGGCATCATGAACCGTGCTCGGCATAGTAGTCCGAGCCCCACGGGAACTCCTCCCAGTGGAATCCGAAACGTCCACCGGAGCGCGCTTCCAGCGCGTCAAGTGAGGTGATCTCAGCAAGGATTCGGTAGGTATCGGTATTCGAAGTGGGTGAGGTGGAGAGCGGCGCGGACGATGTCGCCGATTTGGCCTGGGCTGGCGGTGGTGTGGCGGAGTGTGCGCCAGCGGCCGGTGAGGATCGCGAAGCCGCGT